>NZ_JBFAJD010000008.1:0-291633 GCF_040655035.1 Streptomyces sp. NPDC050549
ATCCGCCGCTACATCATCTGGCGAAACCGCCATGCCGACGACCGGCGCCTACGCGCGGTCGTCGACAGGGCCAACGTTGCTTGATGCGGCACTAGCGCACGCGTGCGTGCCGGTGCGTGCCGGTGCCCGAAGTCCTCGTGAATCGTTGGTCGAATGGGTTGGCCACAGGCGACCCACTGCCTAACATCGATCACCGCAAGACTTTGTGCACCGTCGCACAATCTCCTCGGGAGGCTCCCTTGCACCGCCGCCGTCGCACCGCGCTCGTCCTCACCGCCGTGATCGCCGCCGCGGCCCCCGCCCTGACCGCCTGCGGAAGCGAGGCGCATCCCGGCGCGGCTGCCGTCGTCGGCGGGCAGCGCATCACCGTCGCGCAGTTGCAGAGCCGGGTCGACGAGGTGCGCGTGGCACAGCGGGCGGCCGTCCAGGACCAGGCACAGTACGTGCGGGCCATCGCCACCACCGGCGGCCTCACCCGCGAGACGCTCTACGGCATGGTCTTCGGCCAGGTCGTGCACCGCGCCGCCCAGGACGCCGACGTCACCGTCACCCGCAAGGACATCCAGGACATGCGGGCCGCCCTCGCCCAGCAGGCGGGCGGCTCCAAGGCCCTGGAGGCGACCTGGCTCGCGCAGTACGGCGTCCCGCCGCAGCGTCTCGACGAGAACCTCCGCCTCCAGGTCGAGGGCCGCAAACTCGCCGCGAAGCTCGGCACCGACACCAGCCGGCCCGCCTTCTGGAAGGCCCTCTCGACGGCCTCCAAGGAACTCCACGTAGACCTCAACCCGCGCTACGGCACCTGGGACGTGGAGAAGAGCAGCCGGGTCGACGCCAAGACACCGTGGGTGCGCGAGGTGACGGCGGCGCAGACGCAGGAGTCGGCGTAACGGTACGGCGGACACGGCATCTGCGGGGCTGCCCACTGGCCTGTGGACAACTCGTGGGGCTGTCGGTGACGTGGGTTACGTTCGGTGTGTGAACGAAACCAGCCCCGGTCCCGAGAGCACCCCCGCTCCTGGCCGCATCGTCCTGCTCACCACCAGCCACCGTGTCGCCCCCGGCCTGCTGTCCTGGCCCGCCTGGGAGGCGCTGCGCGCCGCCGACCGCGTGCTGTGCGCGGACGCTGCGCATCCGCAGCTGCCGTATCTGAGCGAGGCCGGCATAACGGTCGTCGAGGCGTCCCCGACCGCCGAGGAACTGGTCGCCGCCTGCGCGGGCGGCCACACCGTCGTCATCGTGGCCACGGGCGAGGGCGAACCGGCGCTGACGGACGGCCTGGCCCGCCTCGCCGGCTCCGGCCGTGTCCAGATGCCCGAGCTGGAACTCCTCCCCGCCTCCTACGACCTCCCGGGCGCCCGCCTCCTCGACCTCGTCCAGGTCATGGACCGCATCCGCGTCGAGTGCCCGTGGTCCTCCCAGCAGACCCACAAGGGCCTGGCGAAGTACGGCATCGAGGAGGCGTACGAACTCGTCGAGGCGATCGAGGAGGGCGACCGCGACGAACTGCGCGAGGAACTGGGCGACGTCCTCCTCCAGGTCGTCTTCCACGCCCGCATCGCCGAGGAGGACCCCGACACCCCCTTCTCGATCGACGACGTGGCCGGCGGCATCGTCACCAAGCTGATCCACCGCCACCCGCACGTCTTCGGCGACGAGACCGCGTCGACTCCCGAGGAGGTCAAGGCACATTGGCTGCGCACGAAGGCGGAGGAGAAGCGCCGTACCTCTATTACTGAGGGCATCCCGATGGGCCAGCCCGGTCTGGCGCTCGCGGCGAAGCTGGCATCGCGCGTGCGTACGGCGGGACTTGAGGTGCGGTTGCCTCTGCCGGAGGGGGGCGACGGCATCGGTTACGAGTTGCTCGCGTTGGCGGTGCGTGCGGAGGCGGAGGGTGTGGATCCGGAGGCTGCGTTGCGGGCGGCGGGGCGGGCTTATCGGGATGCGATCAGGGGGGTTGAGGAGAGCGGCGGCGGGGCGTGATGTAGCGGGTTGGGCGGGGGAGGGGGCTTGGGCTCAGTACCGTTGGCTCAGGGACGGTTTCGGGTGTGGGGGAGCGCGTGGACGACGGGGAGTTGGAGCGGCTGGCCGATGAGGCGGTCGACGTGTTGGTGTGGGGTCTGGGATCGCCCGACTGGACGGACTGGGTGGCGGTCCGGGCCGAATTCGTCGTCTGGCTCGGACGGCGTGGGCTGGATGCGTATGCGCAGGACCTCGGCACCGTCAACGGGGGGAGGGGAACGGCCCCCAGTATGGGGCAGATGGCGCTGTGGCGTCGTCAACTGCTTGAGGGATTCCGGCGGTCGTCCAACCCCATGGCGACCGACGAACTCCGCTCCCTCATCGGTCGGTTCGGCCCGAACGCGCTGCGCCCACCCAAGGACGGAGCGCTACTCGACAAAGGCCAACCGACGAGCCCGCCTCCACTTCCTGAGCCCACCGACCGAGACCACATCGACTTCCGCAGTGCCACCTTCAACGGACAGGTCATCGGCGTCCAGCACGTGCGCAACGCGTACACCGGCCCGCCCCCGGACGACGCCCAACACGTTCCACTGGACTGGCCGTTGGCGAAAGACATCGAGCCGCGCACACACGGGGTCCGGCCGACCCGCCGAGTGAAGGGGCTGCCCGCGCTGCCGCCGTATGTGCGCAGGGACCAGGACGGGACGGTCGACTCGGCGTTGGAACAGGCGAGTTCGGAGGGCGGGTTGGTGGTCGTCCTCGGGCCCGCGTACGCGGGCAAGTCGCGCACCGCGCTGGCCGCGATGGCTCAAGTGCTCCCTGACCGCCCGGTGTTCGTGCCCACCCAGCACGAGGAACTGCGGAAGCTGCCCGCGCTGCTGCGGGGCCGGGCGGAGCGGTGTGTCGTCTGGCTCGACGACCTCGATGACCATCTGGGGCCTGGTGGTCTGGAGCCGCGGTTGTTGGCCCAACTGACCGACCTGGAGGCGGTCGTACTGGCGACGATGCGGGAGGAGGCGTACGAGAAGTATGTCGGGACGTCCGCGAAGGGGCGGTTGCTGAGCCTGGCGCAGCTTGTTGAACTTCCCCGTGCTTGGGGGACCGCCGACCTGGAGCGCGCGGTGGCTGAGGATGATCCCCGGCTCACCGAGGCGGCTCGCGAGTGCGGCACGGTGGGCGTCGCCACCTACCTCGCCGTCGGGCCTCGCCTCTGGAACGACTGGCAACTCGCCCCGAATCGCGAGCGGCACCCTCGCGGGTACGCACTGGTGCGCGCGGCCGTTGATCTGGCCCGGTGCGGGCTGAAGGGGCCTTTGTCGCAGGACCTATTGGTGACCGTGCATGAGGGGTACGGCACTGCGGGGCTGGACCGGGAGTCTTTGGACGACGCCTGGGAGTGGGCCGCGCGGAAACGGTACGGGGTGCTGCGCACGCTGAGATGCGGTGAAGGGGAGGAGGGACCGTTCGCGGACGTGCTGCCGTATTTCGTGCACACGGCGGAACAGGACGAGACGTTCCCGCCCGTCGCCGAATGGGTGTGGGGCTGCGCGCTGGAGGCGGCACGGGCGAACCCGGCGGCGTACGACGTCGAGCGCGTTGGCGCCGGGGCACGGGAGGCGTATCTGCGCCAGGCCGAGGCGGGGGACGCGTCGGCGATGCATGCCCTCGGCCTGCTTGAAGAGAGCCTTGGGGAGGGGGAGAAGGCCGAGTCCTGGCTCCGGCGGGCCGCGAAAGTGGGACGGGCCGAGGCTGCGGGGCACCTTGGGAGGCTGCTGGCGGAGCGCGGCGAGCCCAGGGAGGCGGAAGCCTTCCTGGAATCGGCCGCCGGCGCCGGGGACGGTGACGCGGCGACGCTGCTCGGCAAACTCTTGTTGGAGCGGGCGGAACGGTGGCTGAGGGCCGGAGCTGAGCAGGGCAACCCGGAGGCCGCGCACCGCTTGGGCGGTGTGCTGCTTGGAAAGGGGGAGGTCGAAGCCGCGGGTGATTACTGTGGCGCGGCGGCGAGCGTGGGATACACCGAGGTTGCTCTGAGCATGGCGTTGTGCCATCTCGTGGAGAATGAGCGCGAGGAAGCCGAAGCATGGCTGGGGCGCGCGGCGAGCGACGGCAACGAGTGGGTGGGTTACCTGCAACGACAGTTGGAGCGGGACCGGAGCCAGCCGTTGGAGAGCGCTGCGACGTATTTCGCGGACACTGACGACTGGCCTCTCGACATCGCCCACTACGGCGTCGTACTGGAAAAGCAAGGTCACCCCGACAAGGCCCGCGAACAGTACGAGAAGGCCCACGAATCCGGCGACTCCTACGGCGCCTACCGCCTGGCCACCCTCCTCGAAAAACAAGGCAGGCCCGACGAGGCGACGACCTGGTACCGCAAAGCCGCCGACATGGGCCACCCCGCCGCCCTGAAGGCCCTCGCGGAGCGCGCCCCCACCCCGGATACCGTCAAGGAGTGACAGACCAGCCAGCCCAGCCGCACCCCCACCTCTCCCACTCCTCCGCCCCCGAACTCTTCACCTGGGAGTTCGCCACCAACCCCTACCCCGCGTACGCCTGGCTCCGTGAGCACGCCCCCGTGCACAGGACACGCCTCCCCAGCGGAGTGGAGGCCTGGTTGGTCACGCGTTACGCCGACGCCAAGCTCGCCCTCGCGGACCCGCGGCTGTCCAAGAACCCCGCGCATCACGACGAACCGGCGCACGCCAAGGGCAAGACCGGTATCCCGGGCGAGCGCAAGGCGGAGTTGATGACGCATCTGCTCAACATCGACCCGCCGGACCACACCCGGCTCCGACGGCTGGTCAGCAAGGCGTTCACACCCCGCCGGGTGGCCGAATTCGCGCCCCGGGTGCAGGAGTTGACGGACGATCTCATCGACCGGTTCGCAGCGGACGGCTCCGCCGACCTCATCCACGACTTCGCCTTCCCGCTCCCCATCTACGCCATCTGCGACCTGCTCGGCGTCCCTCGCGAGGACCAGGACGACTTCCGGGACTGGGCGGGCATGATGATCCGGCACGGGGGCGGACCGAGGGGCGGAGTCGCGCGGTCCGTGAAGAAGATGCGCGGCTATCTCGCCGACCTCATCCACCGCAAGCGCGCGGCCCTTTCCGAGGCCCCTGCCCCGCACCCCGGCGGGACCTCCCCCGGCACCCCGGACCCAGCTCCCACCGAAGACCTGATCTCCGCCCTCATCCGCGCCTCCGACCAGGGCGAGCACCTCACCGAGAACGAGGCCGCGGCGATGGCCTTCATCCTGCTCTTCGCCGGCTTCGAGACGACCGTCAACCTCATCGGCAACGGCACCTACGCCCTCCTCACCCATCCCGAGCAGCGCGCCCGTCTGGAGAAGTCCCTCGCCGCGGGCGAACGCGGCCTCCTCGAAACCGGCGTCGAGGAACTCCTGCGCTACGACGGCCCGGTGGAGCTGGCGACCTGGCGCTTCGCCACTCGCCCCCTCACGCTCGGCGGGCAGGACATCGCGGCCGGCGACCCCGTACTCGTCGTACTGGCCGCCGCGGACCGCGATCCGGAACGGTTCGCCGATCCCGACGTGCTGGATCTCGGGCGGCGTGACAATCAACACCTCGGCTACGGCCACGGCGTCCACTACTGCCTCGGCGCCCCGCTCGCCCGTCTGGAGGGGCAGACCGCGCTCGCCACGCTCCTCACCCGCCTGCCCGACCTCCAACTCGCGGCGGATCCCGCCGACTTGCGCTGGCGCGGTGGCCTCATCATGCGCGGACTGCGCACCCTGCCCGTGGAGTTCACGCCACGAGCGGGCACACCAACCCCGCAGACACCCTCGTAAACCTGGACCGAACAGGCGATCCCGCCCCGTAAACCCGAAGATGACAGTTCCTCAACTCTGTGATCTTCACGTGATCTACGTGGCATTAACTTGTGACGGGTGATCGACTGCGGCTACGTTCGAATACCAGCGCGGCGCCCCGCAGCACCCGCCGCGTGCTCCCCCCAGTCGTCACGCGAAAGGCCTCCGCATGCTCTCCGGGAACGGTCGTCACCGTCGCCCCCGTCAGGCTCCGGCAATCCTCGTCGCGGCCGGCGTGACCGGCTCCGCCATCGCCATCCCCCTCCTCGGCGCCGCCGCCGCGAACGCCGCCGACGGCACCACCTGGGACAAGGTGGCCGAGTGCGAGACCGGCGGCTCCTGGAGCGAGAACAGCGGCAACGGCCACTACGGCGGGCTCCAGCTGACCCAGGACGACTGGAGCAAGTACGGCGGCGAGGACTACGCCCCGACCGCCGACCTCGCCAGCCGTTCCCAGCAGATAGCCGTCGCCGAGAAGATCCTCGACGCCAAGGGCACCTCCGAGTGGGTCACCTGCGCGTTGGTCGCCGGCCTCACGACGACCTCGGGCTCGGCGAACGTCGACACCGGCGTCGCGAGTGACTCGCCGTCGACCGGCGTGACGACCTCGTCCGGCTCGTCCAGCTCCTCGGGCTCCTCGGGCTCCTCCGATTCCTCCGACGACTCGTCGGGTGACTCCGGATCGTTCGGGCTGTCCGACTCCGGCAACACGGAACCCACTCCCTCCGATTCGCAGAGCCCGACCCCCTCCGCGACGGACAACCCCACCAAGTCCGACAAGTCCACCACTCCGTCGGCGGGTGACAGCTCGACCACCGCTTCCCCGAAACTCGACGAATCGGACAACTCGGAGCAGGCGGTGGGCAAGTGGAGCCTCGTCGACACCGGCGCGCTCGGTGACTCGGCCGATCAAGGAAGCGACCA
This sequence comes from Streptomyces sp. NPDC050549, assembly GCF_040655035.1. NCBI lineage: Bacteria > Bacillati > Actinomycetota > Actinomycetes > Kitasatosporales > Streptomycetaceae > Streptomyces > Streptomyces sp. NPDC050549. The sequence continues at coordinate 6,719 of NZ_JBFAJD010000008.1, forward strand.
GGGTGTCGAGCAGCAGACCACCGGCAAGCACCGCGGAGCGAGTGCCGACGAGAGTTCCGGGGAGAGTGCGGTGCCCCAGGCGTACACCGTCCGCGCCGGCGACTCCCTCGCGTCCATCGCCGACTCCCTTGGCTTCGACGGCGGATGGCGTGCGCTCTACGCCGAGAACAAAAAGGTGATAGGCGCCGATCCGGCCGCGATTGTCGCCGGTCAGACCTTGGACGTCAGTGCTGAAACGGGCGGAAAGTAGCAGCAAAACAGCGGGAGTTCACGTCACACTTCGCGCCGAATGTCCGCTTTGGTGAAAGTGTGGGATGAGTCTCAGAAGCCCTGATCGTCTTTGAAATTCCGCCGATTCCGTGTCTACGGTCAAGGCCGCTCGTCACCACGAGCCCCGGCTGCCGCACACGCCGAGTCCTGCCAGCGGCCTCCGGGAACATTCGTCGCGTCAAGCGCCGTAGGCAGGAGCGGGGGACCCAAGGTAAGTGCCGGGCCCGGGAGTTGAGAGACGACCGGAACCGGCTTGGGGTTAAGCCGCGCACCGAGAGGTGTGCGGCCGGGCAACTCACACGGCCCGAACCCGACAGCTCACCTCGTAGGCGTCGGTGAGGGGATTGGGATTTTCCATGCTGTTTTCCAGCAAGGGCAAGCACCGCCGTCCGTCCAAGGCCACCCGCGTCGCCACGCTCGCCGGCGTGACCGGCGTCGCCATCGCCGCCCCGCTCATGGCGGCCGGCAACGCCTCCGCCGCCACCGCCTCCGAGTGGGACACGGTCGCCAGCTGCGAGTCCGGCGGCAACTGGTCCATCAACACGGGCAACGGCTACTACGGCGGCCTGCAGTTCTCCGCCTCGACGTGGGCCGCGTACGGCGGCACCGCCTACGCCTCCACCGCGAACCAGGCCTCCAAGTCCCAGCAGATCGCCGTGGCGGAGAAGGTTCTCGCCTCCCAGGGCAAGGGTGCCTGGCCCGTCTGCGGCACCGGCCTGTCGGGCGCCACCTACTCCGGCGGCAGCTCCAGCTCGTCGAGCAGCTCGAACAGCTCCTCCAAGAGCACCACCGAGCGCTCCACGTCCAACACGACCGCCTCCCGCTCCGCCGAGCGCCCGGCCGCCAAGAAGACCGTCTCCACCCCGACCGGCAAGAAGGTCAAGAAGGGTGACGGCGAGTACAAGGTCGTCAAGGGCGACACTCTCAGCTCCATCGCCGAGAAGCACAAGGTCAAGGGCGGCTGGCAGCAGCTGTTCAAGCTGAACAAGAGCATCATCGACGACGCCGACTTCATCTACCCGGGTCAGCAGCTCCACCTTAAGTAGCCCTCAGCTGAACCACAGCGCCCTCACATCCGTGGACTCCATCATGGAGGCCTCGTGAGGGTCACCCCCGTCCCCCACGGGCTCCCCGCTCCGGTGCGTGTTCCCCCGTACGCACCGGGGCGGGGCTTTTTTGTGCGCCGCGCTTGTCCCCACTTCTGCAAGTCGCGCGCACTTTTACCGGACTCTTTGTTCCGTTCGGAAACAATTTACTCTCGGTTCTGTCCATCAGGCGGCCGACCGGATGGCCAATCGCCCGGAGCCGGTTAGGCTCGTCTCGCAGAGCCGCTGCGGTGTTGCCGTAGCCGCGTCAGACCCCAAGAAGGAGATGCTCGTGCCGTCCATCGACGTCGTCGTAGCCCGGGAAATCCTGGACTCCCGAGGCAACCCCACGGTCGAGGTCGAGGTCGGCCTCGACGACGGCAGCACGGGTCGTGCCGCCGTTCCGTCCGGCGCCTCCACGGGTGCCTTCGAAGCCATCGAGCTGCGTGACGGCGACCCCAACCGCTACGGCGGCAAGGGTGTCGAGAAGGCCGTCCTCGCCGTCATCGAGCAGATCGGCCCGGAGCTCGTCGGCTACGACGCCACCGAGCAGCGCCTGATCGACCAGGCGATGTTCGACCTGGACGCCACCGACAACAAGGGCTCGCTCGGCGCCAACGCCATCCTCGGCGTCTCCCTCGCCGTCGCGCACGCCGCCTCCGAGGCGTCCGACCTCCCTCTCTTCCGCTACCTGGGCGGCCCGAACGCGCACCTGCTGCCCGTTCCGATGATGAACATCCTGAACGGCGGCTCGCACGCCGACTCGAACGTGGACATCCAGGAGTTCATGATCGCCCCGATCGGTGCGGAGTCCTTCTCCGAGGCGCTGCGCTGGGGCGCCGAGGTCTACCACACCCTCAAGAAGGTGCTGAAGACCAAGGGCCTGTCCACCGGCCTCGGCGACGAGGGCGGCTTCGCCCCGAACCTGGAGTCCAACCGCGCCGCCCTCGACCTCATCCTCGAGGCCATCAAGCAGGCCGGTTACGTCCCCGGCGAGCAGATCGCGCTCGCACTCGACGTCGCCGCGTCCGAGTTCTACAAGGACGGCAAGTACGAGTTCGAGGGCAAGTCCCGCTCGGCCGCCGAGATGACCGAGTACTACGAGGAGCTCGTCTCCGCGTACCCGCTCGTCTCCATCGAGGACCCGCTGTACGAGGACGACTGGGCCGGCTGGAAGGTCATCACCGACCGCCTCGGCGACAAGGTCCAGATCGTCGGCGACGACCTCTTCGTCACCAACCCGGAGCGCCTCGCCCGCGGCATCGAGGAGGGCACCGCCAACGCCCTGCTCGTCAAGGTGAACCAGATCGGCTCGCTGACCGAGACCCTGGACGCCGTCGAGATGGCCCAGCGCAACGGCTTCAAGTGCATGATGTCCCACCGTTCCGGCGAGACCGAGGACGTCACCATCGCCGACCTCGCCGTCGCGGTGAACTGCGGTCAGATCAAGACCGGCGCCCCGGCCCGCTCGGACCGCGTCGCCAAGTACAACCAGCTGCTGCGCATCGAGGAGATCCTCGACGACGCCGCCGAGTACGCGGGCCGCAGCGCCTTCCCGCGCTTCAAGGGCTGACCCCAGGGTTCCACCGGGTCAGTCAATCCATAGCCAGTCGTACGTACGTCCCCGCACCCGGTCCCGTACCGTGTGCGGGGACGTACGCGCGTGTGAAGGGGAGGCGGGACATGGCCGTGAAGGACCGGGACCGGTTCTCCACCGCGACCAGGCTCAAGCTGCTCGGCGAGCAGACGGCGGCCCGTGTCTACCGCTCCCAGACCAAACGGCAGGCCCGCCGCTCCCGGCTCACCGGCCGGGCGGCCCTCCTCGCCCTGGTGCTCTGCTCGCTGATCGTGGCGCTGGCGTACCCGATAAGGCAGTACGTCTCCCAGCGCGCCGAGATCTCCGACCTCCAGCGGCAGCAGGAGCAGGCCCGGCAGCGCGTCGAGCAGCTCCGCGACCTCAAGGCACGCTGGCAGGACGACTCGTACGCGGAACAGCAGATCCGCCAGCGGCTGCACTATGTGATGCCCGGGGAGACCGGCTACATCGTGATCGACCCGGACGCGGCCAAGCAGTCGCGCGCCGAGCTGGGGGCGGCCGACCGTCCCTGGTACTCGAACGTCTGGGACGGCGTCGACAAGTCCGACGCCTCCGACCAGTGAGAACCGCCAGCGAGAACTGACCCAGAGAAAGACGTCCTGAAGACAGTCATGGAAACGCCCCCGCCGTCCACTCCGCGCACCGAGCCCACCGACGCGGATGTCGAGGCATTCAAGCAGCAGCTCGGGCGTCCGCCGCGCGGCCTGCGCGCGATCGCGCACCGCTGCCCGTGCGGACAGCCCGACGTGGTGGAGACGGCCCCCCGCCTCCCCGACGGCACGCCCTTCCCGACGACCTACTACCTGACGTGCCCGAAGGCCGCCTCGGCGATCGGCACGCTGGAGGCGAACGGCGTCATGAAGGAGATGACGGCCCGGCTGCAGACGGACCCCGAACTGGCCGCCGCGTACCGTGCCGCGCACGAGGACTACATCGCCCGCCGCGACGCCATCGAGGTCCTGGAGGGCTTCCCGAGCGCGGGCGGCATGCCGGACCGTGTGAAGTGCCTGCACGTCCTCGTGGGCCACTCCCTGGCCGCGGGCCCGGGCGTCAACCCGCTCGGCGACGAGGCGCTCGCGATGCTGCCGGAGTGGTGGGCGAAGGGCCCGTGCGTACAGCCGCTGGCGGCACCGGACCCGGCCGACGAACTGCCCGCCGGGACCGCCGGGACCTCCGACCCCACCGCGATCCGCAGCACCTACTTCTCCGACGTCCCGCTGCTGGAGGAGGGTTTCAGCCGTGTCGCGGCGATCGACTGCGGTACGAACTCCATCCGGCTGCTCGTCGCGGACGTGGCTGTGTCCGACGGCGCCTCCGGCGCGGGGGCCACGGGTGAACTGCGCGAGCTGGACCGGCGGATGACGATCGTGCGGCTCGGCCAGGGCGTGGACAAGACCGGCAGGCTGGCCCCCGAGGCGCTGGAGCGGACGTTCGCGGCCTGCCGCGAGTACGCGGAGGTGATCCGCGAGAAGGGCGCCGACAAGGTCCGCTTCGTGGCCACGTCGGCCTCCCGCGACGCCTCTAACCGCGAGGACTTCGTCCGGGGCGTCCTGGACATCCTGGGCGTCGAGCCGGAGGTGATCACCGGCGACGAGGAGGCGGAGCTCTCCTTCACCGGCGCGACCAAGGAACTGACGGGCCGCGACGACCTCGCCAAGCCCTACCTGGTCGTCGACATCGGCGGCGGCTCGACGGAGTTCGTGGTCGGCGACGACCAGGTCCGCGCCGCCCGCTCCGTGGACATCGGCTGCGTCCGCATGACCGAGCGCCACCTCGTCCGCGACGGCAAGGTCACGGACCCGCCGACCCCGGACCAGGTGGCGGCGATGCGCGCGGACATCGAGGAGGCCCTCGACCTCGCCGGCAAGACCGTCCCGCTGCGCGAGGCCTGCACCCTGGTCGGCCTGGCCGGCTCGGTCACCACGGTCTCGGCGATCGCCCAGAACCTCCCCGAGTACGACACGGAGGCCATCCACCACTCCCGCATCTCCTACGACCGCGTCCGCGAGATCACGGACTCCTTGCTGAAATCGACCCACGCCGAACGTGCCGCGATCCCCTCCATGCACCCGGGCCGCGTCGACGTCATCGGCGCGGGCGCCCTCGTACTCCTCTCGATCATGGAGCGGACAGGCGCGACGGAGGTCGTGGTGAGCGAGCACGACATCTTGGACGGGATCGCCTGGTCTTTGGCCTGACCGCCTACAGGTTGCGGTACACGTCCCGCCGGTCGCCTACCTTGACGACGAGGATGACGAGCTCACCGTCGTTGATCTGGTAGGCGACCCTGTAGTTGCCGACCCTGAGCCGGTAGAGCCCGGACGGGCCGGTGAGTTTCTTGACGTCGGCGTCCTGGCGATACGGGTCGTCACCGAGTGCGGTCAGCGCGGTCAGGATGCGCATGGCGTCGAATCGGCTGACAGCCCGGAGTTGCCGCTGCGCCGCCGTGGTGAACCGGAAGGCGTACTTCACGCCGCATCGCCGTCCTGCTCGGTGAACAGGTCCGCCAACAGTTCGGCCATCGTCACTGTGGGGCCGCCCTCGGCCAGCACCGCTTCGGCTTCGCGCGCCAGCATGACGTCGGCCGCTTCCTCCAGTGCCTCGAAGTCGGCGATCGGAACCACGGCTGCCACCGGCGCGCCGTTACGCATGATGACGGTCGGAACGCCTTCCTCGGCCCGGTTGATGTGGTCGGCGAGGTGCGCGCGGGCTTCCCGCACGGTCACGGTGTTCTCAGTCATGAGATCAGTGTACACGCACGTGTGTACACGCGACCATGTTCGCGGAGTCGCGTTCGTGCGCGATCCTCGACGGGATCGCGTTCAAGGCGGCGGAGCAGCCCGCAGGCGGTCGACAGGGCGGCTGAGCAGCGGAGTTCCGGGACCGGCGGTGGCATGGCCGCTTCATGATTGGTTCACGGGGAGTTCGCGGACTTCACGAACTCCGCCGATCATGACGTCCCGGAAAGCCTCGCCGAGGCCGGCTCTGCCCAGGGGAATTGCATCCGGGCGATGAGCGCGAGCAGCTGTTCCGTCAACGGCGGCGTGCTCCGGCGCTGGGGCTCGGACCGGCATCGACGCCGCCCGGTTCGTCTGGTACGGCCGCGCGTATTGAAGCGTGCGCACCGCGGCCCCGACAACTCGTTCCGAGGGACTGGGGCCGCGTCCGTGGAGCGGACGGACACCCCGAATTATTACTGACCGGTAGTAAACTCCTGAGCAGCCCATATAACGTATGAGCGGGTGCAGGGGTGCTCGCCACCCTCCTCCGGAACGTGTCCGTAGGAAAGTTCGTGAAGTTCTTCACAAGGAATTCTGTCCAGTTGGGCGACCGGACTGCCCGGGTTGGCCCGTCCGGGGCTCCGGCGGGCCCGGGAGCGTGCTCGGCGGGCCGGTGCGGGAGTGATTCGGGGGAGTTTCGGGAGGGTGTCGCGGAGGTGTGGTCCAGGGGGTCCGGCGGGACAGAGGAGCAGCTCACGCGGCCTTGACAACGGGGCGAACCGCACCGTGGTTCCCCTCGCGCGAGACGACCTGGATCATGGGAGTTGCGGAGGATAACACAGCCCCTGTGGAAGCTTGTGAAGGGGCGCACGAGCGCCCCCCCAGGGGCAGGTGGATACTCGATGGCATGAGCACCACGGAGCGTCCCAGGATCCTCGTAGTAGGCGGTGGGTACGTAGGCCTGTACGCAGCTCGGCGCATTCTCAAGAAGATGCGCTACGGCGAGGCGACCGTCACGGTCGTCGACCCCCGGTCGTACATGACCTACCAGCCCTTCCTCCCCGAAGCCGCCGCCGGCAGCATCTCCCCTCGGCACGTCGTCGTCCCGCTGCGACGCGTACTGCCGAAGGCGGAGGTCCTCACCGGCCGGGTCACCACCATCGACCAGGACCGCAAGGTCGCCACGATCGCCCCCCTCGTGGGCGAGGCGTACGAGCTGCCTTTCGATTACCTCGTCATCGCGATGGGCGCGGTCTCCCGCACCTTCCCGATCCCCGGCCTCGCCGAACAGGGCATCGGCATGAAGGGCATCGAGGAGTCCATCGGCCTGCGCAACCACGTTCTCGAGCAGCTCGACAAGGCCGACTCCACCACCGACGAGGAGATCCGCCGCAAGGCGCTCACCTTCGTCTTCGTCGGCGGCGGTTTCGCCGGTGCGGAGACCATCGGCGAGGTCGAGGACATGGCCCGGGACGCGGCCAAGTACTACAACAACGTCTCCCGCGAGGACATGCGCTTCGTCCTCGTCGACGCCGCCGACAAGATCCTCCCGGAGGTCGGCCCCAAGCTCGGCCTCTACGGCAAGGAGCACCTGGAGAGCCGCGGGATCGAGATCTACCTCTCGACCTCGATGGACTCCTGCGTCGACGGCCGCGTCGTGCTGAAGAACGGCCTGGAGGTCGACTCCAACACGATCGTGTGGACGGCCGGCGTCAAGCCCAACCCGGTCCTGTCCCGCTTCGGTCTGCCGCTCGGCCCGCGCGGTCACGTCGACGCCCAGCCGACCCTCCAGGTCACCGGCACCGACTACATCTGGACCGCCGGCGACAACGCCCAGGTGCCCGACATCGCCGCCCGCAAGGCCGGTGTCGAGAACGCCTGGTGCCCGCCGAACGCCCAGCACGCGCTGCGCCAGGCGAAGGTCCTCGGCGACAACGTGATCTCCGGCCTGCGGGGCTTCCCGCAGAAGGAGTACTCGCACGCCAACAAGGGCGCCGTGGCCGGCCTCGGCCTCCACAAGGGCGTCGCCATGATCGTCATGGGCAAGGTGAAGATCAAGGTCAAGGGCCGTCTCGCCTGGTACATGCATCGTGGCTACCACGGTCTGGCGATGCCGACCTGGAACCGCAAGATCCGCATCTTCGCCGACTGGACGCTCGCGATGTTCCTCAAGCGCGAGGTCGTGTCCCTGGGCGCCATGGAGAACCCCCGCGAGGAGTTCTACGAGGCCGCCAAGCCGGCGCCGGCGCCGGCCGCCGCCGCGAAGACCGAGGAGAAGGCCAAGGCCTCCTGACCTCCGGTCACCGCTGAGAACACGCCCGAAGGGGCCGCCCGCCATCCGTGGTGCGGGCGGCCCCTTCGGGCATTTCCGGTATCCCCGGCGCGCCTCTGTGCATCTGTACACATGTCCGCTACAACTTTTTTGCCTGCCCGTGACGCCCTGGAGGGACTGCGGTCAGGCCGGGCGGATGTTTACCTAATGATGGACATATCACAGGATCCTCGTCACGGAGGTGCGCGCCATGGCTGATGCCGCGCTGCGGCTCAAGACCCTCTTCGAACGGTTGCTGGGCACTCCTCTCCCGGTGCACATCCGTGCCTGGGACGGTTCCGAGGCGGGTCCGCCGGGTGCGTCGACCCTCGTCGTACGCAACCGGCGTGCCCTGCGCCGACTGCTGTGGAAGCCGGGCGAACTGGGTCTCGCGCGCGCCTGGGTGGCCGGGGACCTGGACATCGAGGGCGACCTGTACGCCGGCCTCGGCCAGTTGTCCGCCCTCGTGTGGGAGCGCGGCGGGGACGCCCGCACCCTCGGCCAGTCGCTGCGCGACCCCGAGGTCCGCTCGGCCGTCCGCGGCCTGATAAGACTCGGCGGGCTCCCGCTGCCGCCCGCCCCGCCCCCGGAGGAGGTCCGCCGCAGCCGCGCACACCTCCACACCAAGCGCACCGACAAACGCGCCATCAGCCACCACTACGACGTCGGCAACGACTTCTACGAGATCGTCCTCGGCCACTCGATGGTCTACTCGTGCGCCTACTGGGAGTCCCCGGACGGCACCCTGGAGGACGCACAGCGCGACAAGCTCGAACTCATCTGCCGCAAGCTGGAGTTGACACCCGGTCAGCGGCTCCTCGACGTCGGCTGCGGCTGGGGTTCGATGGCGATGCACGCGGCCCGCGAGTACGGCGTGAGCGTCGTCGGTGTGACCCTCTCGCAGGAACAGGCGGCCTACGCCCGTAAGCGCGTCGCCGAGGAGGGGCTCACCGACAAGGTCGAGATCCGCGTCCAGGACTACCGCGATGTCACCGACGGACCCTACGACGCCATCTCCTCCGTCGGCATGGCCGAACACGTGGGCTCCGCACGGTACCTGGAGTACGCGAGAGTCCTCTACGCACTGCTCGGGCCGGGCGGGCGGCTGCTCAACCACCAGATCGCCCGCCGCCCCTGGCAGGACGAATCGGCGTACGACATCGACGAGTTCATCGACGCGTACGTCTTCCCCGACGGCGAACTCGCCCCGATCGGCACCACCGTGACCCAGCTGGAGAGCGCCGGGTTCGAGGTGCGGGACGTCGAGGCGATCCGCGAGCACTACGCGCTCACCCTGCGCCGCTGGGTCGCCAACCTGGAGGCCGAGTGGCGGCGCGCGGTCGGCCTCGTCGGCGCCGGGCGGGCCCGCGTGTGGCGCCTCTACATGGCGGCCTCCACGCTCGGCTTCGAACGCAACCACATCGGTGTCAACCAGGTGTTGGCCGTCCGTGCCCTCGAACCGGGCGGCTCCGGAATGCCGTTGCGCGCCCGCACCTGGAACTGAACCAACGGCAAGGGGCCCCTTTCCGTATCGGAACGGGGCCCCGACTCATGTGCGGCTACTCGGACTTGATGGCCGACAGCATGTTCAGCTTCGCCGCCCGCCTGGCCGGCCACAGCGCGGCCAGCACACCGACCGTGCCCGCCAGGAGCAGGAACAGCGCCATCCGGGCCCAGGGGACGACCAGTTCGTACGTCGACATCTTCGCGCCGATCAACTCACCGGCCGCCCAGCCGAAGAAGACGCCCAGGCCGATGCCGAGCACCCCGCCGAAGAGCGAGATGACCAGGGACTCAAGACGGACCATCCGCTTGATGCCCTTGCGGTCCAGGCCGATCGCGCGCAGCATCCCGATCTCCTGCGAGCGCTCGAAGACCGACATGGCAAGGGTGTTGATGACCCCGAGGACCGCGACGATCACCGCCATGGCGAGCAGGCCGTAGACCATGTTGAGGATCAGGGTGAAGACCTGCGCGATGCTGTTCGAGAGGTCCTTCTTGTCCTGGACCTTGACGGCCGGGTTGGAGCCGAGGGCCTTCTCCAGCCTGTCCTTCGTCGAACTCGACGCGCCGTCGGCGGTCTTGACCAGGATCTGCATGTCGGCCGGGTCGGTCTGGTGCGGGGAGAGCGTCGCGTTGTCGAGCATGATGCCGCGGATCAGCGCGTTGCCCTCGTAGACCGCGGAGACGGTCAGCTGCTGCGCCTTGCCGTCCTCGTAGTGCGTGGTGAAGGTCGAACCGGCCTTCCAGCCATGGGACTTGGCCGTGTCGTCGTCCACGACGACCTGCGCGCCGGCGACCTTGAAGGTGCCGCTGTCGACCTTGAGGTCGGTGAGCTTTCCGATCGCGGAGCCGTTGACCCCGGTGAGGAACTCGGTCTCGCCGTCGATGCGCGAAGGGGCGTTGCGCAGCGGGCTGCTGGCGGTGATGCCGGAGGTGGTGGTGAGCGTCTTGTCGACGTCGGGGGAGAGCTCGTTGCCGTTGGCCATCGACACGATGTAGTCGGCGCTGATCGCGGACGAGGCCATCCTGTCGATCGCCTGCTGGAGGCTGCCCGCCATCACCGTCATGCCGGTGATGAGGGTGAGGCCGATCATCAGCGCGGAGGCGGTGGCGGCCGTACGGCGCGGGTTGCGCACCGAGTTCTGGCGGGCCAGCTTGCCGGAGATCCCGAAGATCCGCAGGAGCGGGGCCGCGGCCGCGATCAGCGGGCGGGACAGCAGCGGGGTCAGGATGAACACCCCGATGATCAGCAGCACGGCGCCGATCCCCATGGGTGCCTGGCCGTCCGAGCCGTTCATCGACGTGGCCGCGATGACGACCGCGATGCCCGCGCCGGAGAAGAGCGCGCCGAGCGTGTTGCGCAGCACCAGGGACTTGGTGGTGGCCGTCGCGTGCACGCTGCTCATCGCGGCGACCGGCGGGATCTTCGCGGCCCGGCGGCCGGGCAGCCAGGCGGCGAGCATGGTGATGAGGATGCCGACCGCGAGGGCGCTGAGGACCGTGCCCGAGGTGATGATCAGCGGACCGTCCGGGACGGTCGCGCCGATCGTGCCCATCAGCGCGCGCAGCCCGGCGCCGATGCCGATACCGGCGACCAGACCGGCTACCGCGGCGACCGCGCCGACCACGAACGCCTCGACCAGCACCGACCGCGTGACCTGCCGGCGGGAGGCGCCGACCGCGCGCAGCAGCGCCAGTTCCTTGGTGCGCTGGGCGACCAGCATGGTGAAGGTGTTGGCGATGATGAACGTACCGACGAAGAGCGCGATGCCCGCGAAGACCAGCAGCCCCTGCTTGAGGCCGCTCATCGAGGAGGCGATCGTCTCGGCCTGGTCGTCGGCGAGCTTCTGGGCGGTGGTGGTCTCCGTCTGTCCCTTCGGGAGGGCCTGGTCCAGCGCGGACTTCAGCGCCGCCTGGCTCGTCCCGGCCGCCGCCTTCACATCGATCTCGTCGTACGTCCCGGCCTTGCCGAACAGCTTCTGCGCGGTGGCCGTGTCGAAGAGGGCGAGGCTGCCGCCGGCGGCGACATTGCCGTCGTCGGTGGTGAAGATGCCGGTGATCCTCGGCGTCAGCACCGGGCCGTCGACCGAGATGCGGACGGTGTCGCCGACCTTGTACCCGGCGCGCTTCGCGGTCTCGGAGTCGATCGCGACCTCGCCCGAACCGTGCGGTGCCGTACCGGACTTGAGGGGATAGCGGGCGTCCTTGTCCCCCCAGTAGTTGCCGCCCTCGGACTGGAAGCCGCCGCCGATCAGTTTGCCCTTCTTGTCGGCTATGGCGGTGAAGCCGTTGACGACCCCGGTCGCGGACGCGGCGCCGGGCACCTTCGCGCTGGTGTCCAGCATGGCCTGGGTCAGCTCGGGCGTCTTGCCGACCGCGTCGCCCTTGCTGTCCTGGAACTTGGCCCGGACGGCGACGTCGACCTGGTCGAAGCCCTTGGCCGAGCTGTTCTGGAAGGCGTTCGAGATGGTGTTGGTGAAGACCAGGGTCCCCGACACGAACGCGACGCCGAGCATCACGGCGAGCACGGTCATGAGGAGCCGGGCCTTGTGCGCGAGTACGTTGCGCAAGGCGGTTCGGAACATGGGTCTACTCAGTCCAGGTGTACGAGAGGTGAGGGAGCGTCAGGAGACTCGGGCTCGGGCTCAGCTGGTACGGCCCTTGGCGTCGAACCGCTTCATGCGGTCGAGCACCGAGTCCGCCGTCGGCTCGAAGACCTCGTCGACGATGCGTCCGTCCGCGAGGAAGACCACCCGGTCCGCGTAGGCCGCGGCCACCGGGTCGTGGGTCACCATGACCACCGTCTGCCCAAGCTCCCGTACGGAGTTGCGCAGAAAGCCCAGCACCTCCGCGCCGGAGCGCGAGTCGAGGTTTCCGGTCGGCTCGTCGCCGAAGATGATGTCGGGGCGGGAGGCCAACGCCCTTGCCACGGCGACGCGTTGCTGCTGGCCGCCGGAGAGCTGGGAGGGCCGGTGCTTGAGCCGGTCGGAGAGACCGATCATCCGGATCACCGAGTCCAGCCACTCCTTGTCGGGCTTGCGGCCCGCGATGTCCATGGGGAGGGTGATGTTCTCCAGGGCCGTCAGCGTCGGCAGCAGGTTGAACGCCTGGAAGATGAAGCCGATCTTGTCCCGGCGCAACTTCGTGAGCTGCTTGTCCTTCAGGGAGCCCAGCTCCGTGTCACCGATCCGGACGGAACCGGACGAGAACGTGTCCAGGCCGGCCACGCAGTGCATGAGGGTGGACTTGCCGGACCCCGAGGGGCCCATGATCGCCGTGAACTCGGCCTGCCGGAAGGAGATCGAGACCTGGTCGAGGGCGACCACCTGGGTCTCGCCCTGTCCGTAGATCTTGGAAAGATCCGTGGCACGCGCGGCCACTGAGGTGGTCCGGTCGGCGATGGGGGTGGTGGTCACGGAAGGCACTCCTGTCGGGACGACGGTGTTGCTGGGGACGCGTCCCATCCTTCCGGCCGTATGCCGCCGTGTAGTCACCCGCTGTTCCGGTTCGGGGGGCAGCCTCCAGTCGGACTGCACGCGGCGCTGTCATACCTGGGGATGAGGGCCGCCCCCGAGGTGAGCCGCGGGACGAGCGCCGCTACCAGCCCTGAGTCAGGCCCAGGTCAAGAACCGGTGGAGCACCCTCGTTCGGGCGGTGAAATTCCGTCATTCCGCATACGCGCCCCCAGACCGCACGCAAGGCTATTGGCAAGTGCTGATGGCTCTTTCCACGGTCTGATGAACCCTCAGACATCAATAAAATAAGACAACATCGGTACGCCCGCCCGCTGTTGGGGAGACGCGCCCCGATAGGCTCGGGGTCTCGATGTGGAGCCCACGGCCTGCCCGGATGGTGGAATGCAGACACGGCGAGCTTAAACCTCGCTGCCCCTTCGCGGGCGTGCCGGTTCAAGTCCGGCTCCGGGCACTATCGTGGTCACTGACTGTGACCCGCGGGAACGGTGTGTTGCCGACGTAGGCGCGGCAACCCGTCACCGGACGGGCCCTGTCCGAAGCGCGGGAAAACCGGTGGAGTGGCCGGAGGACCGGTCCGTACCGTGCTCGGGGTGACCTATCTGAGCCCCCTGGGATATCTGCTGGGCGTCGAGGGCGCCGCTCTGCTCCGCGGCTTCCGGGAGGGAAGCGCCGACCGGGCGTTCGTCGAGGCCCGGATCGCCGAGATCCGCACCCTGCTGGACACACCCGCCCTCGCGCACGCCGAGGGGGTCACGGCGGAACCGGGTACGGTCGGCACGGCCGAGGTCTACCAGGACTGGGCACCGCACTACGACGCCCCCGGCAACGGCATGATCGACGTCGAACAGCCCGTCGTCCGGCGCGTCCTGGACGGCCTGCCCGTCGGCACGGCACTGGACGCGGCCTGCGGAACCGGCCGCCACACCGCCCACCTGCATGAACTCGGCCACCGGGTCGTCGGCGTCGACGCCTCGCCGGACATGCTCGCCCGGGCCCGCGAGCGCCTGCCGGACGTCGACTTCCATCAGGCCGACCTGCACCGGCTGCCGCTTCCGGACGATGCGGTCGACACCGTCGTGTGCGCGCTCGCCCTGACCCACGTCCCCGAACTGGCGCCGGTGCTAAGGGAGTTCGCGCGCGTCCTGCGCCCCGGCGGACACCTCGTCGTCTCGGACGCCCACCTGCTGGCGTCCTATCTCCGGCCGACCCTGCCCCGCCGCCCCGGCCCGGACGGCCGTCCGTCCCTCCTCGACGAGTACCACCGCCCGCTCAGCGCTTACCTCGCCGCGGCCCTCCCGCTGGGATTCCAGGTCCGCAGCTGTGAGGAACCCCGGCGCCCCCGCCGCTCCCTCACCCCCGCCGTCGCCCCGGACCCGCTCCCGGCCCACCCGTCCTGGGACCTGCATCACTGGTGCCCGGAAGCGTCGGCCGCGGCCCTGGAGGATTCCCCGCTCGCGGTCGTCTGGCACTTCCAGCTCGACACCACCCGAAAGGGCTCGCCCTCCAACCGTTGACAGTCCGGCCCGGCCGGTCGGAGACTGAGACGGCCAGATAGGTGAAGTAAACTTCACTATGCGAACGCGCCATCATGTGGGCACACGTCAGTGAACGACCCGCGCTCGAAGGGACCCCCGATGCGTACCACCGTCGGCATCATCGGAGCCGGCCCCGCCGGACTCCTCCTCGCCCGGCTGCTGCACAACGCCGGAATCGACTCGGTCGTCCTGGAGAGCCGGGACCGGGAGTACGTCGAGCACCGGCAGCGGGCCGGAATCCTGGAGCAGGGGACCGTCGACGTGCTGCGGGCGGCCGGGGCCGGGGAGCGGATGGACCGGGAGGGGCTGCGGCACGACGGGATCGAGCTGCGGTTCGACCGGAAGCGGCACCGGGTGGACTTCCCGGCCCTCACCGGTGGCCGCAGCGTGATGGTCTACGCGCAGACCGAGGTGTGCAAGGACCTGATCGCCCTTCAACTCGCGGGCGGCGGACCGCTGTTGTTCGAGGCCGAGGCGCTCGCGGTGGAGGGCGCGGACAGCGAGAGCCCGCGCGTCCGGTTCCGGCAGCACGGCCGCGAGGACATCCTCGACTGTGACTACGTCGTCGGCTGCGACGGCTTCTGGGGCATCGCCCGCACCGCGATCCCCGCCGAGCTGTCCCGCGTCTTCGAACGGTCGTACCCCTACGCCTGGCTCGGCATCCTCGCCGACGTCGCGCCCTCCCACGACGAGCTCGTCTACGCCCGCCACGACCGCGGCTTCGCCCTCCTCTCCATGCGCTCCCCGTCCGTCTCCCGCCTCTACCTCCAGGTGGAGGAGGGCGCGGACGCCGAGAGCTGGAGCGACGACGTGATCTGGGACGAGCTGGAGCGCCGGTTCGAGACGGAGGACGGCTGGACGCTCGACCGCGGGCCCATCACCCAGAAGTCGGTCACCCCCATGCGCTCCTACGTCCACGAACCCATGCGGCACGGCCGGCTCTTCCTCGCCGGCGACGCCGCGCACATCGTGCCGCCCACCGGAGCCAAGGGCCTCAACCTCGCCGTCGGTGACGTCGTCACCCTCGCGCGGGCACTGACGTACAAGAAGAAGACGGGGAGCGAGGAGCGGCTCGACGCCTACTCCGCGACCTGTCTGCGGAGGGTGTGGCAGGCCGAGCGGTTCTCCTACGACATGACGAGCCTTCTGCACCGCGCGCCCGACGCGACACCCTTCGAGGGGCGGCTCCAGCTGGCCCGCCTGGAGCGGATCGCGTCCTCGCGGGCCGCCGAGACGGATCTCGCGGAGGCGTACACCGGATTCCCTCTGGATGAACCGGTTGAACAGGGATAAGGGCCTTCCAAGCCGGGCGTCACGGGTTGGTACCAGTGTTCACAGGGGGTGCGGTCCACCGCGTACCTTGGCAGGACGAGGGGAAGATCCTCCCCAAGAGGTAGGGTCAAACTTTTGCCTACCTATTACTCTTGAGGCCAAGGCCGCGCGAGGCGGCCATGGAGGAGTGAAATGAGGAGCAGAAACCCGGTCTTCTCGCGACGGGGGTTCAGCCGCGACAACGGCTACGCGGGCTTCAACACCGCGCCGCAGGCCGGGGGCCCCGCCGTGGGCACGCAGGGCAACCCGTACGCGGGGGGCAACCCCTACGCGCAGAACCCTTACGCCCAGCAGGACCTTCAGCAGGGCGCACCGCCCCAGGCCCCGGCCACCACCGGCCGGATGACCATGGACGACGTCGTCCAGCGCACCGGCACCACCCTCGGCACCCTGATCGTCACGGCCGCGCTCGCCTGGGTGCTGCTCCCGGTCGACGACGCCAACATCGGCCGTTCCTACGGCATCGGGATCGGCGCCGCGCTGGTCGCGATGGTGCTGGCGTTCGTCCAGTCCTTCAAGCGCAAGCCCGTCCCCGCGCTGATCCTGTCGTACGCAGCACTGGAAGGCGTCTTCCTCGGCGTCGTCTCCAGCGTCGTCGACAACCGCATCGCGAGCGGCGCGGCCATGCAGGCCGTGATCGGCACGATGGCGGTCTTCGCCGGTGTGCTCATCGCGTACCGCGCGGGCTGGATCCGCGTCAACCGCCGCTTCTACGGCTTCGTGATGGCCGCCGCGCTCGGTTTCGTGCTGCTGATGGCGGTCAACCTGCTGTTCGCGGTGTTCGGCGGCGGTGACGGCCTCGGCTTCCGCAGCGGCCCGCTCGGCATCTTCTTCGGCATCGTCGGCATCATCCTCGGTGCCTGCTTCCTCGCCCTGGACTTCAAGCAGGTCGAGGACGGCATCGCGTACGGCGCCCCGAAGGAAGAGGCGTGGCTCGCGGCCTTCGGCCTCACGCTGACGCTGGTGTGGATCTACATGGAGTTCCTGCGGATCATCGCGATCCTCAACAGCAACGACTAGCCGACGGCAGGCTGATCCGCGAAAGGGCCCCGGGTTCGTTCCCGGGGCCCTTCGTCATGTCCGTGGTGGGTCGGTCTGTGGTGCGCGCCTAGAGCAGTTTGCGCGCGGCCCTCCTCAGGTCGTACTCGTGAATGATCGCCTTGGCGTGGCCGTATGCGAGGTCGTGCTCGGCGCGGAGCCAGCTGACCTTCTCCTCGAAACGGAAGAGGGCGGGGCCTTCGTCGACGGTGCGCAGCCAGTCGGACACTTCACGACCGGTGCAGTGGGGGATGCGGGCGAGCAGGTTGCGGTGGGTCTCCTGGGAGAACACTTGGGACATCGGCGCCTCCGGACGCATGGGGTGTAAGCCGGTCCTTCAAGTCACCGTGCCTGAGCGTTCGCCCGTTGGCAACAGTCCGGGTGCGGCGCGTAGTCTCGCGGCGTGGTGGATACGACGCGGTTGACTCAAGCGGTGGATCACTTCGCGGACCGGCTCAGGGCTGCGCCGCAGAGCCGTCTGCAACGGGGCGCCGCCGCGGAGGCGCTGGCGCTGGCCAGGGAGTTTGCCCTGTGGGCGCAGCGGGTTGAGGATCCCCTGGGGGTGCCTCGGGAGATGCCGGACGCGGGGATGTTCGCGGCCGCCGATCAAATCAGCGTGGCTGTGCACGACTTGGCGGTCGTGTTGGTGAACGACGCCGAAGTCGATGAGGCGCTCGGGTTGGTCGCGGAGGCGCAGAAGAGGGCGGGGGTCTGAGGTGCGCCTGCGGGTGCGTTGTGGCCGGCCGCGCAGTTCCCCGCGCCCGTGGAATGCGTTTGCAGGGGAGCGGGGAACTGCGCGACCAGCCCCCACTCACCCGCAGGCGACAGATCAGAGTGACGCTATGACCCTGTCCGCCAGGATGTACACGTTCTCCTCGCCGCACGCGAACGTCAGCGTGTAGGCGCCGGAGACACCCGAGCCGCCCAGGAGGAACGGGGTCTCGCCGGCGCGGAGGGCCGCTGCGAGGCGTTCGGCGGTTTCGCGGTGGCCCGGGGTCATGCAGAGGGTAGTGCCGTCGACGAAGACGTAGACGTCGAGCGTGCCGAGCGGGCCCGGGCGCACGTCGGCCAGTTCCACGGCGGACTCGGCCAGTTCCTCCAGCGTGGCGACCGTGCGTTCGTGGTCGTTCGCGACCGGTGACTGGGCCGGGACGAAGTCCGGGTGGGACGGGTGGCGGCGGCGCGCGGCGGCCAGTTCGGGGGAGTCACCGGCGAACTCCTCGGGCTCCGTGAACGGCTCGGTCACCGGCTCCAGCGGTTCGAGGCCCGCGAAGTCGCTCTGGCGGGGCATGAACAGCTCGCTGTCGGGCAGACCCAGCAGGGTCGGCACCTCGGTGTCGCGGGCTTCCTGGGCGGCCCAGAAGGCCCGCGCCTCGGCCAGCTCCCGCTCCCGCTCCTCGGCCAGCGCCTCGGCCACGGCGGCGCGTATCTCGTCCGCGTCGGCGTGGTTGCGGGCGGCGGGCACGAGCGCCCGTACGGCGGCGGCCCGGCTCTCGGCCAGTTCGGTGTGCAGGTCCGCCACCTGTCGACGGAGCACCAAGAGGGTGCGCAGGACGGCGACGCCCACGGCGCCTGTGGCGGCCGTGGTGAGCAGCAAAGCGATCGGCATGGCGCTCACTGACGTACTCCCGGTTCAAAGTCGACCCCCGACTTCCTACATCAGCTTGAAGGGCGGACTATCCAGCTGTCAGTGCGTAACGTCACGAAACGGGCAGGACTTTGGACCCGATGTTTGGTGGTGAAACGGCCCTGACCTGGGGAAATGCATCTCCGAAGGGAGATAGGTCACATCCTGGGGGAGATTGGATCACAAATCGGCCCAGAACCCAGGTGGTTACTGGGTTCCGGGCCCGAGGGTGACGCAAAGTTCCCGTACGGCTACGGGGAGTTGGTCAGCTGAGACGCTCGATGACCATCGCCATGCCCTGGCCGCCGCCGACGCACATCGTCTCCAGACCGAACTGCTTGTCGTGGAACTGGAGGGAGTTGATCAGCGTGCCGGTGATGCGGGCGCCGGTCATGCCGAAGGGGTGGCCGACGGCGATGGCGCCGCCGTTCACGTTCAGCTTCTCCAGCGGGATGTTCAGGTCGCGGTAGGACGGGATCACCTGGGCGGCGAACGCCTCGTTGATCTCGAACAGGTCGATGTCGTCGACGGTGAGACCGGCGCGGCCCAGCGCCTGCTTCGACGCCTCGACCGGGCCGAGGCCCATGATCTCGGGGGAGAGGCCGGAGACACCCGTCGACACGATCCGCGCCAGCGGGGTCAGGCCCAGCTCGCGGGCCTTGGTGTCGCTCATGATGACGACCGCGGCGGCGCCGTCGTTCAGCGGGCAGCAGTTGCCGGCCGTGACCAGGCCGTCGGGGCGGAAGACCGGCTTGAGGCCGGAGACGCCCTCCAGGGTGACGCCGGCGCGCGGACCGTCGTCCTTGCTGACGACCGTGCCGTCCGGCAGCGTGACCGGGGTGATCTCGCGCTCCCAGAAGCCGTTCTTGATGGCTTCCTCGGCGAGGTTCTGCGAGCGGACGCCGAACTCGTCCATGTCCTGGCGGGTGACGCCCTTGATCCGGGCGAGGTTCTCGGCGGTCTGGCCCATCGCGATGTACGGGTCGGGGAGCAGGCCGTCCTCGCGCGGGTCGTGCCAGGTGGAGCCCTCGGACGCGGCGGTGGCGGCGGTGCGGGCCTGGGCCTCGGCGAAGATCGGGTTGGTGGTTTCCGGGAGGCCGTCCGAGCTGCCCTTGGCGTAGCGGGAGACCATCTCGACACCGGCCGAGATGAAGACGTCGCCCTCGCCGGCCTTGATGGCGTGCAGGGCCATACGGCTGGTCTGCAGCGACGAGGAACAGTAACGGGTGATCGTGCAGCCGGGCAGGTGGTCCATGCCCATCTGCACGGCGACGATCCGGCCGAGGTTGTAGCCCTGCTCGCCGCCGGGGAGGCCGCAGCCGAGCATCAGGTCCTCGATGAGTGCGGGGTCCAGTTCGGGGATCTTCGCCAGGGCGGCCTGGATGATCGTGGCGGTGAGGTCGTCGGGGCGCAGGTCCTTGAGGGAGCCCTTGACGGCGCGGCCGATGGGGGAGCGGGCGGTCGAGACGATGACGGCTTCGGGCATCACGGCTCCATTGGCGTATCTACGGTGTGATGTGCAGGGCTCCCTGGGAAGTTACCCGTACGTATGGCGCAGGTCACGGGGATCGCTGTGTGACCCTGACCGCAGTTTTCTAAGCGCTTGCTTGGGCCTCCGGCGGCAGAGCGGGCCGGTGGTGCGGGTGGGTCGAGGCGGACGTCCCAAGGGGCTCCGCCTCCTGGACCCCCGACCTCTGCCCACCCACCACCCGACTCGGTGGGTCGAGAAGTGCGCCAACCCCCAGCACGTCCGGCGGACGACTGGCGCGGGCCGGCAGAGGCGGGCGTCCCTGGGGGCTGTGTCCCCGGACCCCCATCGGCCTGAACGGCCTCGTCCTCAGACGCCGGACGAGCTGGAGGGTGCCGCCTCCGGCTCCGGGACCCGGCGTCGCTTCCGCCGCTTCAGCAATGCCCACGGCCCCCGAGGCCCGGTCGGCATGGCCGCCGTGACCTCCGTGCCCGGCTCCGAAGCCGCCTCCGCCGCCGCTCGTGCCACCGGCAGGAAGCCCTCGCGGCGGGACGCGTCCGGGCGGTCCTCCTCCGCCGGCCAGAGGCCCAGGGCGGCGCAGACGGTCGGCAGGACCGCCATCGCCGCCGTCGCGTACCCCTCCGCCGAGGGGTGGAAGTTGTCCGGGCCGAACAGCTCGCGCGGGTTCGCCGCGAACTCGGGGCCGAGCAGGTCGCCCAGCGACACCGTGCGCCCGCCCTGTTCGACCGTGCCGATCGTCTGGGCCGCCGCCAGCTGCCGGGAGGCCCGGCGGGCCAGCCAGCGCAATGGCTGCTGGACCTGCTCCACCGTGCCGAGGTCGGGACAGGTGCCGACGACCACCTCGGCACCGGCCGTGCGCAGCCGCCGTACCGTCGCCGAGAGGTGCCGGACCGATCTGGTCGGATGCATGCGGTGGGTGACGTCGTTCGCGCCGACCATGATCACGCAGACGTCGGGGACCCGGGAGGTGTCCGCGAGGGCGAGGGCCACCTGGCGGTCCAGGTCGTCGGACTGGGCGCCCGGGAGGGCCACGTTGTGCAGTTCGACCGGGCGTTCGGCGACCGCCGCGAGGCCGGACGCCAGCAGCGCGCCCGGGGTCTGGGCCGCCCGGTGCACGCCCTGGCCGGCGGCCGTGGAGTCGCCGAGCATGGTCAGCCGCAGCGGAGGTTCACCAGGGGTGTCGTAGACATGTCCGTACCGGCCGTCGGCGCTCGGCACATGGTTGCTGCCCGGGCCATGGCCGTTGCCCACATGTCGTTTCACGAAGCGCACCTCGGCCAGCACCAGGCCGACGGCCGCCGCGCCCACCAGTCCGACCCCGCCACCGCCGTACGCCGCACCGGCCGCGATCCGCCGGGCCACCCGCGCCCTCGACATCCTCGTCATACGTCGCCGCCACCTCCTCGTAGCCGTCATCCACTCCTTGCCCCGAACAGCCCGTCGCCCAATCTCAACAGGCGGTGAACGCCATTTGTGGGCCTTAGGCTGGCGGGACCAATCACGACCACTTCTTTTGCAGCAACCGGAGACAACGGTGCAATTCCACGACTCGATGATCAGCCTCGTCGGCAACACCCCGCTGGTGAGGCTCAACAGCGTGACCGCGGGCATCCAGGCGACCGTTCTGGCCAAGGTGGAGTACTTCAACCCCGGCGGGAGCGTGAAGGACCGCATCGCCCTGCGCATGATCGAGGCGGCGGAGCAGAGCGGCGCGCTCAAGCCGGGCGGCACCATCGTCGAGCCGACCAGCGGCAACACCGGCGTCGGCCTGGCCATCGTGGCCCAGCAGAAGGGGTACCACTGCATCTTCGTGTGCCCCGACAAGGTGTCCACCGACAAGATCAACGTGCTGCGCGCGTACGGCGCCGAAGTGGTCGTGTGCCCCACCGCCGTGGACCCCGAGCACCCGGACTCGTACTACAACGTCTCCGACCGCCTGGTCCGCGAGACGCCGGGCGCCTGGAAGCCCGACCAGTACTCCAACCCCAACAACCCGCTCTCCCACTACCACTCGACCGGCCCCGAGCTCTGGGAGCAGACCGAGGGGAAGATCACCCACTTCGTGGCGGGCGTCGGCACCGGCGGCACCATCTCCGGCACCGGGCGCTACCTGAAGGACGTCAGCGACGGCAGGGTCCAGGTCATCGGCGCCGACCCCGAGGGCTCCGTCTACTCCGGCGGCTCCGGGCGGCCGTATCTCGTCGAGGGCGTCGGTGAGGACTTCTGGCCGACCGCCTACGACCGGACCGTCGCGGACGAGATCGTCGCCGTGTCCGACAAGGACTCCTTCCAGATGACCCGCCGGCTCGCCAAGGAGGAGGGGCTGCTCGTCGGCGGCTCCTGCGGGATGGCGGTCGTGGCCGCGCTGCGGGTCGCGGAGCGGCTGGGCCCGGACGACGTGGTCGTGGTCCTGCTGCCCGACAGCGGGCGCGGGTACCTGAGCAAGATCTTCAACGACGAGTGGATGGCCGACTACGGCTTCCTGGAGGACGAGGGCCCCAGCGCCCGCGTCGCCGACGTCCTCAACGACAAGGTGCACGGCGCCATCCCGTCCCTCGTGCACATGCACCCGGACGAGACCGTCGGCCAGGCCATCGAGGTGCTGCGCGAGTACGGCGTCTCGCAGATGCCGATCGTGAAGCCGGGCGCCGGCCACCCGGACGTCATGGCGGCCGAGGTCGTCGGCTCGGTCGTCGAACGGGAGCTGCTGGACGCCCTGTTCACCCAGCGCGCCTCCCTCTCCGACCCGCTGGAGAAGCACATGTCGGCCCCGCTGCCGCAGGTCGGTTCCGGTGAGCCGGTGGGCGACCTGATGACCGTGCTGGGCGCGGCCGACGCCGCGATCGTCCTGGTCGAGGGCAAGCCGACCGGTGTCATCAGCCGGCAGGACCTGCTGTCCTTCCTCGCCAAGAGCGGGAAGCAGTAGCAAAACGTCCGGTGAACGGGTCGTGACGGCGGCGACTTTGCGGTTGCCTACCGAAACGGTGGACTTCTCGGAAGTGGTACGAGCGCGTCACGTCCACGCAGCACCCGCTTAACACGGGTACGGCAGATTAGTGGATGTCGGCAGGCGGGAGCGGCTCCCCGCCTCGCCGGCACAAAAACGGCGTCACGGACCTCCGGAGCGGCTCCCGGACCTCCACCGACGCCTAGGACGCGCACGCCCGGCCCTGACCCGGCACGCGTCCCTCGCGGGGACCGCCGTCGTCCCGCCCTCCCGGCAACGGGGGGTGCGGCGGTCCCCGCGCATAGCTTTTTTCCGCGGGCGCATCGTCTACGACGCCGTCGTCGCCCAACTTCCCAGCAGCGCAAGCCGCTCGTACGTCTCCGAACCCGGCTCCGGCGTGTAGACCACGAGCGTCTGCGTCAACTCTCCCGGTACCGCGAGTGTTTCGTACGGCAGGGTCAGCAGGCCCGCGACCGGGTGCCGGACGCGCTTCACGCCGTAGGCGCACTCCTTGACCTCGTGGTCGGCCCACAGGCGGCGGAAGTCCTCGCTGCGCAGGGAGAGTTCACCGACGAGGGCGTTCAGTTCCGGGTCGTCCCCCTCGCGACCGGAGGTCACCCGCAGATTCGCGACGGCCTGTGCGGCCACCGCGGCCCAGTCCGGGTAGAGGTCGCGCGAGGCCGGGTCGAGGAAGACATGGCGCGGGATGTTGCGGACGGCGGCGGGCATGGCGCTGAAACCGCTGAGCGCGTCGGCGAGGGCGTTCCAGGCGAGCACGTCCATCCGGGGGCCCAGCACGAAGGCGGGCATACGGTCCATGCCGTCGAGCAGGACCTGAACACCGGGGCGGACGCGGGCAGTCGGCGTCCGCTCCTTCTTCCCTCGGTGAGGGCGGGCCACCGTACGCAAGTAGGCGTGTTCCGTCTCGTCCAGGCGCAGGACGCGGGCGATCGCGTCGAGCACCGCGTCCGAGACTCCCCCGGACTTCGTCCGGGAGGGGCCTCCAGTCCCGCGCCCCTGCTCCAGCCTGATGTAGTAGTCGACGCTCACCCCGGCCAGCTGCGCGACCTCCTCGCGGCGCAGCCCGGGGACCCGACGGCGTCCGTACGAGGCCAGCCCCACCTCCTCGGGCTGGATCCGAGCACGGCGTGAGCGCAGGAAGTCTCCGATGTCCCCGTCCATGGGTTCGATGGTAGGCCGGTCGCGGATTTCCAACCTGGTACTGGCAGACCCAGGAAAAACGCATCCCTGGGTAGGGCCCTCGGGGCGGCGCACGGTGGTGGACGTCGCCGGGGAAGTGCCCCGGCGACGTCCACCTACCGAGGAGCACTTCATGTCGTACGAGAATCTGGCCGGCCGTACCGCCGTGGTCACCGGGGCCGCCAGCGGCATCGGGCAGGCGATTGCCGTTCAACTGGCCGCGAACGGGGCGCGGGTGGCGCTGCTGGCCCGGCGCGGGGAGCGGCTGGACGCGATCGCCGGGAAGATCCGGGCCGACGGGGGACAGGCCCTCGCCGTCGTCGCCGACGTCACCGACGACGCGGCCGTGGAGGCCGCCGCCGAGCTGGTCCATGAGACGTTCGGGCCCGTCGACCTGGTCGTCAACGCCGCCGGTGTCATGCTGCCGCACCCTGTCGACGACGGGCGGATCGACGAGTGGCGCCGGATGCTCGACACCAACGTGACCGGAGTGCTGCGTGTCGTCCGCGCCTTCACCGGGGACCTGGTGGCGGCCGCGGGGGAGGGCCGTAGCGCGGACCTGGTCAACATCTCGTCGGTCGGCGCGCACCTCACGTTCCCCACCTACGCCGTGTACGGCGCGACCAAGGCCGCCGTCACCTATCTCTCCCAGTCGCTGCGCACCGAGCTCGGGCCCCGCGACGTACGGGTCACCAACATCGAACCGGGCCTGACCGAAACCGAGTTGGGGACCCACCTCGGCAGTGAGGAGATGGCCCGCCAACTGGACGAGATGTTCGGGGCGTTGGGCGGGCTGTCCGCCGAGGAGGTCGCCGATGTCGTGGCCTACGCGGCGAGCCGTGCCCGGCATGTCAACCTGCGGCAGATCATGGTGCTGCCGACCCGCCAGGCGTGACCGGAGTGGTCAGTCCTCCCACTCGCTGTCCTGGGAGGACTTGTGGCGCCGGCCGCCGAACAGCCCCGGATTGGTGCGTGCGGCCTGGACGGCGTTGACGCCGACGATGCCGGCCCACGCCACCAGGAGGCCGGGGAGGTGGGCGATGCCGCCGCCGATCGCGGAGAGCGGGATCGCCAGGACCATCGAGACGATGCCGAAGCCGAAGCGCTCCCCCCAGGAGTCGGTCGGTTTCGGCCCGCCTCGTGAGCCGCGGGCGACCACCATCTGCTGCTCGGCCATCTGCCGGCGCACCCGGCGCTCCACCGCTCCGTCGATGCGCTGGTCGACCTTCTCCAGGAACGAGTCGACCAGCGCCGACTCGTACTCGTCGCCCAGCTCCCTGCGCGCCTGCAGGGTGGCGTTGAGTTCCTTCTTGAGTTCGGCGTCGTGCGAGTCCATTCCCGTCATGCGACTCAGATTAGGGAGCGGTCGCGCCCGCTGCACTGGGGATAGCCCCCCTGTTCGGATTCGGGTTCACCGGGAGTACCCCGAGCGACTCCAGCACCTTGCGGTGACCGTGCTCCACACCCGTGATCCGGACCTCGATACCCCGGTCGTGCAGCTCGCCCACCGCCTCCTTCAGCGCCAGCGCGCCCGTCGCGTCGACCGCCGTGAGACCTGACAGTCGTAGGTCTACGGTCGTCACGTCCCGCACATCCGCCAGGCTGCGGCGGAAGCGGTGGGCGGCGGCGAAGAGGAGCGGGCCCTCGAAGCGGTACGTCACCGTGCCGGAGGTGTCGGGGAGTTCGGCAGGGGTGAGGCTCGTGCCGCGCATCGCCGCGCGCAGGGCCAGCAGCACCGAGACGCCCAGGCCGATCAGGACCGCGCGCACCAGGTCGAGGGCGAGGGTGCCGACCGCGGTGAGGACCAGGACCAGGGCGTCCCCGTGCGTCGAGCGGGCCATCGCGCGGACCGCGTCCGTCTCCACCATGCGGACCGCCGTCGCCAGCAGCACTCCGGCCAGCGCGGCCAGGGGGATACGGCCCACCAGCGGGGCGGCGACCGCGACGATCCCGGCGAGGATCACGGCGTGCGCGAGGGCGGCCAGCCGGGAGGCGGCGCCGGTGCGGACGTTGACCGCGGTACGCGCGATCGCGCCCGTCGCCGGGACACCGCCGAAGAGCGGGGCCGCGAGGTTGGCGATGCCCTGGCCGAAGAGTTCCTTGCCGGGGTCGTGGCGCTCGCCGGGGCGCATCGCGTCCGCGACGGAGGCGGACAGGAGGGATTCCAGGGCGGCCAGTGCGGCGACCGCCGCGGCGGGGAGGAGGAGGGTCGGGACTCGGGAGACGTCCAGGAAGGCGAGGGAGGGGGCGGGGAGCGAGGACGGGAGGCTGCCGAGGCGGGTGACGTGCAGGTGCAGGGCCTCGGCCACGACGGTCGCCACGCCGACGGCCGCCAGGGAGAAGGGAACCGTCGGTTTCCAGCGCGCCCCGGCCAGCATCAGCGCGGCCGAGCCGAGGGCGAGGAGGAGGGCCGCCCAGTGCGGGGTCGCGTCGAACTCCTCGGCCGCGCGGGCCGCCACCACCGCCACCTGGTCACCGGCCGGAGTGGGCACGCCCAGCGCCGACGGCACCTGCTGGAGCCCGATCACGCACGCGATGCCGATGGTGAAACCGGCGATCACCGGTGCGGGGACGTACGCCATCGCCGTTCCCGCGCGGGCGAAGGCGAGCACGAGGAGCATGACGCCGGAGATCAGCCCGACCGTGAGGACGCCGTTCGCGCCGTACTCGTGGACGATCGGGACGAGCACGACCGTCATCGCGCCGGTCGGCCCGCTGACCTGGCGCGCGGAGCCGCCGAACAGCGCGGCGAACGAGCCCGCGACGATCGCGGTGATCAGGCCGGAGGCCGCGCCGAGACCGGACGTCACCCCGAAACCGAGGGCGAGCGGGAGTGCCACGACGGCGACCGTGAGGCCGCAGAGCAGGTCGCGGCGCGGGGCGCGGGTCATCGTACGGAAATCGGCGGGGGAGGGCAGGACGGAGAGCACGCCGTTCATGGGCATGGGCACGGGTTTCTCTGCAGAGGGGGGAACGTGCTTACGGCAGTGGGGAATTGGGGCTACGGCAGCAGGGTCACGAGCCCCGTGTCGAGGTCGAAGCGCCCCGCCACGACGTGCGCCGGGGCGAAGGCGGGGTCGGCGCGGATCGCGTCCCTGACCCAGGCCGTGTGGGCGGTCATCGTGTGCTCGGCCCAGTCGCCGGGCAGTGCCCGGGTGCGGCGGGCGGCCGGGGCGATCTCGTCGACCAGGAGGGCGAGATGGCCGGGGACGGGGGCGCCGGTCTCCAGGTGCGCGAGGGTTGCCGCCACCGCCCCGCAGCGCTCGTGGCCGAGCACCAGCACCAGCGGGATGCGCAGTTCCTCGACGCCGTACTGGATGGACGCGAGCACCGCCTCGTCCAGGACCTCGCCCGCCGTCCTTATGCACAGCAGGTCGCCGAGGCCCTGGTCGAAGACCAGTTCGGGCGGCACCCGGGAGTCGATGCAGCCGACGATCACCGCGAACGGGTGCTGCGCGGTGGCCAGTTGACGGCGCAGCGCGCGGCTCTCGTCCGGGTGGCGGGGGCGGTCGGTGGCATAGCGGCGGTTGCCGTCGAGGAGTTCGGCCAGGGCTGCGGGGGCGGTGGTCGGACGGGGGCGGATGCCTACGGCTGCGGTGGCGGTCGTGGGGGCGGTGGCCAGCGCGCCGACGGCGGTGGCCGTCAGAAAGGCCCTGCGGTTCGAGGCCATGCGTTTCCTCAGGTGGGGAGCGTGTAGTCACCCTACGCATGTGATCGGTTACCAGGAGTGCCGATTTAACGACACTTGACTGATCCCTCGTCAGATCATCAACGGGTCGTTACTTCGTGATGCCGTGCTGCTTCGCGTACGCGTTCGCCACGTCCTCCGGGTCCTTCTTGTCCTTGTCCACCTGGCGGTTCAGCTCGGTGAGTTGGGCCGTGGTGAGCAGATTGCCGAGGCTCGCGAGGGCCTTGCGGACCGTGGGATCGGCCACCCGGTCGGCGATGAGCGGGACGATGTGCTGGCTGGGGATCAGGGTCTTGGGGTCGGTCAGGACGACCCAGTCGTTGGCCTTGATGTCGGTGTCGGTGGTGAACAGGTTCGCCACGTCCACATCGCCCTTCTTCAGGGCGCCCTTCACCAACGGCCCGTCGGAATCAAGGGACTTGAACTCCTTGAACTCGATGCCGTACACGTCCTTCAGTCCTACGACGCCCACCTGACGTGTCTTCACCTCGGCGGAGGCGCCGAGGGTCAGTTTGCCGTTGTGCTTCGCCAGGTCGGCCAGTGTGACCAGGCCGTACTTCCTGGCGGTCGCGCGGGTGACGACGAAGCAGTCCGCGTCCTCGGCGATGCCGTAGGGCAGGACCTGGAGGCCGGAGGGGAGGGCGAGGGTGAGGGCGTTCTGCATCTCGCCCGCCTCCGCGACCTTGGACTTGGGCTGGAGGTAGGTGAGCAGGGAGCCCTGGTACTCGGGGAGGAGGTCGATGTCCCCGCTCTTGAGAGCGGGGAAGACGATCTCGCGGGTGCCGAGGTTGGGGCGGACCCTGACCTTCACTCCGGCCGCTTCGAGGGCGGCGGCGTAGAGGTAGCCGAGGACCTGGTTCTCGGTGAAGTTGGCGGTGCCGATGGTGACGCCGTTCTTGCTGGAGGCGCTGCCACCGCCGGCGGAGCCCCCGCCGTCGAGGGAGGTGACGCCGCTCGCGCAGGAGGACAGGACGGGGACGGAGGCGACCGCGAAGAGGCCGCCGAGGACGGTACGACGATTCA
Source organism: Streptomyces sp. NPDC050549 (assembly GCF_040655035.1). NCBI lineage: Bacteria > Bacillati > Actinomycetota > Actinomycetes > Kitasatosporales > Streptomycetaceae > Streptomyces > Streptomyces sp. NPDC050549. Next base: position 35,560 of record NZ_JBFAJD010000008.1, read on the forward strand.
TTTCGGTGATCCCTACGCGGTGCGGTGGCGGAAGAGGAAGCGCTGGAGGGCGGAGAGCCCGAGGTCGAGGACGATGGCGACGACGGCGACGAGCACCGCCCCGCCGAGCACCTGCACGAGGTCGCGCTGGGCGAGTCCGTCGAAGACGTAGCGGCCGAGGCCTCCGAAGGAGACGTAGGCGGCGATCGTGGCCGTGGCCACCACCTGGATGAGGGCGAGCCGCAGGCCGGTCATGATCAGAGGGAGCGCGAGGGGCAACTCGACCTGGAACAGGACCTGGTGGCCGCGCATGCCCTGCCCGCGGGCCGCGTCCTTCACGTCCGGGTCGACGGCGGTCATGCCGGCGTAGGTGTTCGTGACGATCGACGGGACCGCGAGGGCGACCAGCGCGATGTACACCGGCCACATGGACAGGCCGCTGGCCAGGAAGACGAGGACGACCAGGCCCACGGTCGGCAGCGCGCGGCCGAAGGAGGCGAGGTTGATCGCGAGGAACGCGCCCTTGCCGGTGTGCCCGATCAGCAGCCCCAGCGGCAGGCCGATCACGGCCGCGATGAGGGTGGCGAGCAGCGAGTACTGGAGGTGCTCGGCGAGGCGGTGCGCGATGCCGTCCGAACCGGCCCACTGGGAGCCGTTGGTCAGCCACTTGGCGAGGTTCACGAAGAGTTCGTACATCAGGCTCGCCGCCTCTTCCACGGAGTCAGTACGTACTGGAGGCCGACCAGGGCCGCGTCCGCCGCCACGGCGAGCAGCAGGGTGAGGACCACGCCCACGATCACCGGCGTCGGGAAGTCGCGCTGGAAGCCGTCGGTGAAGAGCTGGCCGAGGCCGCCGTCGCCGATGTAGGTCGCGACCGAGACGAGCGAGATCGACATGACGGTGGCGATGCGGACGCCGGCCATGATGACCGGGAGCGCGAGGGGGAGTTCGACGGTGAGGAGCGTGCGCAGGGGGCGCGTGCCCATCGCCTTCGCGGCCTCCTTCGTCTTCGCGGGGACCGAGTCGAGGCCCTCGACCGTGTTCCGCAGCAGCACGACCAGCGTGTAGACCGTCAGGCCGATCACGGTGGTGGTGCGGGTGAGGCCGCTGATCGGGAGCAGGAGCACGAAGATCGCGATCGACGGGATCGTGAAGAGCACGTTCGACAGGCCGAGCAGGAAGCCCCGGAGCGGGCGGACCCGGTGCGCCACGACCGCCAGCGGGAGCGAGATCAGCAGGCCGAAGAAGACGGCGGTCATCGCGGCCTGGAGGTGCGAGAGCGTGAGGCTGGTGAGGTCGTCGGTGTGGTCGCCTATCCACGACCAGTCGACGCTCACGCCGCCACCCGGGCTTCGGCGTGGGCCTGGCCCGCGTGGGTGTGGATGTCGTCGCGGGACGAGACGCCGGTCAGGACGCCGTCGGCGTCGACGCGGGCTATCAGGCCGTTGGGGGCGGCGACGGACTCGTTGAGGGCCGCGAGCAGGGAGTCGTCGTCCTTCAGCGGCCTCACCAGGATCTCGGCGTCCTTGGACGCCCAGTGCAGCGGCCTGCGGGCCTCGTCGAGGGCGAGCGTCCAGGTGCCGCCCTCGGGAGCCGGGGCCTGTGGGACCTCGGCGAGGGTCTTCAGCGAGAGCAGTTTGAGGCCGCGCTCGGCGCCGAGGAAGTCGGCCACGAAGTCGTCGGCCGGGCGGGCGAGGAGTTCGGCGGGGGCCGCGCACTGGACGAGGTGGCCGCCGGTGCGGAAGATCGCGATGCGGTCGCCGAGCCGTACGGCCTCGTCGATGTCGTGCGTGACGAAGACGATGGTCTTGTTCAACTCCTTCTGCAGGCGCAGGAGTTCGTCCTGGAGCTGGGTGCGGACCACCGGGTCGACGGCACCGAAGGGCTCGTCCATCAGCAGCACCGGCGGGTCGGCGGCGAGCGCGCGGGCCACGCCGACGCGCTGCTGCTGGCCGCCGGAGAGCTGGTGCGGGTACCGCTTGCCGGCGTCGGGAGCGAGGCCGACCGTCTCAAGGAGTTCGGCGGCGCGGGCGCGTGCCTTCTTCCGGCCGTGGCCCAGCAGGAGCGGCACGGTGGCGATGTTGTCGAGGACCGTGCGGTGCGGGAAGAGCCCGGACTGCTGGATGACGTATCCGATGGAGCGGCGCAGCTCGGCGGCGTCCTGCTGGGTGACGTCCTTGCCGCCGACCTTGATGACGCCCGAGGTCGGGTCGATCATCCGGTTGATCATCCGAAGGGTGGTCGTCTTGCCGCAACCGGAGGATCCGACCAGTACGGTGACCCCGCCTTCCGGCATCTCCAGGGAGAGGTCGTGAACTGCCGTCGTGCCGTTGGGGAAGCGCTTGTGGACCGCGTCGAACTGGATCATGAATTGTCCCTTGCCCGGCTGTATAACGTCATGCAGAGTTCTTGGTGTCTGAATAGTTTGTCAATGTCTCCGCGTTAATCCGAGGTAACGGATGCCCGGCAGGCAAGATCGAGTGTCTTGATTGAGGGGAGTTTGTGGCCTTATGTCGTCTCGGATCGTGGATGCCGCCGATGCGATGGTGTCCGGGAGCTCCGACCTCGTCGTCCTCGACGGGGTCGGCTTCGGGGTCGCCGACGTCGTCCGGCTCGCCGACGGGGACGCCCGGCCGGTCCCCGGCACCGACGCGATGAAGCGCGCGACCGAGTCCTGGGACGCGGCCCGCCAGATCGCCGCGACCGGCCGCGTCTACGGCCGCTCGACCGGCGTCGGCGCCAACCGGAACGAGGACGTGCCCACCGAGGCGGCCGCCGAACACGGGCTCAGGCTGCTCCGCAGCCACGCGGGCGCGATCGGTGACGAGCTCCCGGCCCGGGAGGTGCGGGCCATGCTCGCCGTCCGCGCCAACCAGCTGCTCGCGGGCGGCGCGGGACTGCGGCCCACGGTCGTCACCGCGCTGTGCGAGGCGCTGGAGAGCGGGGTGCATCCGGTCGTCAACGAGTTCGGCTCGGTGGGGACCGGGGACATCGCCGCGCTGGCCCAGGTGGGGCTGGCACTGGCGGGGGAGCGGCCCTGGCGGGATGCCGGGAACGGTCTTTCCGGTGTTCCCGAGCCCCAACCCCTCGACAACAACGACGCCTTGGCGCTCATCAGCAGCAACGCCCTCACCCTCGGGCAGGCCGCCCTCGCGCTGCACGAGTTGCGCGGGCTCATCGGCGCCACCCAGGTCGTCGGGGCGCTGTCACTGCTCGCCGTCGACGGGTCGCACGAGCCGTTCGCCGCGCCCGTGCACGCCGCCCGCCCGCACCGGGGATCGACCGAAGTCGCCCGCCGGATGCGAGAGTTGATCGGTGCCGCCGACCGGCCCACACCTCCGCTCGGGCGCATCCAGGACCCGTACGGCTTCCGGTGTCTGCCGCAGATCCACGGGCCCGCGCACGACGCGGCGGACGCGCTGGAGGAGGTCCTCGCGATCGAGATCAACGCGGCCGCCGAGAACCCCTTCATCTCCGCCGAGGACATGACCGCCTACCATCACGGCGGCTTCTATCAGGCCCAACTCGCCCTCGCCCTGGACCACTTCAGGCTCGCGCTCACCCAGGTCGCCCGGCTGTCGACGTCCCGGCTCTCCTCCCTCAACGAGCCCGCGTTCACCCGCCTCAAGCCCTTCCTCGCCGACAGCGAACCCGCCTCCTCCGGCGTGATGATCCTGGAGTACGCCGCCGCTGCCGCCCTCGGCGATCTGCGCGCGTTCTCGGCTCCCGCCTCGCTCGGACACGCTGTACTCTCCCGGGGCGTCGAGGAACAGGCCAGCTTCGCCTCGCTCGCCGCCCGTCAGACACTGCGCGCCAGCCGCGCGTACCGTCTCGTCGTCGGCTGCGAACTCGTCGCCGCCGTACGGGCGTTGCGCCAGCGCGACCTGCGGCCCGATCCGGAACTCCCGGTCGGCCGCGCGCTGGAGCTCGCCGAGTCGGTGCTCGACGACGACCCGGCGGACCGGCCGCTGACGGACGACGTGACGGCGGCGGCCGGACTGCTGGACCGGTTCACCGAGATCTGGAGGGGGAACACGTGATGACCGTGGATGGGAGCCTGGACGAGACGGTGGACGGGAGCCTGGAGGGAACCTTGGACAGGAGTACGGGTGTGACCGACAGCCCGGCCGCACGGCTGCAGACGCTCTTCGAGGGGCACCGGCTCACGCCGACCCAGCGGCGCATCGCGCACAGCATGGTGCGGCGCGCCGCCGAGGTGCCGTTCCTGTCCAGCGTGGAACTCGCCGAACTCGCCGGAGTCAGCCAGCCCTCCGTGACCCGCTTCGCGGTCGCCCTCGGCTTCGACGGCTACCCGGCGCTGCGCAAACACCTCCGCGAGGTCGCGCCCGCCGAGTCCGTCACCGACACGGCGTCGTACAACGAGTACCAGCAGGCCGTGGAGGCCGAGATCGAGAACCTCAAGCACCTCGCCGAGATACTGGCCGACCCCCGCCCGGTCGCCAAGGCCGGCCGCCTCCTCGCCGCCTCCCGCCCGCTGCCCGTGCTCGGCCTGCGCGCGGCGGCCTCCCAGGCGTACGGCTTCGCGTACTTCGCCGCCAAGGTCCATCCGGACGTACGGCTGCTCAACGAGGGCGGCACGATGGTCCACGACCGGATCGACGCGGCCGTCCGGGCCGGGGCCACCGCCCTGCTGTGCTTCGCGCTGCCCCGGCATCCGCGCGAGGTCGTGGACACGCTGGCGTACGCGCGGGAGGCGGGCCTGACCGTCGTCACTGTCGCGGACTCGGCGTTCGCGCCGGTCGCCAAGGTGTCCGACCTGCTGATCCCGGCCGCCGTCGGCACCGGCCTCGCCTTCGACACCGCGTGCGCGCCGATGCTCCTGGGCCGGGTGCTCCTGGAGGCGATGTGCGACGACCTGCCGGACGCGCAGGCCCGCTTGGAGGAGTTCGACGCGCGGGCGGCGGCGCGGGGGCTGTTCGTGGAATGAGACGCCGTGTCCCATCTGGCGCGTTCTCAGACTCGTCTCACGTTCGCTCACTAGTCTCGCGGCCCGACGGAACTGTGCCGGGACGACCAGGAGGCAGGACGTGGCACGCGGAGATCGCAGAGTCCAGGGGCTGGCCCGAGTGGCCGTCGTCGTACGGGCCGGAGCCGCCCCGCTGTGGTGGTTCGGGGTGCTGGCGGCAGGTGTCGGAGTGCTGCCGTCGGGCATCACCGGGCGCCGGATCGGGGTGATGGCGGGCGCCGCCCTGTTCATCATCACGGTGGCCGTCGTGACGTACGCGCGCCGCAGGCGCTACACCGCCCTCGCCCGTGGCGCCGCCCGGGCGTGCAAGCACGATGTGCTCCAGGACCGCGCGGTGTCCGTACGCAACTGGCGTCGCGCCCACCGCTGGTGGATCGTGCTCGCCTTCGCGCTCGCGCTGGGCAGCGGGTTCGCGGTGCCGGCGGCGGGCGGCATGCTGCTCGCCGGGGCCGGCACGGGTCTGCGGCTGAAGGCCGCCTGGCTGGGACGCCGGGAACGGGCCGACGACGTACTGCTGTGGATCCGCGTGGACTGGCTGGACAAGCGCGGCGGCGCCCCTGCCGGGAAATCCGTCAAGGGCTACCGCTCCACCGGCATCGCCGCGGGCGACGCCACCCCGGGCGGGGCGCGCCGCCGCGGCGACGTGTACGCGTAGCCGGGCCGCTCCTACACCTCCAGATCGGCCTCGATCTTCTTCAGCTGGTGGCGGGCCATCGCCAGGTTGCTGCGGCTGGCGTCCAGCACCAGGTAGATGAAGAGGCCGTTGCCGCCGCGGCCCTTGAGCAGCCGGATCAGGTGGTACTGGCTCGACAGGGTGATCAGGATGTCCTCGATGTCGCCCTTCAGGCCGAGGTGCTCCATGGTGCGCATCTTGGCGCGCACCACGTCGGTGTTGCCGGCCGCGGCGACGCCGAGGTCGAAGGTCTTGCTGCCGCCCATCGTGCCGAGCGCCATACCGCTGGTGTAGTCGACGAGCGCGACTCCGGTCGCGCCCTCGATGGAGGTCAGCGCCTCTTTGAGCGAGGTTTCGGTGTTGGCCATGACAGTGCTCCCTTGGGTCCGTTCAACTTTCCGTGGTGGTGCGCGCGTTGGTCGTTGCGGTGGTGCGTGGTGCGCGCGCCGTTCTCGTTCGTGCGGTGGTGGTCTTGGTGGGCGCCTTGACGGGCGCCGAGTCGGCCCGCTCCGCGACCTCGGCCGTCGCCGCCGCCTCGGCGTCGACCAGTTCCCCGATCCGGGCCCCCGTGCGGCGGCCCTCCAGCAGCAGCCGGCCGACGTTGACGCGGTCCTGGGCGAGCACGGTCAGCACGGCGCCCCGGCCCGCCGCGTAGGTCGCGACATAGCCGTAGACCCCGCGAACCAGCAGCTCCCGGAAGTCGCCCTGCCCGGTCGCGTCCGCCATCCGCATGGCCACGCCCAGCGCCGTCACGGTGAGCGCCGCGACCCGTTCGGGCTCGATGCCCGGGGTGTCCTGCGCCAGCACGAGACCGTCGACGCCCGCCGCCAGCGCCCCCGTCAGCTGCGGCACCCGGGCTCTCAACCGGCGCAGCTCGTCCAGGATTTCGGCCTCGGAGGCCATCGGCTCTCTCCTCTCGGCGCGTGCTCGCTGCCACTCAAAGGGCCTCCAGCGCATCCCTGAGCCTCTTCAGCAATGTGATGTCGGGGTCGGTGACGTCGGGCGGGGGCATGACGGCGGGCGGTGCGGGCGGCCGGGGCGAGACGAGCCCCGCCGACACCAGCCGCCGGACGTCCAGCAGCGTGGGATACGCCCGCCGGCCCAGCAGCCGCGCGATGTCCGGTGCCGTCCGCACCCCGTCCACCCGCGCCAGTACGGCGGCCTGCCGGGGTGTGATCGGCGGGGGTGCGACGGGTTCGGCCCGCACCAGTGGCGCGCCGTCCGTGGCCGCGTCCGGCCAGACGCGGTGCAGCAACTCGCGGCGGCGCAGCGTCTCGCGCTCCAGGGCGGCCACCGGAACCGGCCGCACGGAGCCCAGCGGATGCGTGACCCCGTACCGGAAACGCCCCGGGGTGCTGCTCGGCGCGAGTACGAAGTACGCCGCGTCGTACAGCGCCCCGAGCTGGCACAGTTCCAGCGCGCCCGCACTCAGCAGGCCGCCGTCGAGCAGCAGCCGGGTGGTGGCGTGCCGGTCGTCGGTCGCGTTCGCGGCGGCCTCCCAGGCCTCCGCGCGCAGGGTGCCGTGCGCGGTGAGGAGCAGACCGAGACCGGGGGCGGACGGGCTCTCGGCGTGCACCACATGGCCCGCGACGAGATGCAGACTGCCGCGCTCGCGGACGAGGACACCGGTGGCCTCCTCCGCCGCGAGCCTGGTCAGCATCGGCGACACCCCGCCCCAGGCCCGGTCGACGGCGGCGGCCTTGTCCCGCACCGGCAGCCGGGGCGGCGGGGTGGTCGGCGTGGTCCTGAGCGCGGTCATCCCAGCACCAGCCGTCCCGCCATCTCGCCGAGCCGGATCCGGGCCAGCGCGAGATTGCCCTCCGCGCGGGCCAGCCACAGATGCAGGAACACGCTGCTGTCGAACGACGTCCGTACGAACCGCAGCACGTGATAGCTGTCCCGGTTGCTGACGATCAGATCCTCCAGCGGAGGATCGTCGGCCTCCTCTCCGTCCTCCGCGTCGGACGCGAACGCCCGGTGCTCGGCCGCCAGCCGCGCCAGCTCCGCGGCCTCGGCCGCACTGGCCTCCTGGTCACCCCCGGGCGACTCTCCTACGACGCCCAGGGCCAGCCCGCTGGTCCAGTCGACCAGCGCGGCGCCCCGGGCACCGGGCAGTCGCATGGCCTCCAGTAAGCACTCGTCGATTCCGGGCACCGTGGCTCCCCTCCCGCCTGCGGTTCGGCTGAGTGACGACGAAGCTACGCACCGTGTGGCCGAGGGGTGAGGGATCTGGCATTTTCCAGTGGGACATGCCTGGAGTGACTAAGGTGGGTCAACTGACCCCGTTTTCACACCAGTTGCGTGAGCCAGTTGAACCGTGCGCCCACCGGCGTGCGTCAACGGAGCCTGGATTCGCGCAGGGTGGTGAGCGCGGCGGCGTGCGCCCCTCCGGATTCGGCCACGATCTCCGCCATCGTCTGCGGCCTCCGCACGGTCGCGAACGCCACACCCCCGGAACCGTCCGGCACGAAGCCGTAAATGCCCGGCCTGGCAAGGGAGTTGTAGGCGTAGTGGGCCGCGAAGTAGTACGCCCCGGTGTCCAGCGCCGCCGCGTGGTCGCCCTGCTCGAGCAACGGCAGCGCCTGCCCCTCCGCCAGCAGATCACCCGCGAAGCAGGCCGGACCGGCGATGTCCTGCACCACCGCGGGACCGGACTTGGGCCGCCCCTTCCCGTCGTAGGCGGCGATCCGCAGCGGCCACGACTGCGGCGCGTACACCGTCCGCGTCGCCACCTGCACCCCCGCGTGCGTGACCGCGATCGGCCGTCCGCCGGAACTCTTCGCGTACTCGACCCGGGCCACCACCGTCCCCTGCTTGGCCAGCATCGACCGCCCGAACTCGGTCACCAGCCCGTACCGCCCGTCGAACAGCCCCGGCACCGTCTCCCGCAGCAGCCGCGCGTACTGCGCGTACGTCGGAATCGTCGCGTCCGAACCGAAGTCGACCCCCAGCCCGCCGCCGATGTCGAGCGTGTCGATCTGCCGCCGCCCGAGCCGCGCGTTGATCTCCTCCGCCAGCGCGTACGTCTCCGCGACGCCCCGCGCCAGCAGCTCCAGCGGGATGCCCTGCGACCCGGTGTGCGCGTGCAGCCGGCTCAGCCAGGGTCGCTCGGCGAACGCCCGCACCACCCACTCGCGCGCCCCCTCGTCCCGCAGCGCCACCCCGAACTTCGAGGTCGCCGTCGCCGTGGAGAGCGCGGCGATCGACCCGGCGCCGATCTGCGGATTGACCCGGATCCCGAGCGGCGAACGACTGTTCGCCGACCGCATCAGCCCGTCGACGCGCTCCAGCTCCTGAGGGTTGTCTACGTTCACCGCGATTCCCAGCGCAAGCGCCTCCCGCAGCTCGGCCGGCGTCTTCGCGGGCGCGTCGAGCACGGTCCGCTCCGGCCGGACACCGGCCGCCCGCGCGAGGGCCAGCTCACCGGGGCTCGCCACCTCCGCGCCGATGCCCTCCTCACGCAGCAGCCGCAGCACCGGCACGAGGGGGCTCGCCTTGACGGCGAACGCGTGCAGCACCGGTGTCCCGGGCGCCGTCACCTCGTCGAACGCCGCCCGCAGCGCCGCCGCCGACTCGCGGATCCCGGTGACGTCCAGCAGCGCCACGACGGGGGAGTCCGGCCCCAGCAGCCCCTGTTCGACGGCGGCCCGCACGGCGTCGTCGCGGCGGGCGGTGCGTCCAGTGCCGTCCGTGTGACCCTGGTGTACGTCGTTCACTGCGTCCCCCGTCGTCTCGCTGCCGTGGTCGTTGCATCCAGCCAAACACTCAGAGCCTGCCCACAGAGACGCCCCCATGTATTGACTAGTTCTATTCACGAAGTCAGGATGTGAATAGCTGCAGTTAAGAATCCGCTGAGAGCAGTCCGCTAGGAGGCAGACCGTGTCAGGACCCCGCCCCGTACGAGCACCCCGCGGTACGGAACTGAGCGCCCTGGGATGGCAGCAGGAAGCCGCCCTGCGGATGCTGCAGAACAACCTGGACCCCGAGGTCGCCGAACACCCCGACAAGCTCGTCGTCTACGGCGGCACCGGCAAGGCCGCCCGCGACTGGCGCTCCTTCGACGCCATGGTCCGCACCCTGCGCACCCTCAAGCAGGACGAGACGATGCTCGTCCAGTCCGGCCGCCCCGTCGGCGTGATGCAGACCCACGAGTGGGCGCCGCGCGTCCTCATCGCCAACTCCAACCTCGTCGGCGACTGGGCCAACTGGGAGGAGTTCCGCCGCCTGGAGGCCCTCGGCCTCACCATGTACGGCCAGATGACCGCCGGTTCCTGGATCTACATCGGCACCCAGGGCATCCTCCAGGGCACCTACGAGACCTTCGCCGCCGTCGCCGCGAAGAAGTTCAACGGCACCCTCGCCGGGACCATCACCCTCACCGCGGGACTCGGCGGCATGGGCGGCGCCCAGCCGCTGGCCGTGACCATGAACGACGGCGTCGCGATCTGCATCGACGTCGACCCGCGCGCCATCGAACGCCGCATCGAGCACCGCTATCTCGACGTCCGCGCCGACTCGCTGCAGCACGCCCTGCAGCTGGCGGTGGAGGCCCGGGACGCCCGCCGGCCTTTGTCGATCGGCCTGCTCGGCAACGCGGCCGAACTGCTTCCGCAGATGCTCGCCGAGGGCGCCCCCGTCGACATCGTGACCGACCAGACCTCGGCCCACGACCCCCTCGCCTACCTGCCGGTCGGCATCGCCTTCGAGGACATGGCCGACGCCGCCGCCAAGGACCCGGCGGGCTTCACCGTCCGCGCCCGTGAGTCCATGGCCAAGCACGTCGAGGCGATGGTCGGCTTCATGGACGCAGGCGCCGAGGTCTTCGACTACGGCAACTCCATCCGCGGCGAGGCCCAACTCGCCGGGTACGAGCGGGCGTTCGCCTTCCCCGGCTTCGTCCCCGCCTACATCCGTCCCCTGTTCTCCGAGGGCAAGGGCCCCTTCCGCTGGGCCGCCCTGTCCGGCGAGGCCTCCGACATCCACAAGACCGACAAGGCGATCCTCGACCTCTTCCCGGAGAACGAGTCCCTGCACCGCTGGATCAAGCTGGCGGGAGAGCGGGTCCACTTCCAGGGCCTGCCCGCCCGCATCTGCTGGCTCGGCTACGGCGAGCGCGACAAGGCCGGCGAGCGCTTCAACGACATGGTCGCGAGCGGCGAGCTGGCGGCGCCCCTGGCCATCGGCCGCGACCACCTCGACTGCGGCTCCGTCGCCTCCCCGTACCGCGAGACCGAGGCCATGCTCGACGGCTCCGACGCGATCGCGGACTGGCCGCTGCTGAACGCGATGGTCAACGTCGCCTCCGGTGCGTCCTGGGTCTCCATCCACCACGGCGGCGGCGTCGGCATGGGCCGCTCCATCCACGCCGGCCAGGTCTCCGTGGCCGACGGCACGAAGCTCGCCGGTGAGAAGATCCGCCGCGTACTGACCAACGACCCCGGAATGGGCGTCATCCGGCACGTCGACGCCGGCTACGACATCGCGGAGCGGGTCGCCGACGAGCGCGGTGTGCGGGTGCCGATGCGCGAGGGTGGAGAGGCGTGACCTTCCACAGCATGTGGGCGGAGTTGCTGCCGATCGGCCGTAACTCCGCCTCCGGCGGCTACCGCCGCTACGCCTGGACCGCCGTCGACACCGAATGCCGGGACTGGTTCAAGGCACAGGCCGAGTCCCGTGGGCTGACCTACGAACTCGACCGCAACGGCAACCAGTGGGCCTGGCTGGGCGATCCGGCCGCCGGGGACGCCGTCGTCACCGGGTCGCACCTCGACTCGGTACCGGACGGCGGGGCCTTCGACGGACCCCTCGGCGTCGTGTCGTCCTTCGCCGCGCTCGACGAACTGCGGGGCAGGGGAGCGGAGTTCAGCAAGCCGCTCGCCATCGTCAACTTCGGGGACGAGGAGGGCGCCCGCTTCGGGCTCGCCTGTGTCGGGTCCCGGCTGACCGCCGGACAGCTCACCGTCGAGCAGGCGCACCGGCTGACCGACGGCGACGGGGTCACCCTGCCGCAGGCCATGACGGCGGCGGGCTACGACGCCGACGCCATCGGTCCCGACCCCGAACGGCTCGCCCGTATCGGCGCGTTCGTCGAACTCCACGTCGAACAGGGCCGCGCGCTGGACCTGTCCGGCGACCGGGTCGGCATCGCCAGCGCCATCTGGCCGCACGGACGCTGGCGGTTCGACTTCCGGGGCGAGGCCAACCACGCCGGTACGACGCGGCTGGTGGACCGGCGGGACCCCATGCTGTCGTACGCCGAGACCGTGCTCGCCGCCCGCCGCGAGGCCCAACTCGCCGGTGCCGTCGCCACGTTCGGGAAGATCGCCGTCGAGCCGAACGGCGTCAACGCGATCCCCTCCCTGGTGCGCGGCTGGCTCGACTCCCGCGCCGCCGACCAGGACACCCTGGACACGGTGGTCACCGGCGTCGAGAAGGCCGCCCGCGAGTACGCGGAGGCACACGGCGTCGACCTCGACGTCGTCCGCGAGTCCTTCACCCCCGTCGTCGAGTTCGACCACGCCCTGCGCGACGAACTCGCCCGAGTCCTGGGGAAGACCAACGGCGAGGACACGCACCTCAAGGTCCCCGTCCTGGGCACCGGCGCCGGACACGACGCCGGGATCCTCTCGGGGAGCATCCCGACCGCCATGCTGTTCGTGCGCAACCCCACGGGCGTCTCGCACTCCCCGGCCGAGTTCGCGGCCGAGGACGACTGCGCGGCCGGGGTGACCGCACTCGCCGACGTACTGGAAGGGCTGGCCCGCAGGTGACGCACCCCACCACGCACCCCACCACGCGGACGTACTGGCTGGAACACGCCTGGCTCGACACCCACGTCGAGCCGGGCGTCGCCCTGGAGGTGGGCGGCGGACTGATCACGGCCGTCCGCACCGGGGTCGACACCCCGCCCCCCGGCGCCGAGATCCTGCGCGGACTCACCCTCCCCGGGCTCGCCAACGCCCACAGCCACGCCTTCCACCGCGCCCTGCGCGGCACCGTCCAGGTCGGCTCCGGGACCTTCTGGACCTGGCGCGAGGTCATGTACTCCTTCGCCGACCAGCTGACCCCGGACACCTACCACGCACTGGCCCGCGCGGTGTACGCCGAGATGGCGCTGGCCGGGATCACGGCCGTCGGCGAGTTCCACTACGTGCACCACGGCCACGGCGGTACCCCGTACGCCGACCCCAACGCCATGGGCGAGGCGCTCATCGCCGCCGCCTCCGAAGCCGGTATCCGCATCACCCTCCTCGACACCGCCTACTTCTCCTCCGGCTTCGGACAGCCCCCAGACCACCACCAGCTCCGCTTCTCCGACGGAAGCGCGGACGCCTGGGCGGAACGCTGTTCACTTCTCAAGGAACGGGATCACGCGCGGATCGGTGCCGCCGTCCACTCCGTACGGGCCGTGCCCGCACGGGAGTTGGCGACCGTGGCCCGCTGGGCCGAGGAGCGGCGGGCCCCGCTCCATGTGCACCTGTCCGAGCAGACCGCCGAGAACGACGCCTGCCGCACCGCGCACGACTGCACGCCGACCCAACTGCTCGCCGACCACGGGGTGTTGGGCCCGCGCACCACGGGCGTGCACAACACGCACCTCACGGACGAGGACATCGCGCTGCTCGGCTCGACCGGCACGGGCACCTGCATGTGCCCGACGACCGAACGCGACCTCGCCGACGGCATCGGCCCCGCCGTGGCCCTCCAGCGGGCCGGCTCACCGCTCTGTCTCGGCTCCGACAGCCATGCCGTCATCGACCTGCTCGAAGAGGCCCGCGCGATGGAGCTGAACGAGCGCCTGCGTACCCGCACCCGGGGTCACTGGACGGCGGCGGCCCTGCTCCGCGCGGCCTCCTCCGACGGCCACGCGGCCCTCGGCTGGGACGAGGCGGGCAGCATCACGGCGGGCGCCCTCGCCGACTTCACGACGATCGCACTCGACTCGGTCAGGACGGCGGGGACGGTGCCCAGGCTCGGCGCCGAGACGGCCGTATTCGCGGCGACGGCAGCGGACGTGCGGCACACCGTCGTGGGCGGCCGGCACGTCGTACGCGACGGAGCGCACGCGCTCGTACCGGATGTGCCGCAGGCCCTCGCGCAGGCAGTCGAAGCCCTGCGCGCATAGACACGAACGCCGAACTCCGTACCCACGAGGACACGATGAGCAGCAGCACCGTCATCACCAACATCGCCACGCTGGTCACCAACGACCCCTCCCACTCCCTCGGTGACGGCTCTCCCCTCGGTCTGATCCAGGACGCGGCCGTCGTCATCGACGGCGACCACGTCGCGTGGACCGGTGAATCAAGCAAAGCACCCGCCACTGACAATCGGGTCGACGCCGGCGGGAGGGCCGTCCTGCCGGGCTTCGTGGACTCCCACTCGCACCTGGTCTTCGCGGGCGACCGCACCCAGGAGTTCAACGCCCGGATGTCCGGGCGGGCCTACAGCGCGGGCGGCATCCGTACGACGGTCGCGGCGACGCGCGCCGCGAGCGACGCGGAACTGGAGGCGAACCTCACCCGCTACCTCGACGAGGCCCTCCGTCAGGGCACCACCACCTTCGAGACGAAGTCCGGCTACGGCCTGACGGTCGCCGACGAGTCCCGCGCCCTGCGCATCGCCGCCGCCCACACCGACGAGGTGACGTATCTCGGCGCGCACATCGTCTCCCCGGACCACGCCGACGACCCCGCCGCGTACGTGGCACTGGTGACCGGCGAGATGCTCGACGCCTGTGCCCCGTACGCCCGTTGGATCGACGTCTTCTGCGAGAAGGGCGCCTTCGACGGAGACCAGGCACGCGCGATCCTGAGCGCCGGCAGGGCGAAGGGCCTGCACCCGCGCATCCACGCCAACCAGCTCTCCTACGGCCCCGGCGTTCAGCTCGCCGTCGAACTGGACGCGGCGAGCGCGGACCACTGCACGCATCTGACCGACGCGGACGTGGACGCGCTGGCGAGCGGCCGTACCGTCGCGACCCTGCTGCCCGGCGCCGAGTTCTCGACGCGGGCCCAGTGGCCGGACGCGCGCCGGCTCCTGGACGCCGGGGTCACCGTCGCGCTGTCCACCGACTGCAACCCGGGCTCGTCCTTCACGTCCTCCGTGCCCTTCTGCGTCGCGCTGGCGGTGCGGGACATGGGGATGACTCCGGACGAGGCGGTGTGGTCGGCCACGGCGGGCGGGGCGGCGGCGCTGCGCCGGGACGACGTGGGGCGGATCGCGCCGGGAGCCCGCGCCGACCTGATCCTGCTGGACGCGCCCAGCCATGTGCACCTGGCCTACCGGCCGGGCGTGCCGCTGGTCAGCGGGGTGTGGCGACGGGGAACGCGGACCGTCTGACGGCGGCTGCGGCAGGACTCGCCGCACCGCTCACCGCTCCGTCACGTCGGCCTTGTCGAGACGGCGGTGGAGGAACCCGGTGATGACGCCCATCGTGGTGGCCGAGGTCCAGGGCAGCCCGGTGCTCGGGCCTCCGAGGAACGCGACGTCTCCGTGGTCGGCGCCCTTCAGGACGTAGCGGGTGCTGTCGGCCCCGGCGGCGCGCAGCGCCTGGTGCACATGCTGCGTCTGGGACGGGGAGACGAGCATGTCCTCGCTGCCGTGCAGGAACAGGAACGGCGGGGCCGAGGCGGTCGCGTGGGTTGCCGGGTCCGCGGCCCGCACCGCGTCGGGGATCTCCGGGAAGGGTGCACCGGGCCCGCCGAGGTACGCCGAGAAGTGCGTGTCCTCCCGCCGGTAGTGCAGCCGGGCCGCCTCGTCGAAGTCGTCGGCGATGGCGGAGAGTTCGGAGCTGCCGTAGGCGTCGACCGCGGCCTGTACCTGTACCGGCGGGGTCGGGTCCGAGGCGTCGGAGAACCCGGGCAGACCGTCCGTGACACCCGTCAGCGCCGCCAGGTGACCGCCCGCGGACTCGCCCCACAGGGCGACCGCGCCGGGCTCGATGCCGAAGTCGTCGGCGTGCGACCGCAGATACGCGAGCGCGGCGCGCACATCGCGGACGGAGTCGTGGAAGGTCGCGCCGTCGGGGGCGACGCGGTACTCGACACTGGTGACGACGAAACCGGACTCGGCGGCATGGCGGCGCGCGTCGAACGCCATGGCCTTGTTGCAGCGGAGAAACGCGCCACCGGGAAGGTGGACGACCGGCGGAAGCCGTTCGTCGCCGGCCGGCCGCAGGACGTCGACCTTCAGCTCGCGCCGTGCCCCGCCGGGCAGTTCGACGGTCGCGTACATGATGTCGCCACGACCGTCCACGGCGACGGCGCCGAGGGACATCTGCGCGTCCGGATCGACGTCCAGCAGCGTGCTGTCGGCGAGATCGGGCGGCGCGATGCCGGTGGCGACGGGCACAGGCAAGGAAGAAGAAGCGGACACGGTCTCCCCGATCGTCGTGGAACGTGCGGTGAGCGAGAGGTGCCAAGACCGTGCCGACAGGCGTCCGACACCGGACCGACAGCCCCGACAGACACCCGACGCCGGGGTTGAAAGCGTGCTGAGGCCGCGGTGAAACCGGCTGGGCGCAGGCTCTGCTCCAGAAGGAAGGCCCACCGATTCCGGCGACTCCGAGGAGCACACCATGGCCATCGAACTCACCCTCACCGACCAGGACAAGGACACCCTGCGGACCGCCGCGTACGGCGCCGTCTCGCTGCTGGTCTCCGCCGGTGCCACCGGCTCCCCGCACCGGATCGCCACCCGGGGCAGCATCGCGTTGTCCTCCGCGACCGGGCAGGTCGGCCACGTCCTCGCCGAGAAGTCGAGGATCGAGGGCCTGGACGGCAGGTCCGCGGCCGAACTCGCCGACCGGGTGCTGCCGGCCCTGGCGGCGACCATGGCGCTGCTCCGGCAGCAGGACCCGGCCGAGGCCGACAACTTCCGCGCCACCGTGCTCGTCGCCGCGGAAGAGGCCGTTCGGGGCCTCAAGGGCGGACCCGGGCCCGTCATGAACGAGATGATCCGCAAGATCACCGCGGCCCTCGACGCCGTCTGACCCGTCCGGTCGCTCGCCCGGTCGCTCGTCTAGTCGCTGTTGTCGATGCTCCACGCCCGGAACGCGCCCTTGGTGATGCGCCCCAGAAGGGTGTTGAAGTCGGCCTTGACGGCTTCCGGGGTCTTCTCCGGGGGGAACAGGGGCTTGATGGGGTGCCGTTGCTCCGAGAGGTCGTCGGCGAGGCGGGACTTGTAGGCGTTGTACACGGACGCGATGTCCTGGCGGATCGCCGGGCCCTCGCTGTTGCCCAGGACGGGCATTCCGCGCAGGCGGTTGTCGTTCGTCGCGGCGATCGAGGCCACGTCCATGAGGAAGCAGTCGATGAGGTCGGTGACGTCCTGTTCCCGGGCGCCCGGCGCCTTGTTGCGCGCGTCCCGCAGCAGCAGGTCGGCCATCTCCAGGGTGAGGTCGCGGTAGATGGTGTACCGCGGGCTCCCGGGGATGGCGCCGAGCACATGGTCGGCCTGCTTGGCGGCGTCGGTGTTCATCGAGGCGAATCCGTCGGGATGCGGCTTGTCCTCAAGGCCCGGCACCGGGAAGGGCACGCTTCGGAAGGCATCCTCCTCGTCGCGCATGTTGGGGGCGGCGGCCGCCATCGGATGGATGCCGAACTCGTGGCAGAGCATGCCCACGATGTAGCCGATGTCGTAGTTCTCCAGGTAGTAGGCCGCCATCGTCACGAAGACGCCGTCGGCCCCCTTGTCGACGACGTCCGCCGGGGCCTGTGACGTCCGCTTCTCCAGCGTGATCCGGCAGGTCCGGCCGTTGAGGAAGGACTTGATCGCCGTGTTGGCGGACAGGAGTTCCAGCACCCGGGTGGCCTTGCCCTGCGATTCCGGGAACTTGAGGGACACGTTGGTGAACGAGATGTTCCCGTTCAGCAGCTTGTTCCGCTGGACCACCGGCGCCCGCTGCACGGCCGGTGCGGGGCGCCCCTCCTGGCCGAGCATCCGTGCGACGTTGGCGTTGCCCGCCCTCGACTGGAGCGACAGCAACTCGTGGGCGGGCCGGGTGGCGGTGTCGGCTGTGGGTCCGCTCAGCGGGGCACGCCGGGATACGGCGTCCCGCGCGCGGGCTTCGTCTCGGGCGTGCACGTCCTCACCTCTGGCCTGGAGTCGCGATCTTCGTTGTCTACAGGCTGACCGGGCGCCCCCGCGAGGTACTCAGGGGCAACGAACCCGCGCCGGAAAACCGCTTCGCCTGCCCGCAAGGGCAGGACCGGTGCCGCCGTAGGGTGCTCGGCATGAGCATCATCGGGGTTGGTATCGACGTGGCCGAGATCGACCGGTTCGCGGCGTCGCTGGCGCGTACGCCCGGGATGGCCCGACGCCTCTTCCTGGACAGCGAGTTGCTGCTGCCGAGCGGGGAGCGCCGGGGGGCCGCCTCCCTCGCCGCCCGCTTCGCCGCGAAGGAGGCCCTGGCGAAGGCGCTGGGCGCGCCGGCCGGGCTGCACTGGACGGACGCCGAGGTCTACGTCGAGGACAGCGGGCGGCCCCGGCTGCGGGTGACGGGCACGGTCGCCGCGCGGGCGGCCGAACTGGGCGTCCGCTCCTGGCACGTGTCGTTGAGCCATGACGCGGGGGTGGCTTCGGCGGTGGTGATCGCGGAGGGGTGACGGGGAACCCGGTCCGCCCGGGTGCGTGCCACACCCCTCCCGGGGCAGACTCGACCGCATGCGTACTGCGTACAGCGTGGAGACGGTAAGGGCGGCCGAACGGCGGCTGATGGCACGGCTTCCCGAGGGCGCCCTGATGCAGCGTGCCGCGGCCGGACTGGCCGTCGCCTGCGCCCAGTTGACGGGCCGGGTCTACGGCAGCCGGGTGGCGCTGCTGGTCGGCAGCGGGGACAACGGCGGTGACGCGCTCTACGCGGGGGCACGGCTGGCCCGGCGCGGGGCGGCCGTCACGGCGGTCCTGCTCGCGCCCGACCGCACCCACGCGCGCGGGCTCGCGGCACTGCTCCGCGCGGGTGGTCGTACCGTGTCGCCGGACGCAGCCGAGGAACCGGTCCTGCGCGCCGATCTCGTCCTCGACGGCATCGTCGGGATCGGCGGCCGGGGCGGGCTGCGGCCGGACGCCGCGCGGCTCGCGACCCTCGCCCGGGACTCCCGGGGTGTCGTCGTCGCCGTCGATCTGCCGAGCGGCGTCGAGGCGGACACCGGCGAGGTGCGGGGCGCCGCGGTCCGGGCCGACCTCACCGTCACCTTCGGCACCCACAAGCCGGGGCTGCTGATCGACCCCGCGCGCGAGTACGCCGGTTCCCTACGGTTCGTCGACATCGGACTCGGCGCCGAACTGCCCGCCGAACCCGAGCTGGAGGCCCTGCAGCACGCGGACGTGGCGGCGCTGCTGCCCGTGCCGGACGCCGAGAGCGACAAGTACCGGCGCGGAGTCGTGGGCATCGCCGCCGGGTCCGGGCGCTACCCGGGCGCGGCCGTGCTCGCCGTCGCCGGGGCGCTGCGGGGCGGCGCGGGGGCCGTACGGTACGTCGGTCCGGCCGCGGACGCGGTGATCGCGAGGTTCCCGGAGACCCTGGTGTCGGACCGGGGGCCGTCCAAGGCGGGGCGGGTGCAGGCGTGGGTCGTCGGGCCGGGGGCGGGCGACGACGCGGCGACCGTGGCGGAGGTGGTGACGGCCGACGTGCCGGTGCTCATCGACGCGGACGGGCTGCGGCTGGCGGACCCGGATGCCGTACGGGCGCGTACGGCGCCGACGCTGATGACCCCCCACGCGGGGGAGGCCGCCGCGCTCCTCGGGGTCCCGCGCGCGGAGGTCGAGGCGGCCCGGCTCTCGTCGGTGCGGGAGCTGGCGCGGCGGTACGGGGCGATCGTGCTGCTCAAGGGCTCGACGACGTTGGTCGCCGACTCCGGGGGCGGTGCGGTGCGGGTCAATCCGACGGGCACCGGCTGGCTGGCCACGGCGGGCAGCGGGGACGTGCTGTCGGGGCTCGCGGGCTCGTTGCTGGCGGCGGGGCTGCCGGCGTTCGACGCGGGCAGCGTGGGGGCGTATCTGCACGGTCTCGCGGGGCGGCTGGCGGCGGACGGGGCGCCGGTGGGGGCGCACGACGTGGCGGAGGCGGTGCGGACGGCGTGGCGGGACGTGCGTGACTGAGAACGCCGGCCGGGCCGGTACACCGAACGCTCGCCAATAAGGGTGACCCCTCCGCGCGGCACCCGCTCACCGCCGGGGTACCGCGTTTCTCTGATCGCATGATCAGTACACGAATCGCGCACAGAAGCATCGCGGTGCTGCTCACCGCGGTGATCGTCCTCCCTGTCGGGACCGGGACCGCCTGGGCCGACGGGCCCGGGCCGGCACCCGGGCCCGGCGAGACCGAACTCGTGCCGGGCGTGCCCCCGGGGCCGTATCAGCCCTGGCAGATCGACACACCCGACCAGGCCCTCGTACCGAAGGTGTACACGCCGACCGCCGAGGAGGACCGGGTCGAGCCGAGGGACGCGGCGCCTGGGACGTACGCGCTCGTCGAGTACGTACCGATCGGGGACGCCGTGGCGAAGGTCTCCTGCAGCAAGCAGACCGGGCCCTACCAGCGGGGCGTGGAGCGGTGGCTGAAGCTGAAGGTGGACGGTCGGCAGTCGGCCGCCGACTGCAGGGCGATCAGGGCCTTCCAGAAGAAGCAGGGCATCAAGCCCGCGATCGGCTTCGCCGGACCCGTGACCTGGGCGCGGATGCAGCTCCTCGCCGCGAAGAAGAACCCGAACGCGGCCCGGAAGTGCCCCGTCCGCTCGTACCGCGTCGCCTGTGTCGATCTCGACCGGCAGCTCACCTGGGTGCAGAAGGGCAAGAAGGTCGTCTTCGGACCGGTGCCGATGCGCAGCGGGCGCACCGGACACGTCACCCGGGGCGGCTGGCACAAGATCTACTGGAAGCACAAGAACCACTGGTCGACGCTCTACAACAGCCCGATGCCGTATGCCCAGTTCTTCGACGGCGGCATCGCCTTCCACGCCGTCTACGGCAGCATCTACACCACCACCGGCTCCTGGGGCTGCGTCAACCTCCGGCTGGCCGACGCCCGCAAGCTGTGGGGTGTGCTCAAGAAGGGCGACCGCGTCTACGTGTGGGGACATCGCCCCGGAAACTAGGCGGGCCTACGGGCTTGTCAGTCCCCTCTGAGAGACTGGGGGCGTCATGAACGAGACAGCACCTGCGCCGACCGCGCCCCTGCGTGCCCGCGCCGAGATCGACCTCGGTGCCCTGCGGGCCAATGTGCGGACCCTGCGCGCCCTCGCGCCGGGCGCCGCCCTCATGGCCGTCGTGAAGTCCGACGCGTACGGCCACGGCGCCGTGCCCTGCGCCCGCGCGGCCGTCGGGGCGGGGGCGTCCTGGCTGGGCACGGCCACCCCCGAGGAGGCACTCGACCTGCGGGCCCGCGCCGGACTGCCGGCCGGGGTACGGATCATGTGCTGGCTCTGGACACCCGGCGGACCGTGGCGCGAGGCCATCGAGGCCGACCTCGACATGTCGCTCAGCGACATGTGGGCGCTGCGGGAGGTCGTGGCAGCAGCCCGCGAAGCCGGTCTCCCCGCGCGCGTGCAGCTCAAGGCCGACACCGGACTCGGGCGCAACGGCTGCCAGCCCGGCGGCGACTGGGCCGAACTCGTCGGCGAGGCCCTGCGCGCGGAGGCCGAAGGGCTGCTCCGCGTCACCGGCCTCTGGTCCCACTTCGCCTGCGCCGACGAACCCGGGCACCCCTCCGTCGACGCCCAACTCGCCCTCTTCCGCGAGATGGTCGCGTACGCGGAAGCACAGGGCGTACGTCCCGAGGTCCGCCACATCGCCAACTCGCCCGCCACCCTCACCCGCCCCGACTCCCACTTCGACCTCGTCCGCACCGGAATCGCCGTCTACGGCGTCTCGCCCATCCCCGAGCAGGGCTCCCCGGCCGACTTCGGGCTGCGGCCGGTGATGACCCTGAAGGCGTCCGTCGCCCTGGTGAAGCAGGTACCGGGCGGCCACGGGGTCAGCTACGGCCACCACTACGTCACTCCGGGCACCACGACCCTCGGCCTCATCCCCGTCGGCTACGCGGACGGCATCCCCCGGCACGCCTCCGGCACCGGCCCGGTGCTGGTCGGCGGCAAGTGGCGCACGGTCGCGGGGCGGGTCGCCATGGACCAGTTCGTCGTGGACCTCGGAGGGGACGAGCCGGAGCCCGGGGCGGAGGCGATCCTCTTCGGCCCCGGCGACCGCGGCGAGCCCACCGCCGAGGACTGGGCACAGGCCGCGGGCACCATCGCCTACGAAATCGTCACCCGCATCGGAACGCGCGTTCCCCGCGTCTACGTCAATGAGGACGTGCTCGTCGACGAAGACGTCCCCGGGGATGAGTCGGACGACGCGGCGCAGGGCCGGGACGGGAAGAGGAGCGGGACGTGAGCGAGAGCAGTGCGGAGGCGGTCGCCGCGATCGCCTCCGCCGCCACGGGGGCGGGCGGCAACTGGCGCAAGGTGACCGGCATCGCGGGCGCCGCGATAGGCGTGATCGCCGCGGGGGCCGCGGCCGGTGTCGCCATAGAGCGGATGACGGTCGGGCGCGGTATGCGCGAGCAGGCCCGGCTCGCGCTCGACTCCACGGGACCGTACGGCTCACTGCGCGGCATCCCCGGCACGGCCGTCGCGGACGACGGCACCGAGCTGTACTACGAGGTCGACGACATCGAGCCCGAGGTCGCCGTCACGCCCAAGCGCCGCCGGCTCTTCGGACGCAAGGCGCCCGCCCCGGTCACCGTCGTCTTCAGTCACGGCTACTGCCTCAACCAGGACTCCTGGCACTTCCAGCGGGCGGCCCTGCGCGGGGTCGTACGGACGGTGCACTGGGACCAGCGCAGCCACGGCCGTTCCGCGCGCGGGGTGGCGCAGCTCGAAGACGACATGCCGCTCACCATCGACCAGTTGGGCCGCGACCTGAGGGCCGTGCTCGACGCGGCCGTGCCCGAGGGGCCGATCGTGCTCGTCGGGCACTCCATGGGCGGCATGACGGTGATGGCGCTCGCCGACCAGTACCCGGAGCTGATCCGCGACCGGGTCGTGGCCACCGCCTTCGTCGGTACGTCCTCCGGGCGGCTCGGCGAGGTCAACTTCGGGCTGCCCGTCGCCGGTGTCAACGCGGTGCGGCGGGTGCTGCCCGGTGTGCTGAAGGCGCTCGGTCAGCAGGCGGCGCTGGTGGAGCGGGGGCGGCGGGCCACCGCCGATCTGTTCACCGGGATCATCAAGCGGTACTCGTTCGCGTCCAGGGACGTCGACCCGGCGGTGGCGCGGTTTGCCGAGCGGATGATCGAGGGCACGCCCATCGACGTGGTCGCCGAGTTCTACCCGGCCTTCACCGACCACGACAAGACCGCGGCCCTCCCCCACTTCAAGGACATGCCGGTGCTCGTGCTGGCCGGGATCGGCGATCTCGTCACGCCCAGTGAGCACAGCGAGGCCATCGCCGACCTGTTGCCGGACGCCGAGCTGGTGCTCGTGCCGGACGCCGGGCACCTGGTCATGCTGGAGCACCCGGAGGTGGTCACCGACCGCCTCGCCGACCTGCTCACCCGCGCGGGTGCCGTGCCCGCAGGGGCTACCGTAAGTGGCTATGGAAGCACCAGCAGCACCGCACAACGCGGCTGAGCCCCTGTCCGTCTCGATCACCGTCAACTCCCCAGAGCAGATGGGGGAGTTGGGACGCCGCCTGGCCAAGCTGCTGCGCGCGGGCGACCTGGTGATGCTCACCGGGGAGCTCGGCGCCGGCAAGACGACGCTGACCCGGGGACTGGGGGAGGGACTCGGCGTGCGCGGCGCGGTCACCTCTCCGACGTTCGTCATCGCGCGCGTGCACCCCCCGCTCGGCGGCGGGCCGCCGCTGGTCCACGTCGACGCGTACCGCCTCAGCGGCGGGCTCGACGACATGGAGGACCTGGACCTCGACGTCTCGCTGCCCGAGTCGGTGATCGTCGTGGAGTGGGGCGAGGGCAAGGTCGAGGAGCTGACGGACGACCGGCTGGCGGTCGTCATCCACCGGGCCGTCGGAGACACCACGGACGAGGTGCGGCACGTCACCGTCACCGGGCTGGGCGAGCGCTGGGCCGCGGTTGAACTGAGCGTGCTCGGCGTCTGACCGGGAGGTGCCGGTCGTGCGGGTTCCGACAAGGTGTCGGCAAGATGTTGCGTTCGGGGTCCCGCGCGTGGTCACATGGTATCCAGTTCGTAGTTAGGTCTACCTAACTACGTCTGCCCCCAGGTCCCAGGAGGCGTCCATGTCGGCTTCGTCGGCTTCAGAGAACCAGGACCGCCCGCAGCCGTACGCGTTCGCCGGGGTGTCCATGCGCGAGCTGCTGGCGGCCGGTGAGGCGGCGAAGGCGATCTCGACCCCACCGCGTGAGGCTCCGCCGGTTGAGCCGCGCAAAGCTGCGTAGTCGTTCGGCTGCGGGGCGGTGGGGGCTGGTCGCGCAGTTCCCCGCGCCCCCTCGGGGCACGCTCCTCATCCCCTAGTGGATCACCACGACCGACTGCCCGATCGTCGCGAAGTCCCACATGGCCGTGCCGTCCTCGACCGACTCGCGGATGCCGCCGGACTTCACCGTGGGATCGGGTTCCCGGGTCGCGCCGCCGACCGCCGCGCTGAAGCCGATCGCGATCCCGTCCGTGCTGGTGAAGCGGACGACGTGCTGGATGGGGGTGCCGTCGGTGCCGGTGACCGCGTTCGAGCGGGACGTGACCCAGTAGGAGCCCAGGGTCGGATCCACCGTCCCGGGGGTGACCTCGAACGTCCGGTTGACCTTGTTGTTCTTGGCGACCAGCCACACCCGGTCGTCGTCCAGCGAGTACACGACCCGCTCGCCCTTGCCGGAGCCCGCGGGCAGCGCGCCGGGGTTCTTCCGGTCGCGGGGCGCCTTCGTGGTGGCCACCGCCGGCGGGGCGCTCGCCCGGGCCGTACTCCCCAGTCCGGGCGGGACGCTCGCCGACGCCTGATAGGCGAGGAAACCGACCGTGGCGACGGCCGCCACGGTGAGCCCGGCCACGATTCCCGAGCTGCTGCCGGCCATCGGCGCCCACCTCCGTGTCTTGTATGTCCAGTAAGTGCGGTGACTGTAGGTGACGGTAGCAGTCGGGCCGGGCCGACCGGGGCGGCCGTGCCCGGGGCGCCGGAGCCGTAGGCTGTTTGCGTGCTCTTGCTCGCTCTGGATACCGCCACCCCCGCAGTCACCGTCGCCCTGCACGACGGCGAGGCCGTCGTCGCCTCGTCGAGTCAGGTGGACGCGCGCCGCCACGGTGAGCTGCTGCTCCCGGCCGTCGACCGTGTGCTCGCCGACGCGGGGCTCAGGCTCGACGCCGTCACGGGAATCGTCGTGGGCATCGGCCCCGGCCCCTACACCGGACTGCGCGTCGGGCTGATGACCGCCGACACCTTCGGGCTCGCGCTCGGTGTGCCCGTGCACGGTGTGTGCACGCTGGACGGCCTGGCCTACGCCACCGACCTCGACGTCCCCTTCGTCGTGGCCACCGACGCGCGCCGCAAGGAGGTCTACTGGGCCCGCTACGCCGACTCCCGCACCCGGGTCACCGACCCGGCCGTGGACCGGCCCGCCGACATCGCCGACCAGGTCGCGGGAGTGCCCGCCGTCGGTGCGGGTGCCCTGCTCTACCCGGACACCTTCCCGTCCGCCCACGAGCCCGAGCACGTGTCCGCCGCCGCACTCGCCTCCCTGGCCGCCGAGAGACTCGCGGCGGGCGTGGAGCTCGCCGCGCCCCGGCCGCTCTACCTGCGCCGCCCCGACGCCCAGGTCCCCAAGAACTACAAGGTGGTCACCCCCAAGTGACCGAATCCACGAGCCCTCGACTGCGCGAGATGCGCTGGTGGGACATCGATCCCGTGCTGGAACTGGAGAAGGACCTCTTCCCCGAGGACGCCTGGTCCCGGGGCATGTTCTGGTCCGAACTGGCACACGCGCGGGGCGCCGAGGCGACCCGCCGGTACCTGGTGGCCGAGGTGACCGGTGAACAGTACGAGGGCGGTGTCCGGGTCGTCGGCTACGCGGGCCTCGCCACCACCGGCACTGCATCTGACAGCGGCTCCGCCGCGGGGGCCGACATCCAGACCATCGCCGTGGCCCGCGACCACTGGGGCACCGGCCTCGGCTCCACCCTCCTGACCGAACTCCTCAGCGCGGCAAGCGAGTTCGAGTGCGCCGAGGTCATGCTCGAATGCCGCGTCGACAACGTCCGCGCGCAGAAGCTCTACGAGCGCTTCGGCTTCGTGCCCATCGGCTTCCGGCGCGGCTACTACCAGCCGGGCAACGTCGACGCCCTGGTGATGCGCCTGACCACAGACCCCGACAGCAGCTCCGCTGCGGGGTCGACTTCCGTACAAGGAACCGACTTCAATGACTGACGAACCCCTCGTCCTCGGCATCGAGACCTCCTGCGACGAGACCGGCGTCGGCATCGTCCGCGGCCACACCCTGCTCGCGGACGCGGTCGCGTCCAGCGTCGACGAACACGCCCGCTTCGGCGGGGTCGTACCGGAGGTGGCCTCCCGCGCCCACCTGGAGGCGATGGTCCCCACGATCCAGCGCGCCCTGAAGGACGCGGGTGTCAGCGCCGGCGACCTCGACGGCATCGCGGTCACGGCGGGCCCCGGGCTCGCGGGCGCGCTGCTGGTGGGCGTCTCGGCGGCCAAGGCGTACGCCTACGCGCTGGGCAAGCCGCTCTACGGCGTGAACCACCTGGCCTCCCACATCTGCGTGGACCAGCTCGAACACGGCGCGCTGCCGGAGCCGACGATGGCGCTGCTGGTGTCCGGCGGCCACTCCTCGCTCCTCCTCTCCTCGGACATCACCTCGGACGTACGGCCGCTGGGCGCGACGATCGACGACGCGGCGGGCGAGGCCTTCGACAAGATCGCGCGTGTGCTGAACCTCGGCTTCCCGGGCGGGCCGGTCATCGACCGGTACGCGAAGGAGGGCGACCCCACGGCGATCACCTTCCCGCGCGGACTGACCGGGCCGCGCGACCCGGCGTACGACTTCTCCTTCTCCGGGCTCAAGACGTCCGTGGCCCGCTGGATCGAGGCGAAGCGGGCGGCCGGGGAGGACGTGCCGGTGCGCGATGTGTCGGCGTCCTTCCAGGAGGCGGTCGTCGACGTCCTCACCCGCAAGGCCGTACGGGCCTGCAAGGACGAGGGCGTCGACCACCTGATGATCGGCGGCGGAGTCGCCGCGAACTCCCGCCTGCGGGCCCTGGCGGCGGAGCGCTGCGAGGCCGCCGGCATCCGCCTCCGCGTGCCGCGTCCCAAGCTGTGCACGGACAACGGCGCGATGGTCGCTGCGCTCGGCGCGGAGATGGTGGCCCGCAACCGGGCCGCCTCGGACTGGGACCTGTCGGCGGACTCCTCGCTGCCGGTCACGGAGACTCACGTCCCCGGTCACGACCATGTGCACGAGGCCAGCAAGGAGAACCTGTACTCGTGAGGGTCGCGTTGATGTGGGAGGCGAAGGCGGCCGAGGGGCGGGGCGAGGAACTCCTGTCCTGGGCACGGGCCCAGCGACTCGCGGCCGAACCCCTGCGCCGGGAGTTCCTCCGCGCCCCCCGGGACCGCGTCCTCGTCATCACGTGGTGGGACGCGGACTACGACACCGAGCTGCCCGAACTCCCTGAGCCGGATGAGGACTTGGTCATGCGGGCGGTGCATCGGTGGCGGTTCGAGTCGGTGGGAGAGGGCTGAGGGGGGAGTACGACAGCCGTGACGGCTCCTCCTTGTCGTGGCCCAGCCACAGAAGCCGCCCGTGCCCGCGCTCCCAGCGGGCGCCGACGGCGGCCTTGGCCAGCCAGTCCAGCGCCATCACCAGAGGGACCACGAGCACCCAGGTGAACCCGAGCACGCCCACGACCAGGTTCGGCAACAGGAACAGCAGAAGCCTGCCGAGGCCGAACGGACGCCGGGCCGGGGCCGGTTCAGGGCCCGACAGCGGGACCGCGTCCTCGAAGTTCGCCACCTCGCCGACCCACTTGAGGCGTGTTCCCCGCACCAAGGTCACGAGCGTGAGGAACACGACCGCGAAGACGGCCACCTTCCCCACCGGGCCGGCCCGCAGTACCGACGTGTCGTGCACGCCGACCGCCACCGCCGCCCCCATCCCGGTGCCGGCCAACAATGCCAGAGCGGCCGTCAGTTCGGTGTGTACGTACCTGACCATCGCATCCCCCGTGTCTCCGGCGCGGGGGTCGCTCACCTCACCCCCGACACCTCCGTCTCGCACCGCAGCCGCCGGTCGATGCCGAGCACTCTCACAGGTCCCGTGAGATTCAGCCGCGCGGTGTGCCGTACGTCCGTGCTGGACGCCGACAACCGTAGTTCCAGCGCCCCCGGTTCAACCACCCGGCGCCCCGAGCGGTCCGTGAACGCCGACAGGTCCGCGTGGAAGCGGAAGGTCACCCGGGACGCCTCGCCAGGCTCCAACTCCAGCCGCTGGTAGGCGATCAGGCGGACGTCCGGGCGGGTCACCGAGGCCACCGGGTCGTGCAGGTACAGCTGGACGACCTCCGCGCCCGGCCGGTCGCCGGTGTTGCGGACGGTGACCGTCAGGTCGTGGGAGCCGTTCGTGTCGATCTCCGACTCCCTTGATGCGGTGGGCTCCCACGCGAACGTCGTGTAGGAGCGGCCGTGGCCGAAGGCGTACAGCGGGGTCGGGTCGAGGTTGCTGACCTCGTCGGCCAGGCCCAGCGGAGGCTGGAGGTACGTCCACGGCTGGCCGCCCGGCACGTGCGGGACGCTCACCGGGAGGCGGCCGGAGGGGTTCACGCGGCCCGAGAGGACGCCCGTCACCGCAGGACCGCCCTCCTCACCCGGGAAGAACGCCTGGACCACCGCGCCCAGCCGACCGTGCCAACGGCCCAGCGCGTAGGGGCGGCCGGTCAGCAGGACCAGCGCCACCGGGACGCCCGTCGACACGAGCGCGTCCAGCAAGTCGGCCTGTACGCCCGGCAGCTGGAGGTCCGCCACATCGCAGCCCTCGCCCGACGTGCCGCGCCCGAACAGGCCCGCACGGTCGCCCAGCACCGCCACGCACACATCGGCCTCGGACGCCCGCGCGACCGCCTCCTCGAAACCGGTCGTGTCCGGCCCGGACACATCACAGCCCTCCGTGAACGTCACCTTGGCGTCCGGGAGTTCGGCCCGCAGCGACTCCAGCAGGGTGGGGATCTCGATGCCCATCGGCACCTCGGGGTGGTGGACGCCCACGTGGGACGGGAAGGAGTAGCAGCCCAGCATGGCGAGCGCGTCCGCCGCCCTGGGACCCACCACCGCGATCCGGGCATCCGGGGCGAGCGGCAGCAGACCGTCCGGGTTGTCCAGCAACACCACTGATTTCTCCGCCAGTTGGCGAGCCAGCGCGCGGTTCGCCGCCGAGTCGAGGTCGATCCGGCCGGTCGGCTCCGGCGCCCAGTCCTCGTCCAGCAGTCCCAACTCGCACTTCTGCAGCAGCACTCGGCGCACCGCCCGCTCGATCAGCGACTCCGGTACGTCCCCCGCCCGCACCGCCTCCACCAACGGCTTCCCGTAGCACTTCAGCGTCGGCAGCTCCACGTCGATCCCCGCCGCCAGCGCCGCGTGAGCCGCCTCCGCCGGACTGCCCGCCACCCGGTGCAGCGTCTCCAGGAAACCGATGCCGAAGTAGTCGGCGACCACCGTCCCCGTGAACTGCCAGTCCTCCCGCAGGAGTTGGGTCAGCAACGCCGGGTCCGCCGACGCCGGCACGCCGTCCGTCTCGTTGTACGCGGCCATCACCGACCGCGCGCCGCCCTCCCGCAGTGCCATCTCGAACGGCGGCAGCACCACGTCCGCGAACTCCCGCACCCCGGCCCGCACCGGCGCCAGATTCCGCGCCCCCACCGAGGACGCGTACCCCGCGAAGTGCTTCAGCGTCGCGACCACCCCGGCCGACTCAAGACCCCGCACATAGGCGGCACCGATGGTCCCCACCAGATACGGGTCCTCCCCGATCGTCTCCTCCACCCGCCCCCACCGCGGATCCCGTACGACGTCCAGGACCGGGGCGAGTCCCTGGTGGACGCCGGCCGCGCGCAGGTCGGCGCCGATATGCCGGGCCATCTCCTCGACCAGCGCCGGGTCGAAGCTCGCGCCCCAGGCCAGCGGCACCGGGTACGCCGTCGCACCCCACG
Organism: Streptomyces sp. NPDC050549; assembly: GCF_040655035.1. NCBI lineage: Bacteria > Bacillati > Actinomycetota > Actinomycetes > Kitasatosporales > Streptomycetaceae > Streptomyces > Streptomyces sp. NPDC050549. The sequence continues at coordinate 65,378 of NZ_JBFAJD010000008.1, forward strand.
CCGTGAATCCGGCGAGGCACTCCTCGTGGGCGACGGCCGGGATCCCGAAACGGCCGGCCGCCGCGATCCGGCGCTGTGCGCGGGCCAACGCCTGCGCACCCAGTTCCGGGTCCACCGGGGCCGTACCGAAGGAACGGGTGAGCTGTCCCAGCCCATGGGTGATCAGCTCGTCCCAGTCGTAGTCGGAGGTCATCTCCCGCTGCAGCGGGGCGACTCCGTCGCCGTCCGTGTCGGCGCCCACCCAGACTCCGTACAGCTGGGCGGTCTTCTCCTCCAGGGTCATCCGGGCAAGCAGGTCGTCCACGCGGGCGGCGGCGGGCAGGGCGGGGTCGCGCCAGGGGGCGGTGGTCATGAAACTCCTGTCGAGAAAGGTGAGTTGGGGAGGTTCACTTGCCGCCCACGCCCATCAGGCCGCCGACCAGGGCGCGCCGGGCCACCAGGTAGACGGCGAAGATCGGGATGCCGGAGAGGACGACCGAGGCGAGCAGCGCGGGGATGTTCACGCCGAACTGGCTTACGTAGTTGAAGAGTCCGAGGGTGAGGACCCGAGGCCCGTCGGACTGGGTGAAGATCAGCGGGAAGAGGAAGCCGTTCCAGGCCTGGAGCGCCGTGTAGATGACGACGGTGCTGATACCGCCCTTGGCCAGCGGGACGACCAGCTGGAACAGCATCCGGGTCGCCGAGGCGCCGTCGAGCGCCATCGCCTCGTACAGGTCCTCCGAGATGTCCCGCAGGGTGCCGGTCAGGATCAGCACGGAGACCGGCATCGCGAAGGCCGCGGTGGGGAGGATGACCGCCAACAGGCTGTCGTAGAGGTCGAGTTTGGCGATCATCAGGTACAGGGGGACCACCACTGCCTGGGCGGGAATGGCGACTCCCAGCAGGAACAGGCGGAAGGCCGCGCTCGACCAGACCGTGCGGGTGCGTACGGCCACGTAGGCGAGCGGCACGCACAGGACCAGGACGATTCCCACGACCGCGGCCGCCACCAGTGCCGTGTTGGCGAGGAAGTGGCCGAAGCCGTTGTGCAGGACGGTGTTGTAGTTGGCGAAGGTCGGATCGGTGGGCGGCTTCAGGGCGTTGTTGCCGAGGGCCTTGTCCTGGCGGGTGAGGGAGGCCGAGATCATCGCGTAGATGGGGACGATGACGACCGCGAGCCAGAGGAGGGAGCCGAGGCCGGCGAGGGGGTTGGGGCGTCGGATCGAGTGCCGTCGCCTTCGGGGCCGCTGCTCTTCCACGGGTTCCTCTGTCGTCTTCGCCGGACGCGGCAAGGTGTCGTGTGACACTCCGTCACATCCCTTCGCGGGTACTGCGCATCGCGCCGAAACCGGTGAGCCTGACCAGAACGAGGGACAGCGCGGTGGCGGCCACGACCAGGAAGGTCGCGATCGCGCTCGCGTAGCCGAAGTCGTAGCTCTTGAAGCCGGCCTCGTACATCAGGTACGGGAGGATCGCCGTGTCCGTGCCGGGGCCGCCCTGGGTGAGGATCAGGACGGTCTCGAAGTAGGTGAGCGAGCCGACGATCATCAGCACGCTGGAGGTCGTGGCCGTGTTGCGGAGCTGGGGCAGCGTGATCGAGAAGAACTGGCGGTAGCGGCCGGCGCCGTCGATTGCCGCCGCCTGGTAGAGGACTTCGGGGATCTGGCGGGCCCCGCCCTGGTAGATCAGCGTGTGGAAGGGGATGAACTGCCAGCCCCCGACGAACACGATCGCGAGGAACGCACCACTCGTCGAGCCGAGCGTGTCCTGGTGGATGACACCGAAGTTCGGGTCGAGCAGCGCGTAGAAGAGCAGCGCGATGGCCGTCGAGGACAGCAGGAACGGCACGAAGAAGATCGCCGAGAGGACCGCCCGGTTGCGCTGCCGCCCCGCCGCCCAGACCCCGAGCAGCAGCGACACGACCGTCTGGAACGCCCAGCTCGTCACCGTCAACAGGACCGTGACGGTGAGGGATTGGGTGAGCCGGTCGTCGTGCAGCAGCTTCTGCCAGTTGGCGAGGCCCACTGGTTTCGGGTCACCCAGGCCGTTCCACTTCGTGAAGGAGAGATAGAAGGCCAGGACCATGGGGGCGACGGCGAAGAAGACGAAGAACAGAACGCCGGGAATCGCCCACACGGCGTGCGGGCGGCCGGCTTTCGCCGCTGCGCTCTGGGTCATTTGAGCCCCTTGAGCGCGGACACGAACTGCGCCGGTGAACTCTTCCCCACGAACAGCTTGTTGATCTCCGTCAGCATCGGCGTGGACACATCCGGATCCACCGCCTGGTCCCAGCTCAACGTGAACGCGGGCGCCTGCTGCACCAGTTGGTACTGGAACTTGGCGAACTCGGGGTTGGGGGAGGAGTCGAGGAGCTTCTCCGCGTTCGACGTGGTCGGGATGTCCCCGTTGGCGACCAGGTCCTTCGCGTACGCCTCCGACGCGCAGTCCCGCAGAAACGCGATAGCCGCGTCCTTGTTGCCCGTACGGGCGTTCACGGACCAGTAGTTGGTGGGGTTGCCGACGACGTTGCGGATGTCGCCCGCCCCGCCCTCGTACTTCGGGAACGCGGCCCACCCCAGGTTGGTCTTCGCGAAGTCCGGGAACTTGCCGAGCTGCGTCGAGTACTCCCACGAGCCCATCAGATGCATCGCCGCCTTGCCCTTGGCGAAGACCGCGGGCGCGCCGCCGTTGACGTACGACACGGAGCTGAAGCCCTTGCCGAAGGCGCCGTCGTCGATGAGCTGCTTGACCGTCTCGGCGGCCTTGAGGACGGCGGGGTCGCCCCAGCCGGACGCGTCGCCGTTCTTGATCCGGTCGAAGACTTCGGGACCGCCGATCCGGTCGACCAGATACTCCAGCCACATCAGCTCGGGCCAGATGTCGGCGCCGCCGAGCGCGAACGGCGTGATGTTCGCGGCCTTCAGCTTCTTGTTGATGTCGAGCAACTCTGCCCAGGTGGTGGGCGGTTGGAGCTTCTGCGCGGCGAAGACCGACTTGTTGTAGAAGAGGATCACCGGCTGCATGCCGCGCATCGGTATGCCGTAGTTCCTGCCTTTGAGCGCGCCCGCCGCGAGCACCGAGGGCAGGAAGCCGCTCTTGAGGACCGGGTCGGACTTGATGGTGTCGGTGAGGTCGACCAGCTGGTTGGCCTCCTGGTACGCCTTGATGGAGCCGCCGCCCCAGTTGAAGAAGACGTCGGGAGCGTTCGGTGAGCCCATCGCGGTGCGCAGCTTGGCCGGGTAGTCGGTGCCGGGCACCTTCTCCAGCTTGATCCTGCCCTTGGCCTCCTTGGCCGCCGCCGACGCGTTGAACCGGGTGACCGCCTTGACCTGGACCTTGGTCGCGTCGTCGCCGTAGACGAAGGCGGTGACCGTGCTGCTGCTGCCGGTGCTGTCACTGGAGCCGCAGGCCGTGAGTCCGGTGGTGAGCAGGGTGGTGGCACCGGCGCCGAGGAACCAGCGCCTGCTGTAGGACTCCATATGGCGGCCTCTCGCGAATGTTTCGGTAAGTTATACGAATGTTCCGGGAACGTATGGCGGGACAGAAGCTTCGTCAAGAGGTCGCGCAGGGATACGATCGCGGGCATGAAACCTTCGAAAGCCGTAGAAACGCAGACCGCGACGCTCGCCGAGATCGCCCGCGAGGCCGGAGTCTCGGCTCCGACTGTTTCGAAGGTCCTCAACGGCCGTGCCGATGTGGCCCCCGCGACCCGCACCCGCGTCGAGGACCTGCTCCGCGTCTACGGCTACCGGCGCCGCCGCGCCGAGGCGACCCGCTCCCCGCTGATCGACCTGGTCTTCCACGAGTTGGAGAGCGCCTGGGCGCTGGAGGTCATCCGGGGCGTGGAGAACGTGGCGCGGGACGCCGGGCTGAGCGTGGTGCTGAGCGAGAGCGCGGGGCGGCTGACGCCCGGCCGGACCTGGGCCGACCAGGTCGCCGCCCGCCGCCCGCACGGCGTGGTCCTGGTCCTGTCCGGGCTCGACGAGTCCCAGCGGGCGCTGCTGACCAGCCGTTCCATCCCGTTCGTGGTGATGGACCCGGCGGGCGACCCGGGCGCCGACGTCCCGTCGATCGGCGCGACGAACTGGCAGGGCGGTTTGGCCGCCACCCGGCACCTGGTCGAGCTGGGCCACACCCGGATCGGCGCGATCAGCGGACCCTCCCGGATGATGTGCAGCCGCGCCCGCGTGGACGGATACCGGGCCGCGCTGGAGACGGCCGGACTGCCGGTCGACGGCTCGCTGATCCTGACCGGCGACTTCCACCACGAGGCCGGCTACCGCCTCGGCCTCGACCTGCTGCGCCGCCCGGACCGGCCGACCGCCGTCTTCGCCGGCAACGACCTCCAGGCCCTCGGCCTGTACGAGGCCGCGCGCGAACTGGGGCTGCGCATCCCGGAGGACCTGAGCGTGGTCGGCTTCGACGATCTGCCGGTCGCCCGCTGGGTCGGCCCGCCGCTGACGACCGTACGACAGCCCCTCACCGAGATGGCCGAGGCGGCGGCGAAGCTGGTGCTAGACCTCGCGCGCGAGCCGGATTCCTCGGCGGCGCGGCGGGTGGAGCTGGCGACGAGCCTGGTGGTGCGCAGCAGTACGGCTGCGCCCGCGGCCTCGGAACGGTGACCCGCGTGGCCGGAAGGTGACGTATTGACGAGTGGGGTGAGCCGCCCCACACTCCTCCGAAGCCAATCGGTTGCACAACCGAAACTTTCGGAGGCACCCGCATGAGATCTCTGAGAACCGGCTTGTCCCTGGCGGCCCTGGTCACCGGCGCCGCCCTGCTCCTCACGGCACCCGCAGCGCACGCCGCCGACACCCCGCTGCGCGACCTCGCCGCCGCGAAGGGCAAAGTCGTCGGCACGGCGGTCACCGGCTCCAAACTCACGGGCGGCTACGGCGACATCGCGGGCGCGCAGTTCAGTTCGCTCACCCCCGGCAACGCCATGAAGTGGGGGACCGTAGAGCCCACGCAGGGCAGCTTCAACTGGACCGAGGCCGACCAGATCGTCGCCTTCGCGCAGGCCCACAACCAGCAGGTACGCGGTCACACCCTGGTCTGGCACAGCCAGAACCCGAGCTGGCTGACCAACGGCACCTGGACCCCGGCCCAGCTCAGCAGCCTGCTGCAGAACCACATCAGCACCGAAGTCGGCCGCTACAAGGGCGAGATCGCTGCCTGGGACGTGGTCAACGAGCCCTTCAACGAGGACGGCACCTACCGCCCGACGCTCTGGTACAACGGCCTCGGCGCCAACTACATTGCGCAGGCGCTGACTTGGGCCCACGCGGCCGACCCGGCGGCGAAGCTGTACATCAACGACTACAACGTCGAGGGCGTCGACGCGAAGTCCACCGCCCTCTACAACCTGGTCAAGTCCCTGAAGGCGGCGGGCGTTCCGATCGACGGCGTCGGCCTCCAGGCCCACCTGATCCTCGGCCAGGTCCCGGCCACCCTCCAGCAGAACATCCAGCGCTTCGCCGACCTCGGCGTGGACGTGGCGATCACCGAACTCGACGTCCGGATGGCGCTCCCGGCGGACAGCGCGAAACTCGCCCAGCAGAAGGCCGACTTCAAGAGTGTGCTCGCGGCCTGCGTCGCGGTGACACGCTGCGTGAACGTCACCGTCTGGGGCTTCACCGACGCCGACTCCTGGGTGCCGGGCACCTTCCCGGGCTACGGGGCGGCCACGCCGTACGACGAGAACTACGTGCCGAAACCGGCGTACTACGGCATCGCGGAGGCGCTCGGCGGTACGACCACGACCCCGCCGACCGGTTCGTGCTCGGCGACGTACGGCGTGACGAGCCAGTGGAGCACCGGATTCACCGGGCAGGTGACGATCGCCTGCACCGGGACCGCGCTGTCGTCCTGGAGAGCGAGCTGGACGTACGGCGCGGGCCAGCAGATCACACAGGCCTGGAACGCCACGTGCACCCAGTCGGGGGCGGCTGTGACCTGTACGAACGCGAGCTACAACGGGACGGTCCCGGACGGCGGCTCGGTGACGTTCGGGTTCAACGCGTCCTGGAGCGGAAGCAACCCGGTACCGGTGGTGACCTTGGGATGAGGGAGGCGGGGGAGTGACGTGGGGCGTGAAGCGGGACTGAGAACCGTGAGATTTTCCGTAGAAAACCGTCCCGCGACCCTTCCCCTAACTTTCTCCTAATAATTCGGACTTACGTTCCTCCCCGTGACGGACAACGAGAACGCCGACGGGGACAGACGAGTGGGCCGGCGGTCGAGAGTGCTGAAGATCGCCGGCCTCACTCTGGCGGGCGCCCTCGTCCTTGGCGTGGCAACGGCGGGCTGGGCTTATTGGCACCTCAACAACAACATCAAGAGCGTCGACATCGACAGCGCGCTCGGGACCAACCGCCCCGCGAAGGCGGTGACCACACCCTCGGCGTCCGCCTCCGCGTCCGCCGCCCCCGTGCCGACCGGCTCGGTGAACATCCTGGTCCTCGGTTCGGACTCGCGCAGCGGCAAGGAGAACCAGGCGCTCGGCGGCGGCGACAGCTCCGGCGCCCGCTCCGACACGGCGATGGTCGTGCACATCGACGCGGGCCGTAAGAAGGCCACGATCGTCAGCATCCCGCGCGACACCCTCGTCACCCGCCCGTCCTGCCCGCTGAAGTCGGGGGGCTCGACCTCCGTGGCGTACAACGCGATGTTCAACAGCGCGTACTCGGTGGGCGGCCCGGTCTGCGCGGTCAAGACGGTCGAGTCGATCACGAACGTCCGCATGGACCACTACATAGAGATCGACTTCGCCGGTTTCGCGAAGCTGGTCAACGCGCTCGGCGGAGTCACCGTGACGACCACCGAGGACATCGACGACGACGACAGCCACCTGCATCTGAAGAAGGGCACCCACCACCTCAACGGCAAGCAGGCACTGGCCCTCGCCCGCACCCGGCACGGCATCGGCGACGGCAGCGACCTCGGCCGAATAGGCCTCCAGCAGATGCTGGTGAAGGCGCTGTTGACCCAGATCTCCTCCCACGACCTGCTCACCGACCCCGCCAAGCTCTACGAGGTCACCGACGCGATCACCGACAGCCTCACCACCGACACCGGCCTCGACTCCCTGAGCGAACTGATCAGCCTCGGCCAGAGCCTGAAGGGCCTGTCGGCGGACGCGGTCAGGACGATCACGATGCCGGTGGTCACGGCCCCGTCCGATCCGAACCGGGTGGTCGCCAAGGAGCCGGCGGCGAGTGGGTTGTGGGAGTCGCTGGGCTGAGGGCGAGCTGGGAGACCCCTGGTCAGCGGAGGGTGAGGGAGTCCGGGGACGGGATCTCCTCCTCCGCCGGTTGCGAAAGCTCTATCGAGGAAGCGACGGCGAGCTCCGCCAACTGGTCAAGGGTGTACGGGACACCACGGTCGACGGACGACAGGACGGCATCGAAGGGCTTCTCAAGGGCCTGCGGATCCTCCAGCGCCTCCAGCGCCCGGGTCAGTTCGGCCACACGGTGCAGCAGCCGCGCCTTGTTGATGTTCTCCAGCGCCCCGCCGACCATTTTGCTGATGTCGTTCGCCAACGTGAGCGGTGACGGACCCAGCAGGTACTGACCGATCTTGACGGCCGCCTTGATCCCCTCGCCGCCGTCGCGTGTCGCCTCGGTCGCCGCCCTGCGCGCCCAGGCCTCGGCGTCGGCATCCTGCAGGGAGGCGTAGGAGGCGATGTCGAACGCGAGGGAAACGGCCTTCTCGCCCCACAGCGCGCCGGGCTCCAGGAGTTCCCCGTCGAAGACCTCCTGGAGTGTGGCGGCGGTGAAGCTGTGTGCACGCAGCTCCACGATCAGGTCCCGGACCGCTTTGTGGACCACCTTCTGGGCGGCGCGCGGGGAATCGGTCGTCCGGCGGGTCGTGCCTCGGACAGGGGCGTGTCCGCCGGAGCTGCCCGACCCTTCGAAGTCCATCAATGAGCTCCCCTCGTGAGACAACCCTGTCTTCCGAACGTACAGAAAACTGGGCGTACTGGACAGAGAGTGCTCCCGAAGACCCAGTGACCTGAGGAAACGGACGGCCGGAAAAAATCTTCGGGGAATTCCGGCGAGTGTGTCGATCCGGTCGACCCCCGTTCGACGCATGGTTGAAAGGCCGGGAAGGACCCGGCCACAGCCCGAACCGATCCGAGGAGTCACCATGCCCCGCTATCTCTCCCTCGTGCAGATCGACGAGAAGACCGCCCCCGCCGAGGGCCCGAGCCCCGAACTGATGCAGCGGATGGGCGAGTTGATCGAGGAGATCACCAAGGCCGGAGTGATGCTCGACACCGCCGGCCTCACGCCGACCGCGCAGGGCGCCCGGGTCCACTGGGAGGGCGGGAAGATCTCCGTCACCGACGGCCCGTTCACCGAGTCGAAGGAGGTCGTCGGCGGCTACGCGATCATGCAGTGCAAGGACATGGCCGAGGCGCTGGAGTGGACGAAGCGGTTCCTGAAGGTGCACGAGGAGTTCTGGACGGTGACGTGCGAGGTGCGGGAGATCGCGGAGGGCTGAGCCGTCCCCGTACCGCCGTGGCCGGTCCCGTCCTTCCTTGGCCCGAGGCCGCCGGGGGTGTTGCATGGTGGGTTGTGACTCCGGAATCACAGCCCACCGCAGCCCCGCACGGCAACGCCACGGACCGACGCGGCAGCGCCACCGACCCGCACACCGCCATCGAGACCGTCTTCCGCATCGAGTCCCCGCGCATCATCGCCGCCGTGGCCCGCACGGTCCGCGACGTCGGCATCGCCGAGGAACTCGCGCAGGACGCGCTGGTCGCCGCCCTTGAGCAGTGGCCGCGGGACGGTGTACCCGACAACCCGGGCGCCTGGCTCATGGCCACCGCCAGGCACCGCGCCGTGGACCTGGTCCGGCGCCGGGAGAACTACGCCCGCAAGCTCCAGGAGATCGGCCGCACCCTGGAGACGACGGCCCCGCCCGAGGAACCGTCGGCCCCCGACGACATCGACGACGACCTCCTGCGCCTGGTCTTCACCACCTGCCACCCGGTCCTGTCCCCGGAGGCCCGTACCGCCCTCACCCTGCGCCTCCTCGGCGGCCTGACCACCCCCGAGATCGCCCGCGCCTTCCTCGCCCCCGAGCCGACGATCGCCCAGCGCATCGTCCGCGCCAAACGCACCCTGGCCACGAAGAACGTCGCCTTCGAGGTCCCCTACGGCCCCGACCGCGAGGCCCGTCTCGGCTCCGTCCTCGACGTCATCTACCTCATCTTCAACGAGGGCTACGCGGCGACGGCGGGCGACGACTGGCTCCGCCCCGGCCTCTGCGAGGACGCCCTCCGCCTCGCCCGGCTCCTCGCCGCCCTGATGCCGAAGGAATCCGAAGTGCACGCCCTGGCCGCCCTGTTGGAGTTCCAGGCCTCCCGCTCGGCCGCCCGCACCGCCCCGAACGGCGACCCCGTCCTCCTCAGGGACCAGAACCGCCGCCGCTGGAACCGCCTGCTCATCGCCCGCGGCATCACCGCCCTCGGCCGCGCCGACGCCGTGTCCACCGGCGCCCCCGGCCCCTACGCCCTCCAGGCCGCCATCGCCGCCTGCCACGCCCACGCGTACACCTACGACGAGACCGACTGGCCGACGATTGCCACCCTCTACGGCCTCCTCGCCACCCGATCCCCGTCCCCCGTGGTCGAGTTGAACCGCGCGGTGGCCGTCTCGATGGCGGACGGCCCGGCCCCTGCCCTGGAGATCATCGACACCCTCGCCGCCGAACCCGCCCTGCGCGACTACCACTTGCTGCCCAGCGTCCGCGGCGACCTGCTCCTCCGCCTGGGCCGTACGACGGAGGCGAAGGCGGAGTTCGTGCGGGCGGCTTCACTGGCACGCAACGAACGCGAACGCCAACTCCTGCTGCGCAGGGCGGAGGAGGCGGACTAGCGGCTGCCTGCTCAGGTCCGGGAGGACTCGTCGGAGTCGGCCGCGACGGTCTTGCCCGTGGCTCCTGACCGGGGGACGTCGTCGACCGTCACGCAGATCCCGAAGACGCGGTCGTGGCCCGTCCAGCCGTTGACGCGGCCACGGTTGTTGCTGATCTGCACCCGCTTCCTGGCGGGGTCCACCGACGACACCAGGTGCAAGTAGACCGTCCCGGCGACACGGGCGAGGACGATGTCTCCGACCTCCACCTTCGAGGGGTCGACCGGAGCGACGACCACCCGCTGCCGGCTGCGTATCAGCGGGCCATCGAGGAGCCGCTGGGCCGGAACGTCACGGTGGCCCCACCGGCGACTCTGCCCGCCACTGCGTCCAATGCACCCATCCGACGAGCGTGGCAGATTCCCCCGCGTCACCCCACCGATTTACTGCTCCGTGCCCCGTGCCCCGTGCTCCAACAGCGAGGCGAACGCCGCCTGATGCGCGGACTAGACCGGCCGGCCGATCAGCATCGTCGGTGCCCCCGCCACCCGAGTCAGGAACACCGTCGCCGAGTTGGGCCCCTGCGGCTTCACCTTCCGCCGCAACTCCTCCGGCTCGACGGCCGAACCGCGCTTCTTCACGGTGAGGACGCCGACCTCCCGCTCCCGCAGCAGTGCCTTCAACTTCTTCACGCCGAAGGGGAGTTGGTCGGTGATCTCGTAGGCGGAGGCGTACGCGGTCGGTCGTAGGTCGTCCGCCGTCACATACGCGATGGTCTCGTCGACGAGCCCGCCGCCGACCTCCTCGGCGACCTCGGCGACGAGGTGGGCGCGGATGACGGCGCCGTCGGGTTCGTACAAGTACCGGCCCACGGGGCGGACTTCGGGGTCGGCCAGTCCGCGGCCGTCCAGAACTCGCGGGCCGGGGAGGAGAGTTGCCCGTACGGCACCCGGCCGCACCCCCGCCCCGAACCACAGCACCGCCTCCTTCACGTCGCCGCCGTCCGAGATCCACTCCGCCTCGGCCGTCGCCGGGATCGCCTCGTGCGGCACCCCGGGCGCGATCTTCAGCGCGGCGAGCGGGGCCGCCGTAGCGGCGCCGATGGCCCAGGACAGCGGGGGCGAGTACGCCTCGGGGTCGAAGATGCGGCCCCGGCCGCCCCGTCGCGCGGGGTCGACGAACACGGCGTCGTACGCGGAGGTGTCCACGTCCGTGACATCCGCCTCGCGCACCTCGATCAGGTCGGCCAGGCCCAGCGCCTCCGCGTTCGCCCGGGCCACGGCGGCCGTCAGCGGATCGCGGTCCACGGCCAGTACGCGCACCCCCGCCCGCGCCAGCGCGATCGCGTCGCCGCCGATTCCGCAGCACAGGTCGGCGACGGAGGTCACGCCCAGGTCCAGCAGGCGGCCGGCGCGGTATGCGGCGACGCTTGCCCGGGTCGACTGTTCGAAGCCGTTCGGGGTGAAGAACATGCGGGAGGCGTCCTCGGGCGCGAACTTCGCCACCGCCGCCCGCTGCCGCAGCCGGGCCTGGCCGAGGGCCGCCGAGACGAGGTCGGCGGGGTGCTCGCGGCGCAGCCGGGTCGCGACGGCGAGTTCCTTGGCGGGATCGGTGCCGCGGACCTCGTCGAGGAGGGCACGGCCCTCGGGGGTGAGCAGGGCGGCGAAGGCGAGTACGGGGTCGTTCACCGGGTCATTGTGGGCCAGTCGGTGGACGGTGTGCCTCCGGTGGCGGTGTGTTGGCGGTGTCGCCACGGGATCGGGGCCGGGGCCTGAAAAGATCCGACGTCATGCGAGTAGTCGTACAAAATGACATCAATCGGGCGTACGGGAAGCGGGGAACAAGGCGTCGGAGGGCGGGCGTCCGTGGCGCGCTCGCCGCCCTCGCGCTCGCCGCCGTCGTCTCCGGCTGCACCCAGTCCGGCGCCGACAGGGCCGCCCCTCCGGCGCACGGCGCGCAGCCCCTGCACGCGCCCCCGGCCCGCGCGCTCGACTCCTACGCCTCCAGGCTGCGCGCCGCCTACGCCGCCCGGGTCGCCGCCGCGAAGCGCTGGGGGCTGGCGAAGGTACCGCTCCAGGCCCCGCCGGCGCCCGCGCACAAGCCGGAGATCACCGCGCGCAAGGGCTTCGAGGTGGACGACCAGGAGGAGTTGAACCTCCCTCCGGTCTTCACGACGATCCCCACCAAGCAGAAGATCGTCTTCCTCACCATCGACGACGGCGAGAACAAGGACCCCGCGTTCCTGCGGATGATGAGCGACCTGAAGATCCCGTACACGGCCTTCCTCAGCAACTACCTGGTCAAGGACGACTACGGCTACTTCAAGAGGATGCAGGCCGAGGGCCACACGCTCAACAACCACACCCTCACGCACCCGTACCTGCCCGGCCTGTCCTACGCCGAGCAGAAGCGTGAGATCTGCGGCATGCAGGACATCATGAAGAAGCAGTTCGGCAAGGCCCCGACCGTGTTCCGGCCGCCGTACGGGAACTACAACCACGACACCCTCGTCGCCGCCAAATCCTGCGGCATCAAGTACGCCCCGATCTGGGACGAGGAGGTCTACGTCGACCACTGGGAGTACCGCGAGGACGACCGGGACCTGCACCCCGGGGACATCGTCCTGACCCACTTCCGGGGCCGCGCGGACTGGAAGGGCACGATGGTCGACGACATGCGCCGCTTCCTCGGCAAGGTCACGGCCGAGGGCTACGCGGTGGCCCGCCTGGAGGACTACCTGTGAGGGTCCGGGTACCGGTGGCCGTCGCCCTGGCGGCCACCCTCCTCGCCGGCTGCGCCCAGTCCGTCGACCCCATCGAACGGCTCGGCAAGAAGGCCGCCCAGCGCGTGCGCCCGCACGGCCCGGCCCGCGAACAGCCGTACCGCCACTGGGGTTTGACGGCCCCACTTGCCCCCGCTCCGAAACCTTCCCCGGGACCCCCCGCCCGCTCGGCGGGTCCGGGCCTGCCACCCGTCGTGGACCACGTCCGCACCCGCGACAGGGTCGTCTTCCTGACCTACGACCACGACACGGGCGCCCGCCCCGACCCCGGCTTCACCGACATGGTCCGCGAACTGCGCCTGCCCGTCACGGAGTTCGGCCCACCCCAGGTCCACCGCCCCGTCGCGGGCCTGCCCTACGACACCCAGCGCACCGAGATCTGCGGCACCCGGACCCGGCTGCTCCGGCCCCCCTACGGCACGTACGACACGACCACGCGCCGGGCCGCCGCCGACTGCGGCATCTCCGCCCTGGTCCTCTGGCGCGCCTCCACGACCACCGGAACCCTCACCTACGCCCGAGGCGCCCACCGCCTCACCCCCGGCGACATCGTCCGCATCACCCCGACCGGCACGACGGCCCGGCTGCTCCGGGGGATTCAGGAGCGGCGCCTGACGGTGGGCCGCCTGGAGGACTACCTCTGACACGCCGGGCGGGAGTGTCACAGGCCCCGGACAGCCTGCCGCGCACGACGAACAGAGGTGGGCGGAAAGGGGCTTGCGATGGGCGGCGGCCAGTGAACCTCGACGGGGCCCTACCAGAAGGATCTTGAGACGGCGTTCCGGCAGGCGCAGGAACAGAAACTGGCCGAGGACGACCACGGGTTCCCGGGGCGGGACATCGTCGATCTGTGGGAGGACGACGACTGGAGGGAGTACATCCTGACGGGCGGCACGTCCTCCGTGCTGCTCGACCTCTACGCCCTCGTCGACGCCGCGTCCGGGGACGACTTCGCCATGATGCGGCCCCTGACCGAGGACGAGGTGCGCGACTGGGCACCGGAGGGCAGACGCACCCGCGAGCAGTGGATCGCCGCCCTCCGCACCTGGGCCCTGGACTTCCCGGGCCGTGGGACAGGCCGGTGCACGATCCTCTACCGCGACGGCGAGCCGGCGGGGATCGGCTACTGGGGGTGCACGGCGGACCAGCGCGGGAACTGCCGTGAAATCAGCCCGTCCGGCGTTTGAGGACGAGGCCGAAGGCCGATGGAGGGGGTCTGGAGGCACGGCCTCCAGGGACGGCAACCACGGTCGACGGTCACCAAAATTCCGCCCAAGCGCCGCAGGCATTGGCACTCCGCTTGACCGAGTGCTAATCGCAGTCATAGTCTCAGGTCTGGCACTCCCCCCTGGAGAGTGCCAATAGCGACGGGCAGGTCCGGCACCCGCGACGACGGATCCACCTGGTCGCCACCTCAGACAGTTAACCCCGTGAGATCTCCGAAGGGGGAGGTCGGATCGTGACGACCACCAGCTCCAAGGTTGCCATCAAGCCGCTTGAGGACCGCATTGTGGTCCAGCCGCTCGACGCCGAGCAGACCACGGCCTCTGGCCTGGTCATCCCGGACACGGCCAAGGAGAAGCCCCAGGAGGGCGTCGTCCTGGCCGTGGGCCCGGGCCGCTTCGAGAACGGCGAGCGTCTTCCGCTCGACGTGAAGACCGGCGACATCGTGCTGTACAGCAAGTACGGCGGCACCGAAGTGAAGTACAGCGGCGAGGAGTACCTCGTCCTCTCGGCCCGCGACGTGCTCGCGATCATCGAGAAGTAATTCGCTTCACGCACATTCAGTTTGTGAGCTGCGCCCCTGGCCCCCGCGACCTTATGAAGCCGGGCGTCAGGGGCGTAGTTCGTTTCACCCACGTTTTCCGAGAGGGCTGAACCGCTCCCATGGCGAAGATCCTGAAGTTCGACGAGGACGCCCGTCGCGCCCTCGAGCGCGGCGTCAACAAGCTTGCCGACACGGTCAAGGTGACGATCGGCCCCAAGGGCCGCAACGTCGTCATCGACAAGAAGTTCGGCGCCCCCACCATCACCAACGACGGTGTCACCATCGCCCGCGAGGTCGAGCTCGACGACCCGTACGAGAACCTCGGTGCCCAGCTGGTGAAGGAGGTGGCGACCAAGACCAACGACATCGCGGGTGACGGCACCACCACCGCCACCGTGCTCGCCCAGGCGCTCGTACGCGAGGGCCTGCGCAACGTCGCCGCCGGCGCGTCCCCGGCCGCCCTGAAGAAGGGCATCGACGCAGCCGTCAAGGCAGTCTCCGACGAGCTGCTCGCCACCGCGCGCCCGATCGACGACAAGGCCGACATCGCGGCCGTCGCCGGTCTGTCCGCGCAGGACAGCCAGGTCGGCGAGCTCATCGCCGAGGCGATGGACAAGGTCGGCAAGGACGGTGTCATCACCGTCGAGGAGTCCAACACCTTCGGCCTGGAGCTGGACTTCACCGAGGGCATGGCCTTCGACAAGGGCTACCTGTCGCCGTACTTCGTGACGGACCAGGAGCGGATGGAAGCGGTCCTCGAGGACCCGTACATCCTCATCCACCAGGGCAAGATCAGCTCCATCCAGGACCTGCTGCCGCTGCTGGAGAAGGTCATCCAGGCCAACGCCTCCAAGCCGCTGCTGATCATCGCCGAGGACGTCGAGGGCGAGGCCCTGTCGACCCTGGTCGTGAACAAGATCCGCGGCACCTTCAACGCGGTCGCGGTCAAGGCCCCCGGGTTCGGCGACCGCCGCAAGGCGATGCTCGGCGACCTCGCCACCCTCACCGGCGGTCAGGTCATCGCCGAGGAGGTCGGCCTCAAGCTCGACCAGGTCGGCCTGGACGTGCTGGGCTCCGCCCGCCGCGTGACGGTCACCAAGGACGACACGACCGTCGTCGACGGTGCCGGCGACTCCTCCGAGGTCGCGGGCCGCGTCAACCAGATCAAGGCCGAGATCGAGAACACCGACTCCGACTGGGACCGCGAGAAGCTCCAGGAGCGCCTCGCGAAGCTGGCCGGCGGCGTGTGCGTGATCAAGGTCGGCGCCGCCACCGAGGTGGAGCTGAAGGAGAAGAAGCACCGTCTGGAGGACGCCATCTCCGCGACCCGCGCCGCGGTCGAGGAGGGCATCGTCTCCGGTGGTGGCTCCGCTCTGGTCCACGCCGCCAAGGTCCTGGAGGGCAACCTCGGCAAGACCGGCGACGAGGCCACCGGTGTCGCGGTCGTGCGCCGCGCGGTCGTCGAGCCGCTGCGCTGGATCGCCGAGAACGCCGGCCTGGAGGGCTACGTCATCACCTCCAAGGTCGCCGACCTGGAGCCCGGCCAGGGCTTCAACGCCGCGACCGGCGAGTACGGCGACCTGGTCAAGGCCGGCGTCATCGACCCGGTCAAGGTCACCCGCTCCGCCCTGGAGAACGCCGCCTCCATTGCTTCCCTCCTCCTCACGACCGAGACCCTGGTCGTCGAGAAGAAGGAAGAGGAGGAGCCGGCCGCCGGTGGTCACAGCCACGGCCACTCCCACTGACGCAGGTCGGTGAACCCGTAGTACACCGAAGGCCCGGCACCCCTCTGGGGGAACCGGGCCTTCGTGCCACTGCCAGCGGGGCGGCTGCCGTCACTGGGGCCCGTACTTCCGCCCGGTCTTCGACGTGATCCCGCCGAGCACCGCCTGCGGAGTGATCTTCACCAGGCCCATCAGCGCCTTGTAGCGGGGATCCGGGATCGACAGCGACTTGCCGCGCGCCAGATCCGAGAGCGCCGCCGCGACCAGCTTGTCGGCGTCCAGCCACATCCAGTTCGGGATGTTGTCCGTGCCCATCCCGGCCCGCTCGTGGAACTCGGTCCGCACGAAACCGGGCGCCAGCGCCATCAGCCGTACGCCGGTCCCGGCCAGGTCCTTGGCCGCCCCCTGCGTGAACTGCACGACCCACGCCTTCGACGCGCCGTACGTCCCGCGCGGCACGAAGGCCGCCACCGACGCCACGTTGACGACCCCGCCGCGTCCGCGCTCCCGCATCCCCTCGGTCGCTGCACTGGTCAGCCGCAGCACCGCCTCGCAGTGCACCTTGAGCATCTTCAGCTCGTCCGCCATCGGTACGTCGAGATAGCGGCCCTTGTTGCCGAAGCCCGCGTTGTTGACCAGCAGGTCGACCGGGTTCTTGCGGTCCGCGAGGCGGGCGGCCACCGTCTCGATGCCCTCGTCCGTGGCGAGGTCCGCGGTCAGCACCTCCGCCTCGATGCCGTGCCGGTCGTGCAGTTCGGTGGCCTGCTCCCCGAGCCGCTCGGTGTTCCGCGCCACCAGCACGAGGTTGTGTCCGTCCGCCGCGAGCCGCCGCGCGAAGGCGGCACCGATCCCCGCGGTCGATCCCGTAATCAATGCCGTTGTCATGGCGCAAGATTAGTGACCCGGAGCGAGCCGGTCCGATCTCTGCACACGCCCTCCCGATCCGTGACGAACACGTGTCGAACAAGGCGCGTACAGGCCGTGACGGCAGGTCAGCCCGCGCGCTCCGCGACATATTTCCGGGCCTGCGCGAGGGACTCCGGATGCAGCGCCTCGCCCGCCGGAAGCAGCCGCGGCAGCAGCGCCCGCTCGGTCGTCACGGCCCGGAACTGCAGGGCCACCGTCACCTCGTGGCCGGGCCGGTGCACGACCTCGATCGCGTCCCCCGCCCGGATCTCACCGGGCTCGATCACCCGCAGATAGGCCCCCGGCGCACCCTTCACGGTGAACCGCTTCACCCACCCCCGCTCGCCCAGATGGTCCTGGAAGGTGCGGCACGGAATGCGCCCGCAGGTGACCTCCAGGACCACCCCGGAACCGATCCGCCAGCGCTCGCCGATCAGCGCGCCGGACACGTCGAGCCCCAGTGTCGTCAGGTTCTCCCCGAAGGAACCGCTGGCCAGCGGGCGCCCCAACTCCCGCTCCCAGTCGTCGAGATCCTCGCGCGCGACCGCGTACACCGCCTGGTCGTCGCCGCCGTGGTGGCGCAGATGACACACCGTGTCCCCGGCGAGACCACTCCCGGCGATCCCCTTGGGGCCGGGGGCGCTCACCCGGACGGGCGCGTCGGTCGGCCGCTTGTCGATCCCCGTCACGCCGTCCGGCTGGTCCGTGTACGGCACGGCCGTGGCCCGGCCCAGATTCAGCGAGAGAAGCTTCATGACGTCACGGTAGGCGAGAGCCCCTCAAAGGTGCGCCGCATTATTCATCCGTACATCCAAGGTCGGCTTATGCTCGGCGCGTGATCGAGGCCCGACATCTCCGTGTGCTGCGCGCCGTCGCCGCCACCGGCTCCTTCTCGGCGGCCGGGCGCGAACTGGGCTGCACCCAGCCCGCCGTAAGCCAGCAGATGAAGGCCCTGGAGACCTCCGTCGGCACCCCACTCCTCATCCGCACCGGCCGCGAGATGCGTCTGACCCAGGCGGGCGAGGCCCTGGTCCGGCACGCGGCCGGCATCCTCGCCGGTCTGACCGCCGCCGAGGAGGAGGTCGCCGCGATCGCGGGCCTGCGCGCCGGCCGGGTCCGCCTGGTCTCCTTCCCCAGCGGCAGCTCGACGCTCGTCCCCACGGCCCTCGCCGCCCTGCGCGCCGCCCACCCCGGCACCCGCGTCTTCCTGGAGGAGGCCGAGCCGCCGAACTCCGTCGAACTCCTCCGCGACGGTGACTGCGACATCGCACTCGCCTTCCGCTACGAGACGGCGACGGCCGCCGAGGACTGGTCCGACCTGGTGGTACGACCCCTGCTCGGTGACCGTCTGGTCGCGCTGGTCCCGGAGAGACACCGGCTCGCGCGCGCGGAGTCGGTCGCCATCGGCGAACTCGCCGGGGAACCCTGGATCGCCGGCTGCCCGCGCTGTCGCGGCCAGCTGGTCGAGGTCTGCGAGACCGCCGGTTTCACCCCGCGCATCGACTTCGCGACCGACGACTATCCGGCGGTCGTCGGCCTGGTGAGCGCGGGCCTGGGCGTCGCCGTACTGCCCCAGCTCGCCATCGAGTCCGTACGGCCCCGGGGCGCGCGGACGGTGAGGCTGGAACCGGCGGTGCGGCGGGAGATCGTCGCGCTGACCCTGCCCGACCTGGCGCAGGTGCCCGCGGTGGCGGCGACGCTGGACCAGTTGGAGCGGGCGGCCCGCGAAAAGTAGGGGCACGCGTGCGCGTGCCCCTGGGGGAGTGCTGTCGGAAGGTGTGCTGGAGAAACGTTCCTTCAGTTGTTCGAAGCCATGTTCCCTGCGGTCGAGGCAGACACCAGCCGGTTACGGGCCCGCCCCATCAGTTCTTCGCGCTCGTCCTCGGTGAGGCCGCCCCAGACGCCGTACGGCTCGCGCACCGCCAGCGCGTGCGCCGCGCACTGTGCACGGACCGGGCACCTCATGCAGACCTCTTTGGCCGAGTTCTCACGAGCGCTTCGTGCCGCACCGCGCTCGCCCTCGGGATGAAAGAAGAGCGAGCTGTCGACCCCTCGGCAGGCAGCCAGGAGCTGCCAGTCCCACAGGTCCGCGTTCGGTCCGGGAAGGCGGGAGAAATCTGCCATTGCGTGACCCCTTGCAGCCGTTATGGGCGGATACGGTGTCCACGACCGTACAACTACGATCTAAGGAGATGAAAATATGACTCATTGCGAATCTAGCCTCAGACACCAGCTAAAGGGAAGAAATAGGGCTGAATGGGGCACCGGTTGTGATGAAAGCTTGAGGGTCGGCCGCGCACGCCTCCACCGTGTCCGCACCCTCACGTAGAGTGCCGAAGACGACACACGGCCCCGTAACTCTTTCGAGTGACCGTCGTTGAGAGTGCGAGGCGGTTGCAAACACAAGTGCTCGGGCAGGCGTCCGAGACGGTCGACCGCACAGGTGACGATTTCGTACCAGCCTGGAGGCTCAAGGTGACGCGCATCAGCTGCGGAGGGCGGCCATGACATCCGTCCTCGTCTGTGACGACTCCCCGCTTGCCCGAGAGGCGCTCCGCCGGGCGGTCGCGACCGTGCCCGGTGTCGAGCGCGTGACGACCGCGGCCAACGGGGAGGAAGTCCTCCGCCGCTGGGGCGCCGACCGCTCGGACCTCATTCTGATGGACGTACGCATGCCCGGGCTCGGCGGTGTCGAGACCGTGCGGCGGCTGCTGTCCGCCGACCCGGGCGCACGCATCATCATGCTCACCGTCGCCGAAGACCTGGACGGCGTGGCCCTCGCGGTCGCGGCCGGCGCCCGCGGCTATCTGCACAAGGACGCCTCGCGCGCCGAACTGCGGGCCACGGTCACCCAGGCCCTCGCCGACCCGACCTGGCGGCTGGCCCCGCGCCGGCTGCGGTCCGCCGAGATGGGCGCCGCGCCGACGCTCACCGCGCGCGAGATCCAGGTCCTCGAAGGCATGAGCCACGGCCGCTCCAACGCGGAGATCGGCCGTGAACTCTTCCTCTCCGAGGACACCGTCAAGACCCACGCCCGACGGCTCTTCAAGAAACTCGGCGCCTCGGACCGGGCGCACGCCGTGGCGCTCGGTTTCCGCTGGGGTCTGGTCCGTTAGGGCCAGGTCAGTGGGTCGTAGCGGGGGTACGGGAATCCCCGCCTGCCTGAGGGCGGGCGGGGAGGGTGATGGGGCCCGCCGGGTGCCCGCTGCTCGTTTCGCCGCGGATGCCGCATCCTTGAGGTGTGGAGTTCCTCGGGGACGAGTCGGTCGAGCGGGAGGGGAGGGCGCAGGAGATGAGTTCCGGCGCACCTGCTCATAACGCTTCGGTGCACAACAACGGACGCGGTGCCACGGACCACACGGCCGCAAGGCACCATGGACCGATGCGTGACGACGAGGGGGCCAGTGCCCAAGGGGCGATTGGTGGGCTCGTCCTTCGCGCGGTCGACGGAGACGAGCAGGCGACCCACGATCTGCTCGCCCACGTACACCCACTGGCGCTGCGTTACTGCCGTACCCGGCTGTCCCGACTCCCGGGCGACGCGCGGCACTTCGTGGAGGACCTCGCCCAGGAGGTCTGCGTCGCCGTCCTCCTCGCACTCCCGCGCTACAAGGACACCGGCCGCCCCTTCGAGGCCTTCGTCTTCGCCATCGCCGCCCACAAGGTCGCCGACCTCCAGCGGGCCGCGATGCGTCACCCGGGCTCGACGGCTGTGCCGTCCGACGAGATGCCCGAGCGGCCGGACGACTCCCTCGGACCCGAGGAGCGCGCCCTGCTCAGCAGCGACGCCGAATGGGCCAAGAAACTCATGGCCAACCTCCCGGAGAACCAGCGCGAACTGCTCCTGCTGCGCATCGCCGTCGGTCTCACGGCCGAGGAGACCGGCCAGATGTTGGGAATGTCACCCGGTGCCGTCCGGGTCGCACAACACCGTGCGCTGAGCCGTTTGCGGGCACTCGCCGAGCAGTAACGCCGGTACGGGTGACGCCTTGCTTGAACAGCCGGGCGCCCGATGCCGTACGAACATACGAAGCCCGGTGTGGGGCCCAGCCGTCGAATCATGGAATTCGGGGACCCTGCTTCCCGTTAGCATGGACATCCGCACCGATCAAGGCCATTGGGGAAGGTGTCATGACTGCCAACGTCGACGGAGTGCCCGCCAAATTCGCGACACTGGGGCTGACCTACGACGACGTGCTGCTGCTGCCGGGTGCATCCGAGGTGCTCCCGAACGCGGTCGACACCTCGTCCCGTATCTCGCGCAACGTCCGGGTCAACATCCCGCTGCTCTCCGCGGCGATGGACAAGGTGACCGAGTCCAGGATGGCCATCGCGATGGCCCGCCAGGGTGGCGTCGGTGTCCTGCACCGCAACCTGTCCGTCGAGGACCAGGTCAACCAGGTCGACCTCGTGAAGCGCTCCGAGTCCGGCATGGTCACCGACCCGATCACCGTGCACCCGGACGCCACGCTCGCCGAGGCCGACGCCCTGTGCGCCAAGTTCCGCATCAGCGGCGTCCCGGTGACCGACGGCAACAAGAAGCTGCTCGGCATCGTCACCAACCGCGACATGGCCTTCGAGACCGACCGCTCCCGGCAGGTGCGCGAGGTCATGACCCCGATGCCCCTGGTCACCGGCAAGGTCGGCATCACCGGCGCCGACGCCATGCAGCTGCTGCGCCGCCACAAGATCGAGAAGCTTCCCCTGGTCGACGAGGCGGGCATTCTCAAGGGCCTCATCACGGTCAAGGACTTCGTCAAGGCCGAGCAGTACCCGCACGCCGCCAAGGACGCCGAGGGCCGCCTCATCGTCGGCGCCGCCGTGGGCGCCAGCCCCGAGGCGCTGGACCGCGCCCAGGCCCTCGCCGAGGCGGGCGTCGACTTCCTGGTCGTCGACACCTCGCACGGCCACAACAGCAACGCCCTCAGCTGGATGTCGAAGATCAAGTCGAGCGTCGGCGTCGACGTGATCGGCGGCAACGTAGCGACCCGCGACGGCGCCCAGGCCCTGGTCGACGCAGGTGTCGACGGCATCAAGGTCGGCGTCGGCCCCGGCTCGATCTGCACCACCCGCGTCGTCGCCGGCATCGGCGTCCCGCAGGTCACCGCCATCTACGAAGCCTCCCTCGCCGCCCGCGCGGCCGGCGTCCCGCTCATCGGCGACGGCGGCCTGCAGTACTCCGGCGACATCGGCAAGGCGCTCGCAGCAGGCGCCGACACGGTGATGCTCGGCAGCCTCCTCGCGGGCTGCGAGGAGTCCCCGGGCGAGCTGCAGTTCATCAACGGCAAGCAGTTCAAGTCGTACCGCGGCATGGGCTCGCTGGGCGCGATGCAGTCCCGCGGGCAGGGCCGGTCGTACTCCAAGGACCGCTACTTCCAGGCCGAGGTCGCCTCCGACGACAAGCTCGTGCCCGAGGGCATCGAGGGCCAGGTGCCCTACCGCGGCCCGCTGGCCAACGTGCTCCACCAGCTCGTCGGCGGTCTGCGCCAGACCATGGGCTATGTCGGCGCGGCCACCATCGCGGAGATGGAGACCAAGGGCCGCTTCGTCCGGATCACGTCGGCGGGCCTCAAGGAGAGCCACCCGCACGACATCCAGATGACCGTCGAGGCGCCCAACTACAGCCGCAGCAAGTAGTCGCCACGCGCGCGTGAAGCGGATCGAGGGCGGCTCCGGAGCATCCGGGGCCGCCCTTGTCGTGCCCGTCGGCGATACTGGAAGACGCTGAGACGCAGAAGGAAAGGCCACACACGTGACTGAGATCGAGATCGGGCGCGGCAAGCGCGGCCGCCGGGCGTACGCCTTCGACGACATCGCCGTCGTCCCCAGCCGCCGTACGCGGGACCCGAAGGAGGTCTCGATCGCCTGGCAGATCGACGCCTACCGCTTCGAGCTGCCGTTCCTGGCCGCCCCCATGGACTCGGTCGTCTCCCCGGCCACCGCGATCCGCATCGGCGAGCTCGGCGGCCTCGGCGTGCTGAACCTCGAAGGACTGTGGACGCGCTACGAGGACCCGCAGCCGCTCCTCGACGAGATCACCGGCCTGGACGTGGACGCCGCGACCCGCCGCCTCCAGGAGATCTACGCCGCTCCCATCAAGGAGGAGCTGATCGGGCAGCGCATCAAGGAGGTGCGCGACTCCGGCGTGGTCACCGCCGCCGCGCTCTCCCCGCAGCGCACGGCCCAGTTCTCCAAGGCCGTCGTCGACGCGGGCGTGGACATCTTCGTCATCCGCGGTACGACGGTCTCGGCGGAGCACGTGTCGGGCTCGCACGAGCCGCTGAACCTGAAGCAGTTCATCTACGAACTGGACGTCCCGGTGATCGTCGGCGGCTGCGCCACGTACACCGCGGCCCTGCACCTGATGCGCACGGGCGCGGCCGGCGTCCTCGTCGGCTTCGGCGGCGGCGCCGCGCACACCACGCGCAACGTCCTGGGCATCCAGGTCCCGATGGCGACCGCGGTCGCGGACGTGGCGGCCGCCCGCCGCGACTACATGGACGAGTCCGGCGGCCGGTACGTCCACGTCATCGCCGACGGCGGTGTCGGCTGGTCCGGCGACCTCCCCAAGGCGATCGCCTGCGGCGCCGACGCGGTCATGATGGGCTCCCCGCTGGCCCGCGCCACGGACGGCCCGGGCAAGGGCCACCACTGGGGCATGGAAGCGGTCAACGAGGAACTCCCGCGCGGCAAGAAGGTCGACCTCGGCACGGTCGGCACGATCGAGGAGATCCTCACCGGCCCGTCCCACGTCCCGGACGGCTCGATGAACATCTTCGGCGCCCTGCGCCGTGCGATGGCGACCACCGGTTACAGCGAGCTGAAGGAGTTCCAGCGCGTCGAGGTGACGGTGGCGGACTCCCAGCACAAGCGGTAGGCGTAGCCGGTTCTACGACGCTTCGAAGGGCCCGGACCCGGGTGGTCCGGGTCCTTTCGTGTGCCCAAGTGGGGCTGGTGGGGCGCGTGTTGGGACTGGGGGCGCACGGTTGCGTTCGGGGCGAAAGTTCGCTGGTGGGGCGTGTCGGGGCGGTAACGTCCGTGATCGGCGCCCCAGTTGTGTGGGGTGCCCCCTTCCACGGAAATCGTTCCGGACCCGGGCTCTCGGGGCCCGGCCCGAATTCCGGACGAACCGCCTGCCGGGCTGATGGGCGGCCTCGTGGAAGTGGGCGCCCATGGGACGCCACCGCAAGCCCACCCGCTGGGACCGGATCCGTCTTCGGATGGTGAAGCAACGGAGGGAGGTGGATCTTGTGGATGTACGGCGGAAAGTGAGCGGCCACCCCCATACCAACTAGGGGTGGACACTCCGTTCACTTTTCAGGAGCTCACCGCAGTAGCCGCTGCGGTGGGCTCCACCTGCTTCTCACGGTACCGGCGCCGCGAGTCACACGCCACCAGCCCCCGACGCACACCCCGCCCCAAGCGCCCCCCTGCCCAACCCGCGTGCCGGGGTCAGAGCGCAGCCTTCTTGGCCCCCGAGAACGCGGCGAACGCTGCGATGGCGAAGAAGACGAAGGTGAGCGGGTCGGCGTCGGCCTTCCAGGCGTCCTGGACGACGTCGAAGTGGTCGAAGAAGACCTTGCTGAAGTTCACGCCCAGCTCGTCCGCGCCGATCATCGCCTCGCCGACCAGCTGGCCGAGGTAGACCGCGCCCAGGGCCAGGACGGCACTGACCACGGGCAGCACGGGGTTGCGCCCACCGAGCTTGCCCGCAGCCAGGCCGATCACGAAGCCGACGCCGACCGCCGCCCAGCCGATCTCGTGCTTGGTGGTGCCGATGACGACGCCGTAGATGCCGGCGGCGACCAGTGCGGCGACGACGGCGGTCACCAGGCCGAGCGCGATGTTGTTCTTCGGGGGAGCGGGCGGGGCGTACGGCGCGCTCGGTGCCGGAGGCGGCGGTACGGCGCCGGGCTGCTGGGCGTACGGGTTGCCGTCGACCGGCTGCGGCGGCGCGGGCTGCGGCGGCTGGTCCTGCGCCTCGGGCTGCGGCTGTGGCGACGGTGGCGTGGCTGACTGGCTCATGACAGAAATCCCCCCACGGGATACGAAGACAAGAAAGGTGAAGCGGAGATGCGCGCACGGATATGAGACAGCTGTGCGACGAGTGAGGGGAGATTAGCAGGTTGAAGTGGCCGTGTGACCAGTCGTTTTCGTACTCAGAGCCGGTGTGCGGCGCCCGTAGGCGTAGCCCCCCGCGTGTCCAGCAGCAACTGCGCCTTCACCGACAGGCCTTGGAGGTCGTACGTGCGGTGCTGCTGGAGCAGGATCGTCAGGTCGGCGTCGGCCGCCGCCTCGTAGAGGGAGTCCGCGCGGGGGACCGGGCGGTCCAGGACGCTCCAGGACGGGATGTGGGGGTCGTGGTAGCTGACGGAGGCGCCGAGTTCCATCAGGCGGATCGCGATCTCCTGGGCGGGGGTGGCCTGTTGGTCGGCGAGGTCGGCCTTGTAGGTGACGCCGAGGAGGAGGACGCGGGCCCCGCGCGCGGACTTGCCGTGCTCGTTGAGGAGTGTGGCGGCGCGCTGGATGACGTAACGGGGCATCTGGTTGTTGACCTGCTGGGCGAGTTCGACCATGCGGAGTGGGCGCCCGCCGTGTGCCGTCAGGTCCTGGGGGACGGCGTGGCCGCCGACGCCGGGGCCGGGGCGGAAGGCGTGGAAGCCGAACGGCTTTGTCTCCGCGCAGCGGATGACGTCCCAGAGGTCGACGCCCAAGTCGTGGCACAGGACGGCCATTTCGTTGACGAGGGCGATGTTGACGTGCCGGAAATTGGTCTCCAGCAGTTGCACGGTCTCCGCTTCGCGCAGGCCACGCGCGCGCACCACCTTGTCGGTGAGCCGGCCGTAGAAGGCGGCGGCGGACTCCGTGCAGGCCGGGGTCAGGCCGCCGATCACCTTGGGGGTGTTGGCGGGGGTGAAGTCGCGGTTGCCGGGGTCGACGCGGCTGGGGGAGTAGGCGAGGTGGAAGTCGCGGCCCGCGCGGAGGCCGGATCCCTCTTCGAGGAGCGGGCGCAGGAAGTCCTCGGTGGTGCCGGGGGGCACCGGTGACTCCAGGATCACCGTGGTGTGCGGGCGCAGGTGCGCGGCGAGGGCGCGTGCGGCCGTCTCCACCTGGCTGAGGTCGAGGCCGCCGTCCGCGTCCGGGGGAGTCGGCGCGCAGATCACGGCGGTGCGTACGCGGCCGAGCTCGGCGGGGTCGGTGGCCGGCCGGAAGCCCCCAGAGAGCATTCGGCGCAGTTCGGCGGGGCTGAGGGAGCCGACTTCAGGGCCGGTCTTGAAGCCGACCGTGGCGATACCGGCGGCGACAGCGGCCTGGGCCAGGGGCAGGCCGAGAGGACCGAGTCCGATGACGGCGAGATCTGCGGGCATGGCGTGGGCCGTCCTTCCCAGTGACCGAAGCGGGACAGGTGCGCAAGCCCTGTGGACAGAACGGGCGAGCGCAATGTCAGACTAGGAGTAAATATGACCGTTATGCGGGATTGGACGGCTGTGTTTTTCGGCAGTCCTGTGATTGTTGTCCACAGGCTGGGGGTGAGTGGTGGCTGAAGTCGGGCAACCCGGTCAGAATTTGGGCAGGAGGGATACGAACCGGGCTTCGCCGAACGGGTGCGGCCGGCGCTACCGATAGCGGGAGGCAGCGGTGAGGACAGCGACACTGGGTCCGGCGCAGCGAGCCGAGGCACTGGCGGGAATGGCCGAGCGGGAACTGGACGTGCTCGTGGTGGGTGGAGGCGTGGTCGGCGCGGGCACCGCCCTGGACGCCGTGACACGTGGCCTGTCCACGGGACTGGTCGAAGCGCGCGACTGGGCGTCCGGCACATCGAGCAGGTCGAGCAAGCTCATCCACGGCGGCCTGCGCTACCTGGAGATGCTCGACTTCGCGCTCGTCCGCGAGGCCCTGAAGGAACGCGGACTGCTCCTGGAGCGGCTCGCCCCGCACCTGGTGAAGCCCGTGGCGTTCCTCTACCCCCTCCAGCACAAGGGCTGGGAGCGCCTGTACGCCGGCTCGGGCGTCGCGCTCTACGACGGCATGTCGATGGCCCGCAGCCACGGACGCGGCCTGCCCACCCACCGCCACCTGAGCCGCCGTCACGCCCTGCGCGTGGCACCGGCGCTGAAGAAGGACGCCCTGGTCGGCGCTTTGCAGTACTACGACGCCCAGATGGACGACGCCCGCTATGTGGCCACCCTGGTGCGCACGGCGTCGTCGTACGGCGCGAAAGTCGCCAACCGCGCGCGCGTGACCGGGTTCCTCCGCGAGGGCGAGCGGGTGGTCGGGGCCAAGGTGGAGGACGTCGAGGCGGGCGGCGAGTACGAGATCCGCGCGAAGCAGATCGTGAACGCCACGGGCGTGTGGACCGACGACACCCAGGCCATGGTCGGCGAGCGCGGACAGTTCCACGTCCGCGCCTCCAAGGGCATCCACCTGGTCGTCCCCAAGGACCGCATCAACTCCAGCAGCGGACTGATCCTGCGCACCGAGAAGTCCGTGCTGTTCGTCATCCCCTGGGGCCGGCACTGGATCGTCGGCACCACCGACACCGACTGGGACCTCGACAAGGCCCACCCGGCCGCGTCCAGCGCCGACATCGACTACCTGCTGGAACATGTGAACTCGGTGCTCGCGGTACCGCTGACCAGAGACGACGTCCAGGGCGTGTACGCGGGTCTACGGCCCCTGCTGGCCGGCGAGTCGGACGCCACCAGCAAGCTGTCGCGCGAGCACACCGTGGCGCATCCGGTGCCGGGGCTCGTCGTCGTGGCGGGCGGCAAGTACACGACGTACCGGGTGATGGCCAAGGACGCCGTGGACGAGGCGGTGCACGGGCTCGACATGCGGGTCGCCGAGTGCGTAACCGAGGACGTGCCGCTGATCGGCGCGGAGGGCTATCGGGCGCTGTGGAACGCGCGGGCACGGATCGCCGCACAGACCGGCATCCATGTGGTGCGCGTGGAGCACCTGCTGAACCGTTTCGGGTCGATGGCGGAGGAGGTCCTCGACATCATCGCCAAGGACCCGGCGCTGGGCGAACCCCTCCAGTTCGCCGACGACTATCTGCGCGCCGAGGTCGTCTACGCCGCCTCGCACGAGGGCGCACGGCACCTGGACGACGTGCTGACCCGCCGCACCCGCATCTCGATCGAGACCTTCGACCGGGGCACGCGCAGCGCCCGCGAGGCCGCCGAGCTGATGGCGCCGGTGCTCGGCTGGGACAAGGACCAGATCGAGCGCGAGGTCGAGCACTACGAGAAGCGGGTGGAGGCCGAGCGGGAGTCGCAGCGCCAGCCCGACGACCTGACGGCGGACGCGGCGCGGTTGGGGGCGCCGGACATCGCGCCGCTGTAGCGACGCCGGGTGCGGTCGGCTCCGCCCGGGGCCGGCTGCTCACGGTCGGCTGCGTTCGGGGTCCGGCGCGCTCGGGCCGGCTTCACTCGAACGAGTGTCGTGAGCTGGGATCTTTGTCCGGAACCCGACCGTTCTACGAGGTGCGGGGGCAGAACTCGGCGGCGAGCAGGGCCGGTTCGAGACCGGGGTCTGCGATCTCGCTCGTGTTCACCCGGAAGGTGAGGACACGACGGCCGTCGACGGTGGCTGCGGTGCGCACGTAGCTGCCCGAGATCCGGCCGTTGTGCCCCCACACCGTGGTGCCGCACGGGAGTCTCACCGGAAACAGCCCCATGCCGTACGAGCCGTGTGCGGTACGGGTGTTGAGCATCTCGCGCAGCCAGTGCGAGGGCAGTAGTCCGCCGCCGAGCAGGGCCGAGTAGAAGCGGTCCAGATCGGCGAGCGTGGTCACCAGCTCGCCCGCGGCGCCGGCCACCCGCGGGTCGAGATCGGTGACGTCGGAGCCGTCGGTCGCGTAGGCGCGGCCGTGCGGCGCGGGAAGAGTGGTGCGAGAGCCCGGGAAGGAGGTGCCCGTCAGACCCAGCGGAGCGATGATGCGGCGCTCGGCCTCGGTGGCGTACGAGTGGCCGGTGACCTGCCGGATGACCAGGCCGAGCAGCACGTAGTTGGTGTTCGAGTAGGAGAAGCGGCCTCGATCGGCCGGAGGGTGGGTGAGCGCGATACGGACGGCCGCTAGAGGTGACACGGGGACCGTGCCCCCGGTGGCCGCGGTGAAGTCGTACAGGCCGCTGGTGTGGGTGAGCAGGGAACGCAGGGTCAGCGCGCGCCCGTCGTTGCCCGCTCCGCGTACCAGGCCCGGCAGGTGCTGCTCCACCGTGTCGGACAGGGACAGCCGGTGTTCGGCGGCCAGTTGGAGGACCACCGTCGCGATGAAGGTCTTCGTGATGCTGCCGGCGCGGAAGTGGTCGGCACGGCTGATGCCGGTTCCGGCCTGTGTGTAGCGCAAGCCCGTCCCGTCGTGGGCCAGTAGCGCCGCGGCGGGGGCTCTGCCCCGGGTGACCAGCAGGCGGACCAGGGCGTTCGTGGTCGGCGTCGGGCCTGCCTGCGAAGCTGCTGTGGACAGGCAGAGGAGTGCCAGGGACAGCGGAATGGCCTGCAGTGTCCGAGGGATGGGCATCGCGAACCTCCGTTCTCGGCGGTCATCCTGCCCGGCTTGGCTGTGTGACCTGCGCCGGATATCCGAAGGGATGTGCGGGAGGTGCGCGACGAGAGGCCCCCTGGGCGTTGGGCACTTGTTCGGTGGGGGACAATGGAGGCTCTGTCAGGGCGGGTTGCATGAGGGGACGCATGTCGGAGGCGGAGCGGGCGGGGACATCCCGTCAGGACACTCGTCGGGACAAGAACGAGCGTCTTCTCGCCGGGCGGTACCGGTTGGGAGAAGTGCTCGGCCGCGGAGGCATGGGCACGGTGTGGCGTGCCGAGGACGAAACCCTGGGCCGGACGGTCGCCGTCAAGGAGCTGCGGTTCCCGTCCAGCATCGACGAGGACGAGAAACGGCGACTGATCACACGGACGTTGCGCGAGGCCAAGGCCATCGCGCGGATCCGCAACACCAGCGCGGTGACGGTCTTCGACGTGGTCGACGAGGACGACCGGCCCTGGATCGTCATGGAGCTGGTCGAGGGCAAGTCGCTCGCCGAGGCCATCCGGGAGGACGGTCTGCTCGAACCGCGGCGCGCCGCGGAGGTCGGCCTCGCGATCCTCGACGTCCTGCGGTCCGCGCACCGCGAGGGCATCCTGCACCGCGACGTGAAGCCGTCGAACGTGCTGATCGCCGAGGACGGCCGGGTCGTGCTCACCGACTTCGGTATCGCGCAGGTCGAGGGCGACCCGTCGATCACCTCCACCGGCATGCTCGTCGGCGCGCCCTCGTACATCTCCCCGGAGCGGGCCCGCGGGCACAAGCCGGGTCCGGCGGCCGACATGTGGTCGCTCGGCGGTCTGCTGTACGCGGCGGTCGAGGGCGCACCGCCGTACGACAAGGGTTCCGCGATCGCCACGCTCACCGCGGTGATGACCGAGCCGCTGGAGGAGCCGAAGAACGCCGGGCCGCTGAGGGACGTCATCTACGGCCTGCTGAACAAGGACCCCGCCCAGCGTCTCGACGACGCCGGTGCCCGGGCGATGCTCAACGCGGTGATCCACGCTCCCGAGCCCAAGGCCGAGCCGGAGCCGGTGGCGCCGGTGGACGCGACCAGGGTCGTGCCGTTGCCCGAGCAGCCCGGGCCCGCCGAGTCCGGTGGCAAGAAGAGCGGTGGCGGGGCTTCGGCCGGGGCCGAGCGGTTGCGTGGGGCGTTGCGGTCCATGCGGAAGGCCGCAGGGGGTTCGGCGGGAGCCGGGGTGGCGACTTCGGCCGCCGCGGGTTCGAGTACGGCTGCGGGTCCGGCCACGAGTGTGGACTCCGCTGAGGGAGCGGCTTCCACTCTCGTTGCCGACAAGCAGGGCGGCGCGGGTGCCGGTGCGGCTGGTGCCGGGACCGGTGCGGCCGGGCCGGGCAGTGCTTCGGGCAAGAGCGGCTCGGGTGCTTCGGAGACCGGTGGCTCCAGCGGCACGAAGGGTGCAACGGCCGCTGGCGCCGGTCCTGTTGCTGCCGGGCCTCGGACGCCCGGGGTGCCCTCGGCTCGGTCGGGGGGTGCTTCCGGTGCGGTGACCGCCGGTTCGGATGCAGCGGCCGACGCGGGTGCCGCGTCCGGTTCGGCGGCGAAGGCCGACGCGGCGGACTCGGGTACACGTGACCTGGGTACGCATGGCCCGGGCACGCGTGACCTGGGTGTGCAGGCGTCGGGTCTGCGGGAGACGGGGCTGCAGGACTCCGGTGCCAAGGATCCCGGCGCGACGCACGAGGTGGGTGCGCGGGGGGCCAACTCGGGTTCGGGTGGGCGGAGTTCAGGGTGGCCTGTGATGACGCCGCCGGATCTGCCGCCGCGGCCCGTGCCGAGGGCGCCGCTCACCGATGTGGTGCCGAGGCGGACGTTGGTGATCATCGCGGTGGTCGTCGTGCTCGCGGTGATCGGTGTCGTGCTGGCGCTCACGCTCGGCGGCGGTGACGACAGCGGCTCGAAGGGGTCGAAGAAGAACAGCGGCGGCAAGGCGGTCGCCAGCGCGAGTGCGAGCGGCGGGACCGACACCAAGAAGGACGACAGCGACACGGCCAGTACGGGCGGCGCGCAGACCGACTCCTCCTCGACGGCGTCGGCATCGGGCGGCACGTCGACGTCCACCGGTACGAACGCGTCCGGCGGCAGCGGCGACGAGACCGACGACTCCTCCGGCGGCGCCGCGGTCGTGAAGACGTACAAGGGAAGCCAGGGGTTCTCCATAGGCCTGCCCGCCGGATGGTCGTACCAGTCGACGGACTCCGCCGGTGTCCGGCTGGTCGGCCCCGACGGGCAGAAACTGCTGATCGCCTGGACCAGTACGCCCAAGAACAATCCGGTGGCGGACTGGCAGAACCAGGAGCAGTACATGACGCGCTCCGGGTACACGCGGATCCGGATAGCGGGGCTGAGCTACCGGGGCTGGAACGCGGCCGACTGGGAGTTCACCTATACGGACGGCGGGACGAAGTACCGGACCATCGACCGCGGATTCGTCGTCAACAGCCATCTCGGTTATGCGCTCATGTACACCGCAAAAGACGCCAATTGGGACAGTGAGCTGCGTAAGGGCACCTGGACGACGCTGACAAAGACGTTCGAACCGAAGTCGTGAGGCGGGTGGGTCCGGGTTTGGCGCGCCAGATCCGTCAACCCCTCTTTGCGGGTTGCCTCCGGCACGTATCGTGAGTGGTTGCGGACCGTACGCATCCAGGTAAGCAGGCGGAACGGGGCGCAAGGCGAACGGAATTGACCAACCGGGCGGCCGGGGGAGGCAACGTGGACGACTATGCGGGTCGGGTGCTCGCCGACCGTTACCGCCTGCCGCTGCCACCCTCCGACGAGTACGAACTCACCGAGACCCGGGCCTTCGACACCTACAGCGGGCAGGAAGTCCTGGTACGCCAGGTGCCGTTGCCGGAGGTCGTCGAGGCGGAGGTGCTCGGCGAGGACGGGCTGCCCGACGGGTTCACGGCGCGCGACCGGGGCGCACGGCGGCCGACCGCGGCGCGCACCGCAACGCGACGGCCCACCGATCCGGCGGTACGACGTGCGGTCGAGGCCGCGCAGGCCGCGGCGCGGATCCCCGACCACCCCCGGTTGGACCAGGTCTTCGACGTGTTCGCCGAGGGCGGGTCGCTGTGGATAGTGAGCGAACTGGTGTCCGCCCAGCCCCTGGCCGCGCTGCTCGCCGAGAAGCCGCTGTCGCCGTACCGGGCGGCCGAGGTCGCCTCCGACGTGCTGATGGCGCTGCGGGTGCTGCACGCGCACGGCTGGGTGCACCGGAACATCACCGCGCGCACGGTACTGGTCTGCGACGACGGCCGCGTGATGCTGACAGGCCTCGCGGTCGGCGCGGCGGAAGAGGCGCTGTGCGGCTACGACCCGGTGCCACCGCAGGACGGCGAGGCCGAGGGCGGCAGCGGACAGCACGGCGGCGGTACGGCTCCTCCAACTCCCCGAGTTTCCACGGGTTCTGCGGGACCCGCCGCTGCTACGACCCCTGCGATTCCCAGTGACTTCCGCGGAAGCCGAACCGGCGCCGGAACCGCAGCCGGTGCTGCCGGTGGCGGCGCGATCGGATTCGGGGGCGCGGTCGGCGGACCCGGTGCCGTACGCCACGGTGAAGGCCCCGATGCCCCAGGTCGGGCCGTGAGTCCCGCTGGTGTGGACCCCGAGGCCGCGCGGCGGGCCGCCATCGAGGCCAGGGCTGCCGGAGGGCTGCCCGGAGTCGGTGTGGAGGGCGGTGGCGCGAGCGGGGCGTCGGCCGCGCTGGCCCGCAGGGAAGTGGACACAGGCGGTGACGTCCGGGCCGCGCGGGCCGGGGCCATCGCCGCGTACCGGGCGGGAGCGCGTGCCGCCGCCCGGGTGCAGGAGGCCCAGCAGCCGGGACGGCCGGCGTTGCCCGGTGCCCGTCCCGCCGCCGAGGGCGAGAACGGCGGGGCGCAGCCTGGTGGTTCGGCCGCACTGCCGTCGGCGCCGCCACTGCCCTACGCAGGTGGCGGCGGAGTGGAGCACACGGGCAGCAGTACGCCGCCGGGACAGATCGCCGACCCCTACGGCGTCCGCAACACGGCCTGGCACGGCGCCGCGCCGCGCCCCGCCGCGCCGTCCCCGACGGACACCTTCACCGGTGCGGACACCCCGGCCCACGGCGCCCGCACGAGCACCGGCGGGCCCAACACGGCTCCCACGGCGGCCCCTTACTTCCCTGCCCGGCCCTCCACCGGCACCGGCAACCCGCACGCCCCCAGCCTCGACAAACCCCCCGCCCCCGACAACTCTCCCCAGCCCCACCCCCAACCCCCCGCCCGCTGGGACGAGTTGGCCTCCGCCGGAACTCCCGTGCGGCGAGGCCCCGCGACCGCGTTGGCGGCCGAGCGGGCCCGGCAGGTGCGGATGACCGTCGTGGGGCCCGTCACCGAGCGGTGGGCGCCGGAGCAGGCCGTTCCGGTGCATGAGAACTGGCAGTTGGCCGCGCCGATCGGCCCGGCCACCGATCTGTGGGCGCTCGGCGCGCTGCTCTTCCGGGCCGTACAGGGGCATGCGCCCTACCCGGAGGAGGCGACCGCCGAGCTGGTGCAGCTCGTGTGCGCGGAGCCGCCCGCCTTCGCGGAGGAGTGCGGGCCGCTGCGGCCGGTCGTGGAGTCGCTGCTGCGGCAGGACCCGACGGAGCGGCTGGACTTCGAGGAACTGCGGGGCTGGCTGCGGTCGTTGGTGCGCTCGGCGCCCGAGCCCGAGGCCGGTGCCCATGTCGTCGCCACTCCGCCGACCGACCCGCGGCGACTGCCGATCGTTCGCCGGCGCGGTGAGCTGGTGCGCAGGCGGCGGGCCGGGCTGCCCGCGACCAGTCCGCACGGGCGCCACAAGCGGGCCAAGCAGGAGGTCACCGGGTCGCCCCGGCGCCTCGGCCGAACCCTGCTCGTGCTCATCTTCCTGCTGCTGGCAGGCGCGATCGCGTACGCGATGCTCTTCATGCCCAAGTCGGGGGAGGACACCGGAGCCGGGCAGGGGGACAAGACGGGAGCAGCAGGGGACGTCAGTCCCGCGCCCAGCCAGTCCTCGGCCGCGGCGAGCAGCCGGCCGCAGCCCGACCAGACCTCGCCCGGGGCCTCCGCCTCCAACACTCCTTCGCAGTCCGCCGGTTCGACCGAGACGCAGACCGGCTCGAACGTCGCCGACGGTTTCGTGCTGCGCAAGGACTCCGTGGGGTTCCAGGTGGCCGTCGCCAAGGGCTGGACCCGTACGCCGAAGAACGGCAGCGGCCAAGTGGTCTACTCGCACGGCGACTTCGAGCTGATCGTCGTGGCGGGCCGGGACAGCGCGACGAAGTACGGCAGCGACCCGATGGTGTACCAGCGGGACACGGAGCGCGAGTTGCAGCCCTACCGCGACTCCAGCTGGGCCACGGCGACCGGGCTGCGGACCATCACGGTCGGCGGGAGGACCATGGCCGAGGGGCAGTTCACCTGGACGGACAGTCAGGGTGGTGACCTGTTCGTACGCAACATGGTGTTCCTCATCGACGGCCGCTACCACATCGTGCAGGTGCGCGGCCCGGAGGCCCAACGGGACGAGGTGACACGGCTGTACGAGCAGGCGTCGTCGACCTATCAGTACACCGGGTGAGCCGCGGAGGCGGCGCGCCGGAGCCCGGCGGTTCCCGTTCGGGCGCAGAAGCGACAACCGTCACAGTGCGGTCTCCTTGGTACCCCGCTGGTTCCCTGCCCGAGGGCCGGTCCTTACGCTGACTCTGTCAAGAGCATTGCGGGGAAACGTGAATCAGATGCAGGGCCTGCTCCTCGCGGGGCGCTATCGGCTGGCCGAGTCGATCGGCAGCGGCGGCATGGGCCGGGTGTGGCGTGCGCACGACGAGGTACTGCACCGGGCCGTTGCCATCAAGGAGTTGACGGCCGCGCTCTACGTGTCCGAGAGCGACCAGCCGAGACTTCTGGCGCGCACCCGCGCCGAGGCGCGTGCCGCCGCGCGGATCAACCACGCCGCCGTCGTCACCGTCCACGACGTGCTCGAACACGACGGCCGCCCATGGATCGTCATGGAGCTGGTCGAGGGCAACTCGCTGGCCGACGAGGTCAAGGAGCAGGGCCGGATCGAGCCGGCCGAGGCCGCGCGCATCGGCCTGTGGGTGCTGCGCGCTCTGCGCGCCGCGCACGCCGCCGGTGTCCTGCACCGCGACGTGAAGCCCGGCAACGTGCTGCTCGGGCAGGACGGGCGGGTGCTGCTGACCGACTTCGGTATCGCGCAGATCGAGGGCGACAGCACCATCACACGTACCGGAGAGGTCGTCGGGTCCGTCGACTACCTAGCCCCCGAGCGAGTCCGCGGCGCCGACCCTGGACCGTCCTCCGACCTGTGGGCGCTGGGCGCCACGCTGTACACGGCGGTCGAGGGCCGCTCCCCGTTCCGCCGCACCTCGCCGCTGTCCACCATGCAGGCCGTCGTCGAGGAGGAGGCCGGCGAACTGCGGTACGCCGGTCCGCTCGCACCCGTCATCGCCGCGCTGCTGAACAAGGACCCCGACCTGCGGCCGAACGCGGACCAGACCGAGCAGATGCTCGCGGAGGCCGCCGAGGGACGACGGCCCCGGTCGGCGGAGGAGTGGCTGCCGACGCAGCGGGTGGGCTCGCGGCAGGGCGGGTTCGCGGAGGACTTCGGTTCGGGTTCGGGTGCGACGCCGTACCAGTCGGCGGCCGGGGGTGCGACGCCGTACCCGTCGGCGGCCGGGCCGACTACCCACCACACGCCTGTCATCCCCCTCACGGGCCGCGCGCCCGCTCCGACGAAGCGTCGCCGGGTCCGCTCGGTCGCCCTGGTCGTTGTCCTCGCCGCGCTCGTCGGCGGAGGTGCCGCGGTCGCGCTGCAGCACTTCGGCGCGGACCGCGCCGGCGATTCCGCCTCCGCCCCGCCGACTCCGAGCGCCAGTGCCACGCCGGGCGGCGGGAGTGGTCAGGGGGCGGTGCCCGACGGCTGGGAGCGGCGCGAGGACCCGGTGGGCTTCAGCATCTCCCTGCCCAAGGGGTGGGAGCGGTCCGTCTCCATCGACCAGGACGGCCTCCAGCAGGTCGACTACACACCCGACAAGGGCAAGCACCTCGTGCGCGTCGCCGTGGACACCGCGCCGGACTTCAGCACGTCGTACGCGCACATGAAGGACCTGGACCAGCGGGTCTCGGCGCGGCTGGTGGACTACAAGCGGCTGAGCCTCAAGGAGGAGCTCTTCCGTGACCAGCCGGGCGTCCGCTGGGAGTACACCTGGACCGCGCTGGCCAAGGACGCGCCCCACTACTTCCCGGGGCCCTACCGCGCGATCGACGTCGGGTACATGGACAGCAAGGGCACCGAGTACGCCATCTACTCGGCCTCACCGGCCGCCGACTGGGCCACTACCAGCAAGCAGTTCGACGTGATCCTGCGGAGCTTCCAGGAGGGTTGACCGGCGAGGCCTCGTGCTCCGTAGGGGCTCAGGCATGGTCCGATTCCTCTTGTACGGGACGTATGGGCCGGCTGTTTGCCATGCTTTGTATACGTTTCAAATTCCGTCATGGCTGAAAATGATCAACGCTGAAGGTCGGCTCACTTGGCCGGTCACCACCCCGGCAAGGGGTCCGTCCGGTGGGGCATCATGGGGTCCATGGGGACCTCGGGAGACAACTTCCGTGTCATAGCGGGCCGTTACCACCTGGAGGCCAGGCTCGGGCGCGGTGGCATGGGCGTCGTGTGGCGGGCGACCGACCAACTGCTGGGCCGGCAGGTCGCCGTCAAGGAGATCGCGCAGGACGACTCGCTCTCCGAGGAGGAGGCCCGCCAGCACCGCGACCGTACGCTGCGCGAGGCGCGGGCGGTCGCGCAGTTGCGGCATCCGCACATCATCGTCGTGCACGACGTCGTGGAGGAGGACGAACGGCCGTACATCGTCATGGAGTTGATCGACGGCGGTTCGCTCGCCGACCGGATCAACACCCACGGCCCGGTCGACGCCGCCGAGGCCGCCCGAATCGGTGTCGCCCTGCTCGGCGCGCTGCGCACGGCGCACGCGGCGGGCGTCCTGCACCGGGACATCAAACCGGCGAACGTGCTGCTGGACACCACCGCCGACGGGCCGGACCCCGACCGGGCCGACCGGACCGCCTCCGGCCGAGCGCACCAGAAGTCGGAGCCGGACCCGGCCGCCTTCGCCCGGGTCGTCCTGACCGACTTCGGTATCGCGCAGGTCGCGGGCGCCACGACGCTCACCGAGAACGGCGCGTTCGTCGGCTCGCCCGAGTACACCGCGCCGGAGCGGATGTCCGGTGTGCGGACCGGCCCCGCGTCCGACCTGTGGTCCCTGGGCGCGCTGCTGTGCACGGTGCTGAGCGGTGAATCGCCGTTCCGGCGCGACTCGTTGGGCGGCATCCTGCACGCCGTCGTCTTCGACGAGATCCGGCCCCCCGAAGAGGCCCGGCCGCTGCTGCCCGTCGTACGGGGACTGCTCGAACGCGATCCGGAACGGCGGCTGGGGGCGGCGGAGGCGGAGCGGATGCTGCGTGCCTTCCTGAAGACGGGGCGCACACCGAAGGCGGCGGCCGGGCGCGCCGCGCACCCGACGCCGGGTTACACACCGACCCAACAGGACGTTCCGCTCCGGGAGTTGGCGCCGCCACCCAAACCGTCGATACCGACACCCACACCCCCCGTCACGGAAGTGCCACCCCCTCGGCGTTCCACCCGCGGTGTCCTCGTGGCCGCGCTACTGGTCGCGGCGATGGCGGGTGCGGGGGTGTCGGCGGCGGCGCTGTTGATGCGCGGGGGCGACAAGGGGGCTTCCTCGCCGGTGAGTTCGGCGCCGTTGACCTCCACGAGCGCCGGTACGACGTCACCGTCACCCACCCGCTCGGCCTCACCCTCGCCCTCGAAGACCGCCAACACCCCCACCGCGCCCTCCGGTTACCGCGTCGCCCGTGACCCCGACGGCTTCGCGCTCGCCGTACCGGAGGACTTCACGCGCGTCCCGCAGGGCGAGCGGATCTTCTACATGTCGCCGGGGGAGACCTTCCGGCTCGGCATCAGGATGTCCGACCCCGACGCGGGCGGCCCGCTCGCGGTGATGAAGAGCGCGGCGGCCAAGGGGGCGGACACGAACCCCGGTTACCACGACGGCAAGGTCACCGACACCACCCACTACGGACACCCCGCCGCGCTCTGGGAGTTCACCTGGAACGGCTTCAGCACGGCGGAGGGGCCCCGGCACACCTACGACCTGTGCTGGGAGGAGGGCGGCCGGATGTACGACGTGTGGGTGTCGGCGCCGGTCGGGAAGGTGCGGGAGGCGAAGGAGTACTTCGACGTGGCGCTGGACACGTTCGTACCGGCGTGACTCGACATGTTCGTACCGGAGCAAAAGGGAGATAGGTGACCGTTCGAGTCACGGGTGTGTGACCGGAACGCGTTCCCTGTGGATACCGGTGCGGTCGCCGCGATATGGATGGACCCATGAGCAGCGACGGGGGACGGGGCGGCGGGTCCGACGAGACGACGAGTTTTGTTCTGCAACCGCCGAGACCGAGGGTGCCACAGCCCTCGCGGGACAGTGGCACCGGACCTCTGATCGCCGGGCGCTACCGCCTGCTCGGCAAGCTCGGGCACGGCGGCATGGGCACGGTGTGGCGGGCCCGGGACGAGACGATGGACCGCGAGGTTGCCGTCAAGGAACCCCGCGTCCCGGATCATCTTCCCGAACGCGAACGTGACAACGCGTTCGAACGGATGCGCCGCGAGGCACGCGCGGCGGCCCGGCTCGACCATCCGGCCGTCGTGACCGTGCACGATGTGGCCGTCGTCGACGGCCGGCCGTGGATCGTGATGGAGCTGGTGACCGGCCGCTCGCTGGGCGAGGTGCTGCAGGAGGGCACCCTCGGCGCGCGCGACGCGGCCCGTATCGGTCTCCAGGTGCTGGGCGCCCTCGAAGCCGCGCACGCGGCGGGTGTCCTGCACCGTGACGTCAAGCCGGACAACGTCCTGCTCGGCCGCCACGACCGGGTCGTCCTGACCGACTTCGGGATAGCCCGGACAGAGGGCGAGACGAACCTGACCGACACCGGCGGCTTCGTCGGTTCGCCCGAATACATCGCGCCGGAACGGGTGTTGGGTCAGCGCCCCGGACCCGCCTCCGACCTGTGGTCCCTCGGCGTGGTCCTGTACGCGGCGACGGAGGGCGTCTCCCCCTTCCGTCGCAGCAA
Source organism: Streptomyces sp. NPDC050549 (assembly GCF_040655035.1). NCBI lineage: Bacteria > Bacillati > Actinomycetota > Actinomycetes > Kitasatosporales > Streptomycetaceae > Streptomyces > Streptomyces sp. NPDC050549. Next base: position 105,141 of record NZ_JBFAJD010000008.1, read on the forward strand.
CACCCCCGCCACCCTGCAGTCGGTCCTCAACTCCGTGCCCGCGCCGCCGGTTTCGGCGCCCGGCCCGCTCGCCGAGCTCATCACAGGGCTGCTGGCCAAGGACCCGGCGAGCCGCCCGGACGCGGCCCGGGTGCGCGCCGTACTCGAAGCGGTGGCGAACCCGCCGGCTCCGGCGTCGACGCAGGAGGTGCGGTACGTCCAACGAGCCCCGGGGAAAAGCCGGTTGGGCCGCAGGACGTGGCTCGGGCTCGGCGCCGCGGTCGTCGCCGGTGCGGTGGCGGCCGCGTACCTGGTGATCGCGAACCCGTTCGCCGGGCCGCTCCCGGACGGCTGGAAGAAGCACCACGAGTCCGACGTGGCCGCGACGCTGGCCGTCCCCGCCGCGTACAAGAGGACCACCCCCGACCGGACTTCGGACAAGAGCCACTGGGTCACGTACACCGACCCGAGCGGCAGCATCTGGGTCTTCCTGAGCCTCGACAAGAAGTCCGAGGACCCCAACGGGTACATCAAGGACTCGGCGGCGGCCGAAATGTACTCGGACAACGGCGACTTCAAGACCAACGGCAGCGTCGACCTCGACATGGGCAAGGCCAAGGAGACCGTCCCGAAGCCGACCGGCACCTACCGGGGCGAACCGTCCGCCGAGAACACCGTCGTCTACGACTCCGACGACACCCAGAACCCCCTTCCCCGCGAGCTGAGGATCCTCTACTACAAGACCTCCGCCGGGGATATGTACCGGCTCACCATCAGCTATCCGGGCAAGGGCGACTTCACGGCCCGGGGCCGCGAGGTGGCGAGGGCGGCGATCGTCAACCTGGACGTCGACAGCCTGTGAGCGGTGGGTTCACCGCGCTCAATTGCGTTGTCAGTGGAGGCAGTTAGGGTCATCCTCTCTTTACCGGATCTTGGGAGGGGACCGACTTTGAGGACGTCCGAGTGGAGACGCGCCGGAGTGACCTGCGCGGCCGTGGCACTGACCACCGCCGCTCTGACCGGGGTCGCTGCGGCGGCCGGCGACACCGAGGCGCCGCAGGCACCGGTCGTCTCGTCGGCGGAGTACCCGGACGACACGAACGAGCATGACGGGGTGGGCAGTTACGGCACCTTCGTCATCGACTCGGCGTCCGACGACGTGGTGTCGTACCGCTACGAGTGGATGGGCGGCCTGCCGCAGACCCTCACGGCGGCCGAGCCCGGCGCCCCGGTCTCCCTGCGCTGGCTGCCGCAGACGAACGGGCCGACGTACCTCTACGCCCAGGCGATCGACGCCTCGGGGAACGTCAGCGCCAGGACGACCTACTTCGTCCGGGTCAGGGCGGGCCGGGCCGCGGTCACCCACTGGGACCCGCAGCACGACTCCGGCGCGGACACCGGCACCGGCGTCACCCCCGACGCCCAGGGCCCCACCGGGACGGGCGTCGCCTCCGCCGCCCGGTTCGACGGCACGGACGAGGCGTACGCCACGCTCGACTCGGCGGTGGACACGGCGAAGATCTTCTCGGTCGACGCCTGGGTCCGCCCGGACGCCCTCGGCGGCGACGCGACCGCCGTCAGCCGGACCGGCTTCACCCTCGGTCTGGCGGTCAACTCCACGGACGGCGCGCCCACTTGGTCCTTCGCGCTCCCCACCGCGAGCGGCGGTTCCGTACACCTCACCGGCGGTGCTCCCGAGCGGGGCGAGTGGGCCCATCTCGTCGGCGTGTACGACGCCGAGCAGCACACGGCCCGCCTCTACGCCGACGGAGACCTTCTCGCGACGGCTGAGAACACCGTCGCGGCCGGTGGCGCGGGCCCCCTGCGGCTCGGCTCCGAAGGAGACACCGGGGGCGCCGACGGCACCGCGCACTGGCACGGTCTGCTCACCGACGTGAACGTCTGGGACCGCGTGTACGTCCCCGAGGAGATCACGGCCGCCGCCGCGCGCACCCCGCAGCGCCAGGGCTACTGGGACCTGGAGACGGCGACCGGCGGCAGCAGCCCCCAGTACGGGGGCGGCGAACCGCTCACCCTGGCGGGCGACGCGTCGATCAACACGGGCACCGACGACTGCGACGTGAACCCCGACTGCACCCCGGCGCGCTACCCCATGGTGGGCTACGGCGACCTCCTCCTGGACGGCGACGGCGACTACGCCACCACGCCGGACGTGGTCCGCCCGACCGACGCGGGCTTCTCGGTGACGGCCCATGCGCGCATCGACGTGGACACGGCCACGCACGACATGACCGTGCTCTCCCAGCCCGGCGAGCACACCGATCTGTTCACGCTGCGCTATGTCGCCGCGTCCAGGTCCTGGCAGGCCGTGGTCGCCCACGAGGACAGCGCCGACGCGCCGACCACCACCGTCACCGCGCCCGTCTCGGCGTTCGGGGCGGGCGAGGACGAGTTCCTCGCGGTGGTCTACGACGAGAAGACCGACCAACTGCGCCTGTACGTCGGCGACATCTATGTCTCTGACTCGGCGAGCGTCACGGGCAGGGACACCTGGACCCCCACCGGGGACCTCCAGATCGGCCGGAGCGCCACGGCGGGCACCGGGACGGACTACCTGAGCGGTGAGCTCGACGAGGTCCACACCTACGCCGGCGTGCTGGACCAGACCCGGCTGGCGATGCTGCGACTGGGCGGCTCGGATGCCTGACCGGGCGCTGGGGTAGGGGGAGCCGGCGGTGCGGACGCCGGAGACGGCGAGTCACGAGGACCTGGCGGTCGCGAGTGTGCGCGCGCTCGCCGACCGCGGTCTGCCGCAGGACGTGCTCGCCGTGCACGCGGCCTGCCGCCACTTCTCCGTCATCGAACTCGAACAGCTCGGACTGCGCGGCGCCGGGCCGGAGTTCGACCTCTTCGGCCTGCGGGACCGGCTGGAGGGCGTGGTCTGGATGAGCGACGAGGAGTTCGCGGCGCACGGACTCGACGCGGGGGAGACCTTGGAACTGCGGCGGTGGGCCCTGGAGTGGGAGTCCGACCTCGGACTCCGGCTCGCGGAGGAGTACGACGATCCCGACCGCGACTAGGACTGAGGGTCTCCGGATGCGCGGTACCTTCCCGGCGTCACCCCGAACTCCCGGCTGAACGCGTGCGACAGGGCGTACGGGCTCCCATATCCCGCCTCACGGGCCACAGTTGCCAGCGAGGCGTCCGTGTCCCGCAGGCGGGTCGCCGCCAACGTCAGCCGCCACCACGTCAGATACGCCATCGGCGCCCGCCCCACCAGCGCGGTGAACCGGCGGGCCAGCGTCGCCCGGGACACACCCGCCGCCGCGGCCAGCCGGTCGTTGGTCCAGGGGGCGGCCGGGTCGGAGTGCAGCGCCCGTAGCGCGGCCGTGGTCACCTGATCGCCCAGCACGGACGGCCAACTGCCCGTCTCCGCCTCGCTCATCCACGCCCGCACCATGTAGATCAGCAGCAGGTCGAGCAGGCTCGGCAGCGCCAGACAGGCCCCCGGCCGCCGTTCGTCCAGCTCCTGTGCCAACAGGTCTACGGCAGCCCGGAGTTCGGGATGGCGGCCGACCCGGTTCGGCAGATGGACCACCTCCGGCAGCTCCGCCATCAGCGGATGCGTACGGCTCCGGTCCAGCCGGTACTTCCCGCACAGCAGCTCCACCTCGGGCCCGTCCCCGACCGGCCGCCGCATCTCCTCGAACGGCACCGCCCGCGTCGTATCGCCGGACGGGTCCGCCAGCACATGTCCCGCACCGCGCGGCAGCAGGACGACATCTCCGGTGCCCAGCGCCACCGGCTCACCGCCCCCGTCGGGCACCAGCCGACACCCGCCCGCGAGCACGACATGGAACCCCGCACCCTCGTACGGCGCCAGCCGCGTGCACCAACTCCCGCCCACCCGCAGCCGGTTTGAGGAGGCCCGCCCGGTCCGTACGGCGGAGATCGCGTCGCTCACCACGTCCATACGGGCACACTACGGCAGAGGTGCGCCGGTGAGCTGTATGCGTATCAGAGTGAGTAGATCTCGCATTGAAGCACTCACCTCCGGCTTCCTAGGCTCATTTCCATGACCGAGGACAACGTACAGACCTTCATGATCGGTGACGTCGAAGTCGTCCGAGTCGTCGAGTGGGAGAGGCCCTACGTGCCTGTCCTGACCCTCGTCCCGGACCTGCCCCCCGAAGCGTGGCCGGACGACCACGACATGCCCGCGGTCGTGGCGCTCCAGACCTGGGTGCTGCGCAGTGCCGGGCGGACCGTGCTTGTGGACACCGGCGTCGGCAACGGCCGGGAGCGGCCCGGCAATCCGCTGTTCCACATGAGCCAGGGCGACCTGCCGGGGCGGCTGGCGCGGGCCGGCGTACGGCCGGAGGAGGTCGACGTCGTCGTCAACACCCACATCCACGGCGACCACGTCGGTTGGAACACCCATGACGTGGACGGGAGTTGGCAGCCGATGTTCCCCAACGCGCGCTATCTCCTCCCCGCCGCCGACGACTTCCACTTCGGCCCCGAGAACCACTACGGCGGCGCGGTACGGCCCGACGACCGACTGACCTACGAGGACAGCGTCGCGCCCGTGCACCGCGCCGGGCTGGCCACCCTGTGGGACGGCACCCACCGCGTCGACAAGCACCTCACACTGGAGTCCGCGCCCGGGCACACCCCCGGCTCCTCCGTCCTCCGGGTCGCCTCCGGCGGTGAACGGGCCGTGTTCGTGGGGGACCTGCTGCACAGCCCGGTCCAGATCGCGCACCCCGAGTGCAGCAGCTGCTTCTGCCTCGATCCCCGGCAGGCCGCCCGGAGCCGACGGCGCGTACTCGAACGGGCGGCGGACGAAGGGGAGTTGGTGATTCCGGCGCACTTCGGCGGGAGCGGTGTCGCGGAGGTGCGGCGGGCGGGCGACACGCTGGTGCTCGGGAAGTAGGACGCGCGTCGACAAGGGCGTATCCGGCACGGTACTGATGGGGCATGAGCGAAGTCGGCGAACAGGTGCGCGACGGACGGCTGGTCGGCGGTCGCTACCGGCTGCTGGAACGGATCGGCTCCGGCGGCATGGGTACCGTATGGCGGGCCTTCGACGAACTCGTGGACCGCGAAGTCGCCGTCAAGCAGGCGAGGTTGCCCGGCGACCCGGAGGACGAGGAGTTCCAGCGCGCCGCCCACCGGCTCTACCGCGAGGCCCGCGCCGCCGCCCGGGTCGACCACCCCTCCGCGGTCGCCATCCACGACGTCGTCATAGAGGACGACCAACTCCCCTGGATTGTCATGGAGTTGGTGCGCGGGGAGTCCCTGCACGAACTGCTCGGGCGCGGACGCCTTGCGCCCGCCGAGTCCGCGCGCATCGGCCGCGCCGTCCTCGGCGCTCTGAGCGCCGCGCACGCCGTGGGGATAGTGCACCGCGATGTGAAGCCCGCCAACGTCCTGCTCGGCCCCCACGGCCGGGTCGTCCTCACCGACTTCGGCATCGCGCACATCCAGGGCGAGGAATCCCTCACCGCCAGCGGCGAGTTCGTCGGCTCGCTGGAGTTCATCGCCCCCGAGCGCATGTCCGGCACCGGCGCCGGACCCGCCTCCGACCTGTGGTCCCTCGGCGTACTCCTGTACGCGGCCGTCGAAGGGGCGTCCCCCTTCCGCCGTACGACCGTGGAGTCCACCCTCGGCGCGATTCTGTCCGGCGAACCGCCCGAGCCGACCCGGGCGGGCCCTCTCGGACCGCTGATCGTACGGATGCTGGCCCGGGACCCGGAGGAGCGGCCGGGGGCGGAGGAGGTCGGCGCCGTACTGGAGGCGGTGGCCGCGGGGAAGGACGTACCTGAGCCGGCGGTCGCCGCCCAGGACGCGGTGCCAGACGCCGAGCCCGAAGAAGCGGCCACCGTCCCCGACGCCGTACCGGAACGGGCACCCGCACCCAAGCCCAAGTCCCGCCCCCGCCGCACCCTTTTCATCACCCTCGGGGCGCTCCTGCTGGCGGCCCTCGTCCTCGGCACCGTCCTGGAGAGAGTCCTCGGCAAGGACTCGGACTCCTGGACCGCCCACCAGCGGGACGGTATGAACGCGGTCCTCTTCCTCCCACCCCAGTACCAGCTTCTGGAGACGCAGGCGGCAGCCGGCAGCCGCACCGTCACCTACGGCGCCGGCGCCCTCCGCGTCCGCCTCACCGAATGGGACAGGGCCGCCGACTCGCCCCTCGCCCAAGCGCACGCCCTGGGCCAGGGCACGGCGAACCCGCAGTACACCCGCACCGGCTTCCACGGGAACAAGGACGCCGTCCTGGCAGACACCACCTACGGACAGTCCGGCGTCCCCACCCGCGCCATGGCCCTGATCGTCCGCACCGCGGACCACCGCATGTACGAACTGCGCGTGGACATGCCCAAGGGCACACCCGCGGAGAAGAAGGGCACCGCGCTCTTCAAGGGCGCCCGAGCCCGGCTCACCCTCCCGGGAAAGTGATCCGGTGACGATCCTGCGTTGATCGTCCCCGCACAACGCCCTGATCAGCGCATTCGTTGCCAGTGATCGCTGGCGCGGTGTGAGCGCCTGGTGAATCCCGATTACCGACGGGTACCCAAACCCCTCGTGGCGGCATACCCTGCCGCACATGACGGACTCGCAGGCCCCGGAAAAGACCGGTACGGAAACGACGACCGGCACAAACCCCCTCGCGCCGGCCCCCATCGGCGCCCGTACCGCCGCCGACGTGGTCACCCCGGAGCTGGTCGCCCAGCTCACGAAGGGTGTGGCCGGTTCCGGGCGGACCGCCAACCACACGCCGTTCACCGGTGAGAAGCTCGCCGACCTGCCCGAGTCCACCCCCGAGGACGTGGCGAAGGCCTTCGACGCGGCCCGCGCCGCACAGGCCCTGTGGGCACAGACGCCGGTACGGCAGCGCGCCGCGGTCCTGCTGCGCTTCCACGATCTCGTCCTCGCCCGCCAGGCCGAGGTCCTCGACCTGATCCAGCTGGAGACCGGCAAGGCACGGCTGCACGCGCACGAGGAGGTGCAGGCCGTCGCCGTCGCGGCCCGCCACTACGGCCGCAAGGCCCCCGCCTACCTCAAGCCGAAACGGCACACCGGCGCCGTCCCGACCCTCACCAAGGTCACCGAACTCCGCCACCCGCGCGGGGTGGTCGGCCAGATCGCCCCCTGGAACTACCCGCTCGAACTCTCCGTGGGCGACGCCCTCCCGGCCTTCGTGGCGGGCAACGCGGTCGTCATGAAGCCGGACACCGAGACCTGCCTGACCGCCCTGTGGGCCCGTGACCTCCTCATCGAGGCCGGTCTGCCCGCCGACGTCTTCCAGGTCGTCCTGGGCGAGGGCCCGGTCGTCGGCCCCGAGGTCGTCAAGCACGCCGACTACGTCTCCTTCACCGGCTCCACCCGCACCGGCCGCGAGGTCGCGCAGGGCGCGGCGGCTCGGCTGGTCGGCGTCTCCCTCGAACTCGGCGGAAAGAACGCCATGTTGGTCCTGGAGGACGCCGACCTCGACAAGGCGGCTGCGGGCGCGGTCCGCGCCTGCTTCTCCTCCGCCGGCCAACTCTGCATCTCCATCGAGCGGTTGTACGTCCACGAGTCGATCGCCGACGCCTTCCTGGAGCGCTTCGCCGCCCGCACCAAGGCCATGCGCCTGGGCACCTCCCTCGCCTACGGCGCCGACATGGGATCGCTGGTGGGGGAGCGCCAGTTGGAGACGGTGACGCGCCACGTGGAGGAGGCCGTCGCCAAGGGCGCCAAGGTGATCGCGGGCGGAGTCGCCCGCCCGGACATCGGCCCGTACTTCTTCGAACCGACCATCCTCGACGGCGTGGAGGCCCCCATGGCGGTCTGCGGCGAGGAGACCTTCGGCCCGGTCGTCTCCATCTACCGCTTCAAGACGGAGGACGAGGCGGTGGAGGCTGCCAACTCCACGTCCTACGGCCTCAATTCCTCGGTCTGGACGAAGGACGGCCGCCGTGGCCGCTCCGTCGCCGCCCGCCTGCGCACCGGCACGGTCAACGTCAACGAGGGCTACGCCTCCGCCTACGGCAGCGTCCAGTCCCCCATGGGCGGCATGAAGGACTCCGGCCTCGGCCGCCGCCACGGCTCCGAGGGCATCCTCAAGTACACGGAGGCCCAAACGGTCGCCCAGCAGCGGCTGTTGCCGATGGCCCCGTCACTGGGAATGACCGACGAGGCGTACGCGCAGTTCATGAGCCGCAGCCTGAAGGTGATGAAGGCCTTGCGTCTCAAGTAGAAATCCCTGGTTCTCAACGGTTCTCAACGAGGAGAGCATGTGCCGCAGGACACCTACGACTACGACGTCATCGTCGTCGGCTCGGGCTTCGGTGGTTCCGTAACCGCCCTGCGCCTGACGGAGAAGGGCTACCGCGTAGGTGTCCTGGAAGCCGGCCGCCGCTTCACCCGCGAGTCCCTCCCCAAGAACTCCTGGGACCTGAAGAACTACCTCTGGGCCCCCAAGCTCCACATGTACGGCCTCCAGCGCATCCACCTGCTGGGCAACGTCATGGTCCTCGCCGGCGCGGGCGTGGGCGGCGGCTCCCTGAACTACGCCAACACCCTGTACGTCCCGCCCGAACCGTTCTTCGAGGACCCCCAGTGGCGCGACATCACGGACTGGCAGGAGGAGTTGGCCCCGTACTACGACCAGGCCCGCCGCATGCTCGGCGTACGGCTCAACCCGACGATGACCCCCTCCGACGTCCATCTGAAGGCCGCGGCCCAGCGGATGGGCGTGGGCGACACCTTCCACATGGCCCCGGTGGGCGTCTTCTTCGGCGACGGCGAGGACGCCGACGGCACCGCGAAGGCCAGGCCCGGCGAGCAGGTGGCCGACCCGTACTTCGGCGGCGCGGGCCCGGCCCGCAAGGCCTGCACCGAGTGCGGCGAATGCATGACGGGCTGCCGGCACGGCGCCAAGAACACCCTCAACGAGAACTACCTCCACCTCGCCGAGAAGGCGGGCGCCGAGGTCCACCCGATGACGACGGTCGTGTCCGTCACGGACGACTCGCAGGGCGGCTACGCGGTGGCGACCCTGCCCACGGACGCGAGGAAGTCGTCGAAGGGCCGTACCTTCAAGGCCCGCAGGGTCGTCCTCGCCGCCGGCACCTACGGCACCCAGACCCTCCTGCACCGTATGAAGGCGGGCGGCCAACTGCCGTACCTCTCCGAGAAGTTGGGCGAACTCACCCGCACCAACTCGGAGGCGCTGGTCGGCGCCCAGACGAACGACCGCCGCTACCGCATGGCGACCGGCACCCCGAAGGCCGACTTCACCCGCGGAGTCGCCATCACCTCCTCGATCCACCCCGACGAGAACACCCACGTCGAGCCGGTCCGCTACGGCAAGGGCTCCAACTCGATGGGCGGCCTCTCGATCCTCCAGGTCCCGTACGCGGAGGGCTCGTCGAGAGTGCTGGCCTGGCTGGCGAACGCGGCCCGCCACCCGCTCCTGGTCCTTCGCTCCCTCTCCAACCGTCGCTGGTCGGAACGGACCATCATCGGCCTGGTGATGCAGTCGCTGGACAACTCCCTGACCACGTATCTGAAGCAGGACGGCGTGGGGAAGGGGCTGTTGACGGCCCGTCAGGGTCACGGCGCCCCCAACCCCAAGCAGATCAGGGCGGCTTCGGAGGCCGCGGCGGCCATCGCCGCCGAGATCAACGGCTTCGCGGGCTCCAACGTCGGCGAACTGATGGGCACCCCGCTCACCGCCCACTTCCTCGGCGGCTGCCCCATCGGCGCCTCCCGCGAGACCGGCGTGATCGACCCGTACCACCGCCTCTACGGCCACCCCGGCATCTCGGTCGTCGACGGCGCGGCCGTCTCGGCGAACCTCGGCGTCAATCCGTCGCTCACCATCACCGCGCAGGCCGAGCGTGCGATGTCGTACTGGCCCAACAAGGGGGAGCCGGACCCGCGTCCGCGCCAAGGGGCGTCGTACGAACGGCTGAAGCCGGTGGAACCGTGTCGACCGGCGGTCCCCGAGGGGGCGTTCGGCGCGCTGCGGCTGCCGTTCCTGGGGATGCCGACGGTGCCACCGAAGTCGTAGAAGACAAGCGGCAGTCGCCGTAGAGGCGGAGACACACAGAAGGACCTGCGCCCCCCTCCGAGCGCAGGTCCTTCTGTGTTGGGCGAGCTACGTGTTACGCGCTCTCTCCGGTCTTGCGGCGGCGCACCATGACCACGGCGGCGGCACCCGCGACGACCGCCGCGCCGCCCACGAGGCCGATCACCGGCAGGGCGGAGCTGGAGCCGGTCTCGGCGAGGTTGCCGGTGGCCTCGTTGACCGAGCCCTGCGGCTTCACGTCGTTGGTCCCGGTCGGCTTCTGGCCGGTCGGCTTGGCGTCGCCGACGTCGCCCGGGTCGCTGCTGCCGGCGGCGAGGACGGAGAACTCGTAGTAGTCGCCGTTGACGTAGCAGGACTCACCCTTGCCCGCGTACACCGCCTGGCTCAGCGCGAACGACGAGCCCGCGGGGGCCGAGGACTTGATCTTCACGCGCAGGTCGAGCGTGGTCGAGGACTTCTTCTCCAGGGTGGGCAGCACCGCGACGATGCTTCCGGACAGCGTGGTCTCGTCGCTGCCGGAGCCGACGGTCTCCTGGTAGGAGTCGGTCCACTTGCCGTCCTGCTTCAGCTGGATCTCGGCCAGGTCGAGCATGAGCGAGGAGTCCTCGTTCACGTCGTCGCTGTACTCGGTGAGCGCGTTGATCCAGACGTTCTGCAGGTCCTTGTCCGAGGCGTTCTTCACCACGAACTTGAAGGTGTGCCACCCGGAACCGGCGACGATCTTGTTCGGCAGCCCGGTGATCGACGCGGAGAGCTTCTCGTCCAGGTCGAACGTCTTGCAGTCCGCGTACGGGTCGAAGTCGTCGGACGGCTTGCTCGGCGACGCGGACGGGCTCGGCGACGCACTGCCGCTCGGGGAGTCCGACGCGGCGGGGCTGCTGGTGTCCGCAGCCGGGGAGCTGGTGTCCGGGGCGGGAGTGCTGGTGTCCGCCGCCGGGCTGCTCGTGTCCGAGGCGGGAGTGCTGTTGTCGGCCGCAGGGGTGCTCGCGTCGGCCGCCGGGCTGCTGTCCTCGGCCGCGGGGCTGCTGGACGACGTGTCCGGCGAGCCGCCGTCGGCGAACGCGGCCGGCGCCGACAGCAGGGCGAGGGGGGCTATGGCGGCCGTCGCGGCGACCGCGGCCATGACACGGCGAAGCTTCATGAAGTCCTCAAGAAGTCCGGAGTGCTGCGACGACAGTGCAGCACGCTGGGTCGGAGGGCTCCGCGTGTGGGGCGCGGGTGTGGCCCTTGTTCTGCAGGTGTGACCCGGGAAACCTGTGAATGGTTGTGTCGATCCTCACGCGCTTCTTATGTGGGCTGTGTCACACCCATGTTCTGCTTGTGAACGCGCTTTCGGGCGCCTACAACTACCTGGTGTCTGACAAACCGTCCGAGGAACCGTCCTCGACCCCGGAGATCCCCGACGACGTCTGGGACAAGTTCGCCCGTGACACCGAGCGTGACATCCGGGCCTCCGCCCAGAAGGAACCGTCCGCGCGCGCCCGCGAGGTCACCGAACGACTGAAGAAGGCCGAGCAGCCCGAGGGCTGGCGTACCGGTCCGGCCTGGCAGGAGATGAACGGGCGGGCCCGGCGCAGGCGTCGCCTGTGGGCCGTACTGGGCGTCCCGCTCGCCGTGGCCGTCGTCGTGGTCGCGATGAGACCGTCGCTGCTGCCCGGCGACCCCTTCGGCGCCAAGGCGGATCCGGACTCCGCGTCCCCGCTCGCCCCTGAAACCGCCGCCCCGACCGCCGCGCCCTCCAGCGTCGACCCCCAAATACCCACCCTGGACCGGCCGTTCGCCGGTTCACCCGCTCTGAGCTGGGCCGACGGCGCGGCCGGCATCATCCTGCCGAAGGCGACCGCCGTGGGCACGTTCTCGAAGGACCGGGTGGAACTGGCTCTCCAGCAGACGAAGAACCTGCTCGTCGCCGCCAACCTCGACCCGAAGACGATCCGCGGCGACCGCCCGTCCGCCGTGCTCGCGGTCCTGGACCCGAAGCAGCCCAAGGTGCTCGACCAGTTGAAGGCCTCGCTGGCCGCCCCGAACAAGGCCGACGACCCCACACTGCTGTTCAGCCGCTTCGACCCCAAGGACGTACGGCTGGTCGGCAAAGTGGTGAAGACCCGCGGCCGCATCACCTTCGCGAAGGACTCCAGCGGGGGCGTCACCGTCCACGCCGACTACACCTTCGTCTACCCGCTGGTCCGGACCGACGGCTCCACCGAGGTCGCCCGCACGATCGTCCGCCGGGTGATCGACACCGAGATCCTCGACCCCGCCCGCTACCGGGTCACCCCCGGCCTGCTGACCCTCACCCTCAACAACGCGGACTTCGGAAACTCGGCCTGCGACGTCTACGACGGCTATCTGCACCCGCAGTTCGACTCCGACGCCACGTCGTCCCCCACGGGCGCGACACCCACGGGCCCGACGACCGACCCGTACGACCGCAGCCGGGACATCGGCAAGGGGCAGGAATCCTGCGGGACGGTGAGCCGGACCTAGGAGCGCGCGAGAACGCGCAGGAACGCAAGCGAAGGGCCCCGCGGGACGGAGCCGCGGGGCCCTTCTCCGTCAGCACCGACGTCAGGGCAGCGCCGGTGCCTGGGAGCGGCGCCGGGGGGTTGCGCCGCTGGTCTCAAGTTGTCTCAAGTGCCCCGGGTCGGCGCCCCGGCGCACACGGGGCGCGCACTTGGTCTCGACCTTTGGCGGTGGGACGGTGTGCCGCAATGCGGTTGGCTGCTACGGGACTTGGGGCTCAGAGAGGAGCTCGGGGTGAACTCGGGGGGCTTCTACGCATCGTGCTGGATGGAGACGACGACCGCAACCGTTCGATCCGGCTTTGTGCATTTTTGCAGTTTCCGCCGGGCGGCCCCGGGCGTCCCCGGAGCCGACCGTTCTCTTGGGTGACCGGGCTGCTGTCCCCTGCCGTCCGGTCACGACCCTGGAGCGAGGTCCCACGACGTACGGCACGATCCGTACGTCTCATCGCCCCAGCGAGCCACGCGTGGTTCTTTCGGGCCCGCCCCTGGCTGGCACGGACACCCCCACCAACGAAGCGGTTCCCTGGACGGTCACGCGCCGTACGGGTGAGACGGGGCTCGAACTCAGATCCGCCCCCGCGACAGTTCGAGCAGCGTCATCGCGAGCGAGGTGCCGGGCTTGCCGAGCGCGTCCCGGTAGCGGCCGAGGATCTCGTTCTCCCGCGACAGGTGCACACGCCGGCCACCGGAGGCGATCCGCGTCTCCTGCACGACGGCGGACACGGCGACCCGTTCCTGGATCAGCCCGATGATCCGGTCGTCGAGAGCGTCGATCCGCTCTCGGGCGTCGGCGATGGTCTGCTCGGGGGTGGAGGTGGTCATTCCGGGCTCCTTGTGGTGGGAGCGCCTGGACCGACGGACCGGGAAACGACAGGCGCCCCGGGCCTTGTCGGCCCGGGGCGCCTGGAAAGTCGCTTGTCAGTAGCTCAAGCAGCTCGACCATGGCAGCCGGCGGGCCGGTTGCCATAGGTAAAGAGGAAGGTCGGGTGCGTGAGCATGGGGCGAGTATGCCACAGCACTTCTGCGGCGGGCCGGGTCGGGTGGTGGCTTCTACGGCGCCCATCCAGCCCACCGGGTCGGGCGGTGGGTGGGCACAGGTCCCGGGGGTCCGGGGGCGGAGCCCCGGGACGACCAGATGTCCCACGCAGGCCCCGTTAGAATCGGTACCCAAGACCCCCGCCCAACCGCCGGAAGGCTCCTGTGTCAGCGACCCCCGCCCCCGACACCGTCCTGGTCGTCGACTTCGGCGCGCAGTACGCCCAGCTCATCGCCCGCCGCGTCCGCGAGGCCCGGGTCTACAGCGAGATCGTGCCGAGCACCATGCCGGTCGCCGAGATGCTCGCCAAGAACCCGGCGGCGATCATCCTCTCCGGCGGCCCCTCGTCCGTGTACGCGGAGGGCGCCCCCCGCCTGGACCGCGAACTGTTCGAGGCCGGCGTCCCGGTCTTCGGCATGTGCTACGGCTTCCAGCTGATGGCCACGACCCTCGGCGGCACCGTCGACAACACGGGCGCCCGCGAGTACGGCCGTACGCCCCTGCACGTCTCCCGGTCGTCCTCCACCCTCTTCGAAGGCACTCCCGACGAGCAGTCCGTCTGGATGTCGCACGGCGACGCCTGCTCCGCCGCCCCCGAGGGCTTCACGGTCACGGCGTCCACGGACGTCGTCCCGGTCGCCGCCTTCGAGAACGACGAGAAGAAGCTCTACGGCGTCCAGTACCACCCCGAGGTCATGCACTCCACGCACGGCCAGCAGGTCCTGGAGCACTTCCTGTACCGGGGCGCGGGCCTGACCCCGTCCTGGACCACCGGCAATGTGATCGACGAGCAGGTCGCGGCGATCCGTGAGCAGGTCGGCGACAAGCGCGCCATCTGCGGTCTGTCCGGCGGTGTCGACTCGGCCGTAGCGGCCGCCCTGGTCGCGCGCGCCATCGGCGACCAGCTGACCTGCGTCTACGTCGACCACGGGCTGATGCGCAAGGGCGAGACCGAGCAGGTCGAGAAGGACTTCGTGGCCGCGACCGGCGTCAAGCTCGTCGTCGTGGACGCGGAGGAGCGCTTCCTCACCGCGCTCAAGGGGGTCTCCGACCCCGAGCAGAAGCGGAAGATCATCGGCCGCGAGTTCATCCGCGTCTTCGAGCAGGCGCAGGCCGAGATCATCGCGGACGAGGGCCCCGAGGTCGCCTTCCTGGTGCAGGGCACGCTGTACCCGGACGTCGTCGAGTCCGGCGGCGGCACCGGCACCGCGAACATCAAGTCCCACCACAACGTCGGCGGCCTCCCGGAGGACCTCGAGTTCAAGCTGGTCGAGCCGCTGCGCAAGCTGTTCAAGGACGAGGTCCGGATGGTCGGTCAGGAGCTCGGTCTGCCGGACGAGATCGTCCAGCGCCAGCCCTTCCCCGGCCCCGGCCTCGGCATCCGTATCGTCGGCGAGGTCACCAAGGACCGCCTCGACCTGCTCCGTGACGCCGACGCCATCGCCCGCGAGGAACTGACCGCGGCCGGTCTCGACCGCGACATCTGGCAGTGCCCGGTGGTCCTCCTCGCGGACGTCCGCAGCGTCGGTGTCCAGGGCGACGGCCGCACCTACGGCCACCCGATCGTCCTGCGCCCGGTCTCCTCCGAGGACGCCATGACGGCCGACTGGTCCCGCCTGCCGTACGACGTCCTCGCGAAGATCTCCACCCGCATCACCAACGAGGTCGCCGACGTCAACCGGGTCGTCCTCGACATCACCTCGAAGCCCCCGGGGACCATCGAGTGGGAGTGAGCCCTCCGGGGACTCAGGTCCGCTTGAGGGTCCGCACCGGCCCTCCGGGCTTCCAGACCTGCACGACGAGGTACTTCTCGTCCTCGACGTAGGTCCGCACGACCTCGGTCAACTCGGTGCGGAAGAGGTGGAACGGCTCCGGCGGTTCCACCTCCTTCATGTACGCCCCCTTCACCACGGCATCCGTCACCTCCACCGCCCGCCCGCTCACCCGTACGTCCCCGCCGTGCGTGTCCGTGCCCGGCCCCGGATTCGCCTGGAGCGCGAAGCGCGCATCGCGCCGCAGATCCAGCGCCTTGAGCGAGTCGGGCATCATACCCAGCCACAACTCGCCGTCCAGGAAACGCACTTCGAGCCCGGTCGTACGCGGCGACCCGTCCTTGCGCAGGGTCGCGAGGACGTGATGCGTGAAGGCGCCGAACCGCTCTTCGACGGTCGCGGCGAGGTCCGGTTCGGCGGCGGTGAAGGTGGCCCAGTTCGCTGTCATACGGCGAGTGTTCCGCCGATAACCGACAACCTCTGTCCTCTTTACCCACCTGCACTGCCCTTTTCGACCGACCGGCGGTAACTTCTCGCCCTTACGACAAACCCAGTGCTGGAGGACCGATGCACGGGCCGACGCCGCCCTCCCCCCTGCCCACCGACCGGCTGCGGTTCGCCATGCCGCCGATGCACGAGTCGGTCGAGGACGAACGCCGGCACCGCAAGGAACGGCTCGCGGGCGCCCTGCGCCTGTTCGGCCGGCTCGGCTTCGAGGACGGGGTCTCGGGGCACATCACCGCCCGCGACCCCGAGTTCACCGACTGCTTCTGGGTCAACCCCTTCGGGATGCCCTTCCGGCATGTCACCGTCAGCGACCTGGTGCTCGCCAACTCGGAGGGCCAGGTGCTCCAGGGCGGCCACCATGTGAACCAGGCCGCCTTCACCGTGCACTCCCAGGTCCACGCCGCCCGCCCGGACGTCGTCGCCGTCGCCCACTGCCACTCCGTGCACGGCCGCGCCCTCTCCGCCCTCGGCGACTTCCTCGACCCGATCAGCCAGGAGAGCTGCGCCTTCTACGAGGACCACGCGCTCTACGACGCCTACAGCGGTGTCTCCGTCGACGCCGAGGAAGGCAAGCGGATCGCCGCCGGGCTGGGCTCCCGCAAGGCGCTCGTGCTGCGCAACCACGGTCTGCTGACCGTCGGCGACTCGGTGGACGCGGCGGCCTGGTGGTTCCTGTCCATGGAACGCTCCTGCCAGGTCCAGCTCCTCGCGAAGGCGGCCGGCAGACCCCTCCTCATCGACCACAAACTCGCCGTCGCCACCCGCGAACAGACCGGTGGCGACCTCGTCGCATGGATCAACTACCAGCCCCTGTGGCAGGACATCAGCCGCAGCGAACCCGACCTCCTCAGCTGACACCCCCTATCTGAAACCGCGCAGCACCGCCGCCTTGGTCATCGTGAACTCCTCGTCCGTGAGCACCCCTTCCCGGTGCAGTTCGCCCAACTCCCGCAGCCTGCGCAGGAGTACGTCGTGATGGTCGACCGGGGGCGGAACCGAGGCCGCACGCGGGGGCCGGTCCGTGAACTCGCCGTTCTCCCGCTCACGGACCGACGGATGCGGCAGCCGAGCGGTCACCGCCGTCGCCACCAGCGCGGTGAGCAGGTCACGGCGGGTGCTGCCCCACAGGTCGAGGGCGTACGGGTCCTTCTCCGGCGGCAGTTTGGAGAACACCGTCTCCCGGGTCACGAACCGCATGAACCCGTCCTCGTAACCGGAGTTGGGCAACCACTCCACCTGCACCAGATCGCCCACGGCGACTATCCGCGGCCCGGTGGCCCGCTTGACGCGCTCGGAGGTGTCCGCCCAGTCGATGCGCACCTGCGCGCCGTCGAAGGACACCGTGCCGTCGGAGGACCGGACCGAGACGGGGACCGGCGGACCGGGCAGCAGATAGGCCTTGGTGGGTTCCTTGGGGATCTGGTCCAGGAGCAGCGCGTGCCGGATCTCCTCCGCCACGTACTCGGCGACCCCGGACCGGTCGATGTCCACGATCAGCCGGTACGGATCCGCCGCGTCCGGCAGCCGCCCACCGGTCGCCTGCAACAGTGGATCGGCACCCTCGCGCAGCCTCAGCCGCAGCCGGCCACGCTTGCGTTCGGGTTCGTAGACGACGCCCGCGACGGCTTCGAGGGGCACCGCGATCTCGCCGTACGTCTGCCGGAAAAGTGGCACGGAGCGGTGAAGTCCCGGTGTGATCCTGACCGTTGTGCCGTCGAAGGCCCAGGTCCCGTCGCGCTGGATGATCTCGGCCATAGGGAAATTCTCGCAGCCGGGTCAACACGGCGGCGCTCACTTCACCCGCGCTGACCAGACCTGCCGGACGCGAGCCGTGTCCCGTAGGGCACAATCCGCTGTTGTCGTGCGGGAGTTGCAAGGCGGTGGCCAAAGGCTTCGGAGCCGGTCGCCGAACACGAGGGCCCGGTGTCGAGGGCCGAGGTCCATGAGGGTCGTGGGGAAGGCAGGCGTCGGGCGTGGCGGTGCAGGAGGCGAGACAGGGCGGCGAGCACATCGGTGCCCACGGAGGTGGCTGCACCTGTGGGGGCTGCCCGCACGGAGCACGCGAGGGGCATCGGCGCGCGGTCGCCGCGTTCCTCGTCAAGCGGGACGGCTTCGCGGCCGGCGAGGGGCTGCCGGCTGCGGTGGCGCACTCGGCGTCCGCCTCCCGGCAGTGGGTCTCGGACGAACTGACCCAGTCCGCCGACGCCGTCGCCGAACGCGGCCGGGCCGAGGGCGGCGCCTGGCTGGCGCGCCTGTGGCACCGCACGGCCTTCGCCGTGTGGGGCGGCTTCGTCGCGCTGCTCCTGGTGCAGGCGCTCACCGCGATCGGCGCGGGCTGGACGGCGGCCCGCACGGCCGGGCTGCTGGCCGCGCTCGTGGTCGCCGGCGCGCTGAGTGCCGCCTCCTGGTTCCACCGGGCCCGCGGCGGGGCGCTGGCCCCGGTCATCGGTGAGGACAACCGGCTGTCGACCTCCCGCGCGGTGGCCGTGTCCTGGGTGCTGTTCGTGGCGTACGCGGTGCTGGTCCTGGCCGGCCGGCTCGCCGCCGCCTCCGACCACGCCGAACGCGACGCCCTCATCTCCGGCCTCGAACTCGCCCGCGGCGCCGGTGTGGTGACCGTCCTCGCCGTGGTCTGCGCGATCGCCGTACTCGTGCGCCGGGTCGTCGGCCTGCGGGTCCTCGGCCAGCGCCTCCAGAAGATCCCCGCCGACCGCCCGCGCGCGGCCGACCTCCTCACCGACGACGCCGGCCGCGGCACCTTCGCAGACATCCAGTACGTCGCGATCAGCGCCGTCGCCCTCGTCTTCGCGGCCGTGCGACTCGCCCGCCGCCCCGACCAACTGCCCGACCTTCCCTGGGGGCTGGCGGTGGTGGTCCTCATCTCCGCCGCGACATACCTGGCCGGCAAGTACGCGGAGGGCGGCCGTCCGGTCATCCTCTCCGTGGTGCGTTCCCGGGAGGCGGGCGACCTCGACGCCCCCATCCGCACCGGCGACGACATCGAGATCCGCGGTGCCGGCTTCGTGCCCCCGGGCGCCCAGACCGCGGACCGGCTCTCCCGCATGGTCGTCCGCATCGGCCCGGTCAACGTCCATGTCCCGCTGGTCCCGGTCACCGGCGGCTTCTCCAACCCGACGGACACCCTGCTCACCGTCCCGGTCCCCGTGGACGTCGAGCCCGGACGCGTGGAAGTACAGGTCGTGACCGCGGCGGGCGTGGAGACCAACGCCTGCGTCGTCGACGTGACGGACTGAGACGGCCCATGAGCGACGACGTCCTGTCCGTCCTCCCGACCGACCCCCACTGGCAGCCCGGGCGGGAGGCCGGCGAGCGCGCGGCGGCCCTGGTGACCCGGCTGTCCTCGCGCCACCATGCTGCTGCGGACGACCCGGACACCGACGACGATCCGCAGATCGACGTCGATTGGTACGCCACCCCGACCGTCGTGGACTGCGGAGGCAACCTGGAACGCATCGGGTGCCCCCACTGCGGCGCCTCGATCGACAGGGAGTGGTAAGCCGACCTGGTCGAGCACCACCCCGACGGCTTCCCGACCCTCGCCGTGACCGCCCCCTGCTGCGCCGCCGCCACCTCCCTGGACGCCCTCGAATACGACTGGCCGTGCGGCTTCGCCCGCTTCGAGATCGCCGTCTGGAACCCAGGACGCCTCATTCGGTTCGGCGATGACGAGTTGTCGGCCGTCTCCGAAGCCCTCGGGCACCCTGTGCGGCAGATCCGGGCCCACATCTGAATATCCATAGAACGCGGCGGACCGCCGCCCGAACTCGGCCGAAGTCCGAAAAACTGTCCGAAGCATGGTTGAGCGGGTCCCCCTTTTCGTACGTATGGTCTGTTGAGGGGTCAACGGCGGGCGAGAGGCGGCTAAGGGCGATGACTCACGGCACTCGAATGGATACGCAAACCCCGTACCTCGACGGCGACGGGAACTGGCGGGACACCGCCACCCGATACGCCCTCCTCCCACTGCGCGTCTTCCTGGGCGTCACCTTCATCTACGCAGGCCTGGACAAACTCACCAACAGCGACTTCATGAAGGCCTCCGGCGCCGGTTCGGTCGGCGAGACGATGCGCGCGGTCCGCGACTCGTCCGCCATCCCGGCCCTGGTCGACCTGTCCCTGAAGAATCCCGTCGGCTTCGGCTACGCCATCGCCTTCGGTGAACTCGCCGTAGGAATCGGCACGTTGATCGGCCTGCTGGCCCGCATCGCCGCACTCGGCGGCGCGCTGATCTCCCTCAGCCTGTGGCTGACCGTCAGCTGGCAGTCCAACCCGTACTACTACGGCAACGACCTCGCCTACCTGATGGCCTGGCTGCCCCTCGTCCTCGCGGGCGCCTCCGTGTTCTCCCTGGACGCGGCGCTACGAGCGAGGCGACGGCAACGGACGGGCGGCTACCGCTAGTCAACCGTCAGCCGGATATCTCAGGACCGGGGTCGGCCGTGCTCGTACGGTCGGCCCTGCGTCGTCTGCGGACCGCTCCGTTGATGCCCGCCACCACGCCGGCCAGCACCAGGCCGGCGACGACCAGGGGGATCGCCGCGAACCACTCGGTCACCCACAGCCCGCCCGCGTCCCCGGCGTAGGCCACGCCCGCGGCGACGAGGAAGAGACCGACGACCAGCTTCCCGGGCCGGAACTCATGACGCAGCACGGCTGACCTCCGCCTGTCCGACGTCGACCCGGAGGTCCAGGTCCAGCGTGCCGGTGCTCTTCGCGCCCGTCGCCGGGGTCAGAGTGACCTGCTTGTGCTTGCCCGGTTCCACGTCCACGTCCTTCTTGCCGTCACCGGGCAACTGGATGTCCCCGACGCCCACGTCCACACTCAGCTTCACCGTCACGTCCGACGGCACGATCACCTTCAACTGCCCGATGCCGACCTCGGCGTGCGTCGTCACCGTCTGCCCCTTGGCCAGCCGCAGCCGGGTCAGGTCGAGCGTGCCCACGCCGTTCCCCAGGTCGTAGTTCGGCTGCACCTGGGCCACCGCCGTGGGCTGCCAGGTCAGGCGTTCCCAGTGGGTGGTGAGGTCCTTGGGCAGGGCCGCCGAGGCGGCGAGCAGGCCGGCCGTGACGATCGCGAGGAACACCGAGCCC
Source organism: Streptomyces sp. NPDC050549 (assembly GCF_040655035.1). Lineage (NCBI taxonomy): Bacteria > Bacillati > Actinomycetota > Actinomycetes > Kitasatosporales > Streptomycetaceae > Streptomyces > Streptomyces sp. NPDC050549. The sequence goes on from NZ_JBFAJD010000008.1 coordinate 126,114, forward strand.
GCCCCCGTGCGCCCCAGGAACGAGCTGACCGCTATCCCCAGGCCGAAGACCACGAGCGCACAGGCCAGACCCATCTGCAGGCTGGTGCCGAGCGCCTGGTCGTCCCATCGCGAGGCGGCGCCGAGCGCACCCGCGAGCAGGGCGAGCAGGAAGACCCAGCCGCCGATCCAGCGCGGACCGAGGTGCTTCGGGGCGGGCGGGCGCGGGGGCCGCAGATCCTGGGGCCAGTGCGGGTACGAAGGGCCGAGGCTGATGTGGACCGCGTCCGTGATGTCGCGGGTGCGGGAGTCGCCGGGGCCCCAGAGATAGCCGGTGCCACCGACGTGGGTGCCGTCCTTGACGATCGGGTCGCGCCACCAGGAGGGGTAGGCGGCGGGCACCGGCGGTGCCTGGGCCTCCGGCGGGGCGTCGGCGACGGCCTGGGCGGCCAGCGGGTCGGGGTCGGGGGCGCCGCGCTGCTGCGACCAGTACCCCGCGCCCGCCAGCAGGAGGGAGAGGACGACGGCGAAGGTGAGCACACTGGCGTTGCTCAGCATCGACAGGAACACACCGCAGCCGACCAGCGCGAACAGCACGGCCGCCAGGGCCTGGCCGTCGACCCGGCCGGTGAAGAGCTTGCGGACCTCGTTCTCCTCCTCGTCGTCGTACGGGACGAAGAGCCAGGCGAAGCCGTAGAAGATGAGGCCGATGCCGCCCGTCGCCGAGAGCACCGCGAGGGTGATCCGGAAGATCACCGGGTCCATGTCGCACTGCCGCCCGAGCCCCGCGCACACCCCCGCGAGCACCTTGAACCGCCGGTCCCGTCGGAACCGGTGCGGAGGCGCGGCCGTGAGGGTGTCGCCCGGTGCGGCACCCGACGACGTGGCACCCGGCGACGACGCGGCACCCGCGGCGGGCACGGCGTCCTGCGGCCCGCCGCCCGCTGCCGGGCCGGGGCCGGAGCCGGGTCCCGGACCCGTCGCGGCGTGCTCGTGATCTGTCATGCGTCCATGCTGCCCGGCGCGGGCCGCCGATGGCAGTCGGGACGACCCTGGCCGAACCCTGAAATCCGCCCGGACAGGGACCGGGGGAGTGTTCGACCCCGACCCCGACACCGCGAAAGGCCCCTGAGCCACGGCGTTTCCGAAGATCAGGGGAGTCTCGGGGGCCGACCCTGATGCCCTGGGCGGCGGGCCGTGTGAACATCGGTGGCATGCCGGAAGCCGCAGCAGTGTCAGTCGAGGACCCGCGGCCGCCGCGCAAGCTCTACCGCAGCAGTGACGGACGCTGGCTCGGCGGAGTGGCGCGGGGGCTCGCCGGGCATCTCGGCCTGCCGGTGATCTGGGTGCGACTGGTGTTCGTGGGCTTGTTCCTCGCGGACGGACTCGGCGCCCTGCTGTACGCCTCGTTCTGGTTCTTCGTGCCGCTCGGCGTCGGCGGCGTCGCCGGTCAGCGGCCCCCGTCCCTCGTCTCCACCGAGACCTCGCCGGACGGCCGCCGCAGACTCGTCGCCCGCAAGCCGGACAAGGGCCAGATCGTCGCCCTGCTCCTCATGGTCGTCGTGGCGCTGGTCTTCGTCGGCAATGTGAATCTGGGCGACGGCGCCAAGGCCTATCTCTTCCCGGTCGTCCTCGTCGGCGCGGGCGTCGCCCTCGTCTGGCGTCAGGCGGACAACGCCCGCCGTGCCCGCTGGGCCGAGGTCGGCGGCCGGCGCCGTACGCTCAGCCTGCTGCGCGCGGGTGGCGGGGTCCTGCTGGTCACCGCCGGTGCCACCGCGATCTTCGTGCTGCAGGGTTCCGCCGCCCACCTCGGTTCGGTGCTCCAGGCCGCCCTCGCGGTCCTCGTCGGCATCACCCTGCTTGCCGGCCCGTACCTCGTGCGGATGACCCAGGACCTCTCCGAGGAGCGCCTGATGCGCATCCGCGCCCAGGAGCGGGCCGAGGTCGCCGCCCATGTCCACGACTCCGTGCTGCACACCCTGACCCTGATCCAGCGCAACGCGGAGAGTCCGAACGAGGTCCGCCGCCTGGCCCGCGCCCAGGAGCGCGATCTGCGCGCCTGGCTCTACAAACCGGGGGGCACCGGCAAGGACGAGGCCGACGAACCCGACACCCTCGCCGAGGCAGTGCGGCGCAGCGCGGCCGAGGTCGAGGACAAGCACGGCGTCCCCATCGAGGTCGTCGTCGTCGGGGACTGCCTGCTCGACGAGAGAATCGGTGCCCAGATGCAGGCCGCGCGCGAGGCGATGGTGAACGCGGCCAAGTACGGTGGCGAGGGCGGCGCCGTGCAGGTCTACGCCGAGGTGGAGGGGAAGAAGGTCTTCGTGTCCGTCCGCGACCGCGGACCGGGCTTCGACCTCGACTCGATACCCGCCGACCGCATGGGCGTCAGAGAATCGATCATCGGCCGTATGGAGCGACACGGCGGTACGGCACGGCTGCGCGCGGTGCCGGACGGCGGTACCGAGGTCGAGCTGGAGATGGAGAGGGCGGAGAAGACGTCATGAGCGACGCGACCGAGACGAACGAGCCTCACGAGCCGACCGGCGGGAGCGCGGGCGGGCGTCACGTGCGCGTGGTCCTCGTCGACGACCACCGCATGTTCCGTACGGGGGTCCAGGCCGAGATCGGCCGGACCGAGGAGACCGGTGTGGAGGTGGTCGGCGAGGCCGCGGACGTCGACCAGGCGGTCACCGTCATCACCGCGACCCGCCCCGAGGTGGTCCTCCTCGACGTCCACCTGCCGGGCGGCGGCGGGGTCGAAGTCCTGCGCCGCTGCGCCCCGTTGATGAGCGACGCCGAGCAGCCCGTCCGCTTCCTCGCCCTGTCCGTGTCGGACGCGGCGGAGGACGTGATCGGGGTGATCCGCGGCGGTGCGCGCGGCTACGTCACCAAGACGATCACCGGCACGGACCTCGTCAACTCCGTCTTCCGGGTCCAGGAGGGCGACGCGGTCTTCTCCCCGCGGCTGGCCGGCTTCGTCCTCGACGCCTTCGCGTCGACCGACGCCCCGCCGGTCGACGAGGACCTCGACCGCCTCACCCAGCGCGAGCGCGAGGTCCTGCGTCTGATCGCCCGCGGCTACGCCTACAAGGAGATCGCCAAGCAGCTGTTCATCTCGGTGAAGACGGTCGAGTCCCATGTCTCGGCGGTGCTGCGCAAGCTCCAGCTGTCGAACCGGCACGAGCTGACCCGTTGGGCCACGGCACGCCGACTGGTGTGACCCGCAAGGGAGTTCACACCACCCGCGTCGCCCCGGCGAACGGCATCTGGTCGATCGGCGCCAGCCGCACCGGAGCGCTCGGGTTCGGGGCGTGGATCATCTGGCCGTCGCCGACGTAGATGCCGACGTGGCTGATGCCCGAGTAGAAGAACACCAGGTCGCCGGGGCGCAGTTCGTCCCGGGAGACCCGCTGCCCGGCGTTGATCTGGGCGTAGGTCGTGCGGGGCAGGGAGACTCCGGCGGAGTTGTAGGCGGCCTGGACGAGCCCCGAGCAGTCGAAGGCGTTGGGGCCCGTCGCGCCCCAGACATAGGGGCTGCCGAGCTTCTGGTAGGCGTAGGAAACGGCCGCCGCAGCACGGGAGTTGGGGGCGTCGGCCGTGGCGGTGGAGGAGCCGGGCGAGTGCAGTCCGTCCCGTGCCGTGGTCGCCGACCGTGACGCGCGCTCCGAGGTGCCGGCGGTCTGCTCGACCTGGGTCCGCTGCTGCGCAGGCAGCGCCGACAGCAGCCGACGCGCCTGGCTCAGCTTCGCGTTGATCGTCTTCTTCTGCCTGCCGAGCTCAGCCCGCCGCGACTTCAGCGAGGTCAGCTCGATGTGCGCGGCGCCGCGCAACTGCTCGATCTCCCGCAGCTGCTGCCGTACGAGAGCGACGGTGGCCGTCTGCCGGTGGCCCACCCGGTCGGCGAACTCGGCGCCGTCCAGATACTGTTCGGGGTCGTTCGAGAGCATGAGCTGCACCGCGGGGTCCATGCCGCCGCTGCGGTACTGGGCCGCCGCGACGTAACCCAGCGCGTCCCGCGCCGAGTTGAGCTTCTCCGTCTTGCGGGCCGCCTCGTCCCGCAGGGTGTTCAGCTGCTTCTCGGCCGCGTCCGCCTTCTCCTTCGCGCCGTCGTACTTCTCGGTGGCGACCTCCGCCTCCTGGTACAGCTTGTCCACCTTGGCCTTGACCTGGGTCGGTGTCAGCTGCGGCTCGGCGTGCGAGGTCCCGTCGAAGCCGGTCGCCGTCGCCGCGCCCGCGAGGGCGATCGTGGCGGCGGTGCGGGCCGTATGGCCGCTGAGCGAGCGCTGTCGGTGCTTGCGGTGCGCTGCCACGTGGACTGCACGTCCTTTCGTACGCCCGCCGGGGGAGCGGGCGGTTTGCACGTCCGGCGGCGGCCCGCACAGGGGGAGTGGGCCGCCGCCGGACCTTCTCGGCGGTGGTGTCCGACGGCCGCCCCTGGTCCGGGCGGCGGTGGGGAGCCGGTCACCTGGTGGAGGACGCTAAACCTGAAGATGACGGCCCGGTAACGCATGTACGGAAATGATGTGAGGTGATCGTCTTTTGACGTCGATTGACTGTGATTCCGGTCCGGGGTCACCGCCTTCACGTGGCGTGCTGACCGATGCGGAGGTTCCGGCACGGCGGTAGGCGGCACGGTGCTACGGGCCGCATATATGCAAGGTCGGGTGAGCGGGAGGGTGGCCCGGTGTCGGCCGGCCCCGAGCCCCTGAATAGGCTCCACCCATGGACGTACTCATCCATCTCTTCGTCGGCCTGCACATCATCGGCATCGCCGCGCTGCTCGGCGGTTTCCTCACCCAGATGAAGGCGATGGGCCAGGGAACGGCCCGCTTCGTCCCCGGCATGCTGCACGGCGCGCTGACCATGCTGGTCACCGGCGCGATCCTGGTCGGCCTCAACCAGGCCGACGATCAGCACGTCAACAACATCAAGATCGGCATCAAGCTCGCGCTGCTGGTCGTGATCCTGGGACTCGTCTACGTGAAACGGGACGAGGAGACGGTCGACAAGAGCCAGTTCGCGCTGGTCGGCGGCCTCACCATGGTCAACATCTTCATCGCGGTCCTGTGGACGTGACCCCGGACGTGGCGGCGGGGTAGAACCGGACCGTCCCCGCGGCCACCACCAGCCAGGCCGCCACCGCGATCCACAGCACCACCTGCCCGGGCGTCCTGAGCCCCCGGCACGTCCACGGCGGTGCCGACGGACAGCATGGTCGCGGCCGTCATCCCCAACGGGAACACCGTCGACCAGCGGCGCACGTCGTAGCGCAGTCTGGGCCAGGCGATCTCGGCGGCCAGCAGGACCAGGCACCAGGCCAGGTCGAGCACCAGCAGCGCCACGGTCACGGCCCGCAGGACGCCCCGGTCGTCGGAGTTCCACGGATACAGGCGGGCGCTGTCGGCGGCGATCAGCTTCGATCCCGCCAGCGCCGAGACGGCGGCGCGCCGCCGACGATCCAGTGGTCACCGGCCCCGACGATCACCTGCCGCCACTCGAAACGGGCCAGCGCGAACCCGTAGAGGACCAGCCCGAACCAGAACAGCACCATCGCCGTGTGCGCGAGCCAGGCCACCGACTCGGCCCCGGCGATCGTCGCCCCCAGCACGGCCGGCGTCTGCGTCGCCACACAGCCGAGGAACACCGTCCCGGGCATCCGCCCCCGCCAGTTCCCCAGGACCCGCACCAGCAGCCCCGGCCACAGGACCACGGCCGGTGCGAGCAGCGCCTCGGCCACCGTCTGCCGGCCGGCGACGGAGAAACGGGTGCCGAGTACGGCGGTCGCGGCGACGGCGGTCAGCGCACCGGGTGTCCCCGCCTCCGTGAGCCACCTCGGCCGGTCCCGCAGCAGCCGTACGGCGAAGTCCGCGGCCAGTCCCAGCCAGAAGGCGCAGGCCATCGCGAAGGCGATACGGGACAGCGCCTCGTACCCGGCGAGATGCAGGCCGACCGAGACGATGCCGGTCGCCAGCACGACGGCCCCGTCCGCCGGCGGACGCTGCGCCCACCGGGTGCGGAAGCGGGAGGTACCGGTACCGGACATGGATCCGATGCCAGGGAGCCGCCCCGGTGCCGACAGGGGGCCACGCGCGCGTGGACCTCAAGAACACCTGCACGCGTGCGTGGCCGTCAAAAACAGCCGCGCGCGTGCCCACGGATTCCGCTCAGGCCGGCCGCACCACGCTGTGGATGGCCGACGTGCCGCCGTAGTGGATCGATTCCTCGCGGACGCCGGTGCCGGGCTTCGGGGCGTGGATCATCATGCCGTCGCCCACGTAGACGCCGACGTGACTGCTGTCGTCGTGGAAGAAGACCAGGTCGCCGGGTTGCGCGTCGGCCAGTGGGATCGTCGTGCCGGCGCTCGCCTGGGCGGTGGTCGCGCGCGGGAGGGTGACTCCGGCGGCCTTCCAGGCGGCCTGGGTCAGGCCCGAGCAGTCGTACGAGCCGGGGCCTGCGGCGCCCCAGACGTACGGTTTGCCGACCTGGGCGCGGGCGAAGGCGACGGCCTGCCTCGCGAGTGCCGCCGCCTCTTGCCGCCCCGTGCGCGCAGCCGACTGCGACAACAGCGCGCGTGCGGCGGAGAGCTTCTTCTGGACGGTGGCCTTGGCCGTCCTCGGGTCGCTCTGCGTCCCGTCGGGGGCCCGGAGGCTCATGGCCGCCTGCTGACGTATCCCCGTCGTCGTGGACCGCTTCGTGAGGTGCGCGGCGACCGCGTCCTTCCGGCCGGCGGTCAGCCGGCTCATCAACTGGGCCTGGTCGTAGTGGTCGTGCGGGGTGGCGGTGAAGGAACTCGGCTTTTTCCGCGCGGAGTTGATCTTCCATGCGCGCCTTGCCCCGTCGCCCCTCTCGGCCGCCGAATCCGCCCGCCGGTAGAGGTCGTCGATCTTCTTCTCGACCTCTCCGAGACGCGGACCGCCGTCGTCGGCGGGGGTCCATATGCCTGCGATGCGCGAGCCCGCGGAACGCGGCTTGCGGTGCGACGACGCCAAGGAGGCGACTCCTTCCGTCGGTGGGGCCATGGAGCTTGAACGAACGCTAACCAAATTGTGTGGCTTGTGTGAAGGTCGATGGCCGATATGCACCATACGTTTGCGTGACCTAGGTCATGCGTGAGTCTGGCCGTCACTGATCGTTATCGACCGGTTCTGGACCGTGAATTTCCCCGAGTTCTCGGGGCGGCGGCCGGTTGTCAGTGGGGCGCCCTAAACTCGGAGGGCGATGAGCAGCCTCTTTGACGACAGCTTCCTGGCGGATCTCAAGGCCCCTCGGGCCCACGATGAAGAGCCCCCGCCACCGCCCGAGGACGAGCACGGACCGGAGCCGGTTCCGGACGACCTGTTCGGCGGGAAGTTCGACGTGCCCGCGAGCAGGGACGCCTACTACCGGGACGGCGCCCCGCGCCCGGCGGTCGACCCGGCCGCCCTCCTGGACGGGCTGAACGAGAACCAGCGCGCGGCCGTCGTCCACTCCGGCACCCCGCTGCTCATCGTGGCCGGCGCGGGCTCCGGCAAGACCCGCGTGCTCACCCACCGCATCGCCCACCTCCTCGGCGAGCGCCATGTGCACCCGGGCCAGATCCTCGCGATCACCTTCACCAACAAGGCCGCGGGCGAGATGAAGGAGCGCGTCGAACAGCTCGTCGGCCCGCGCGCCAACGCGATGTGGGTGATGACCTTCCACAGCGCCTGCGTGCGGATCCTGCGCCGCGAGTCGAAGAAGCTCGGCTTCACCTCCTCGTTCTCGATCTACGACGCGGCCGACTCCAAGCGTCTGATGGCCCTGGTCTGCCGCGACCTGGACCTCGACCCCAAGCGCTACCCGCCCAAGTCGTTCAGCGCCCAGATCTCCAACCTGAAGAACGAACTGGTCGACGAGGAGGACTTCGCCGCCCGCGCGGCCGACGGTTTCGAGAAGACCCTCGCCCAGGCCTACGCCATGTACCAGTCGCGGCTGCGCGAGGCCAACGCCCTCGACTTCGACGATCTGATCATGACGACGGTCAACCTCCTTCGCGCCTTCCCGGACGTCGCCGAGCACTACCGCCGCCGCTTCCGCCACGTGATGGTCGACGAGTACCAGGACACCAACCACGCGCAGTACGCGCTCGTACGGGAACTCGTCGGCACCGGCGCGCACGACGAGGACGTACCGCCGGGCGAACACGACCTGCCGCCCGCCGAGTTGTGTGTCGTGGGTGACGCCGACCAGTCGATCTACGCCTTCCGGGGTGCGACGATCCGCAACATCCTCCAGTTCGAGGAGGACTACCCGAACGCGACGACGATCCTCCTGGAGCAGAACTACCGCTCCACCCAGACGATCCTCTCCGCCGCCAACGCGGTCATCGAGCGCAACGAGTCCCGCCGCCCCAAGAACCTGTGGACCAACGCGGGCGCGGGCGCGCAGATCACCGGCTATGTCGCCGACACCGAGCACGACGAGGCGCAGTTCGTCGCCGAGGAGATAGACCGTCTCACCGACGCGGGCGAGGCCAAGGCCGGGGACGTCGCCGTCTTCTACCGGACGAACGCCCAGTCCCGTGTCTTCGAGGAGATCTTCATCCGCGTCGGCCTGCCCTACAAGGTCGTCGGCGGTGTCCGCTTCTACGAGCGCAAGGAGGTCAGGGACGTCCTGGCCTACCTCCGCGTCCTGGCCAACCCGGAGGACACGGTCCCGCTGCGCCGCATCCTCAACGTGCCCAAGCGCGGCATCGGCGAGCGTGCCGAGGCGATGATCGACGCCCTCTCGCAGCGCGAGAAAATCAGCTTCCCGCAGGCGTTGAAGCGCGTCGACGAGGCCTACGGCATGGCCGCGCGGTCGACGAACGCGGTCAAGAAGTTCAACACGCTGATGGAGGACCTCCGTACGATCGTCGAATCCGGCGCCGGACCGGCGACGGTCCTGGAGGCGATCCTCGAACGCACCGGCTATCTCGCCGAGTTGCAGGCCTCCACCGACCCGCAGGACGAGACCCGCATCGAGAACCTCCAGGAACTCGCCGCCGTGGCGCTGGAGTTCGAGCAGGAGAACAGCGCGGAGGACGGCGAGAGCGAGACGCCTGTCGGGCTCGCAGCCTTCCTGGAGCGGGTGGCCCTGGTCGCCGATTCGGACCAGATCCCCGACGAGGACGAGGACGGCTCCGGGGTCATCACCCTGATGACCCTGCACACCGCCAAGGGCCTGGAGTTCCCGGTCGTCTTCCTCACCGGCATGGAGGACGGCGTCTTCCCGCACATGCGCGCCCTCGGCCAGACCAAGGAACTGGAGGAGGAGCGACGCCTCGCCTACGTCGGCATCACACGCGCGCGTGAACGCCTGTATCTGACCCGGTCCTCGCTGCGCAGCGCCTGGGGACAGCCGTCGTACAACCCGCCCTCCCGCTTCCTGGAGGAGATCCCGGCGGCACACGTGGAGTGGAAGCGGACCGGCGCCATGGCGGCCCCGCCGTCCACGGGGCCGGCCTCGGGCATCGCGGCCTCGCTGTCCTCGACCCGCTCGCGCTCGTCGGCGTCGGGCGCGTCCGGCTTCGCCACCCGCAGGGCCTCGGAGAAGCCGGTAGTGTCCCTGGCCGTCGGCGACCGGGTCACCCACGACCAGTTCGGCCTCGGCACGGTCGTCGGCGTGAAGGGCACGGGAGCGAACGCGGAGGCGACGGTCGACTTCGGAGAGGCCAAGCCGAAGCGACTGCTGCTGCGGTACGCGCCGGTGGAAAAGCTGTAAGGAGAAGGGGAGTTACGTCGGGTCGAGCCCGTGGCTGCGAAGCCACGGGAGCGGGTCGATCGCCGCGCCGCCCGCCGGGCGCACCTCGAAGTGCAGGTGCGGGCCGGTGGAGTTGCCGGAGTTCCCGGAGTACGCGATCGGATCGCCGGCCTGCACCGTCGTCCCCGAGGGGACGCGGTAGCTGGAGAGGTGGCAGTACCAGGTCTGCGTGCCGTCCTTCGCGGTCAGGATCAGCATGTTGCCGTAGGCACTGTTCCACTTCGTGGTGACGACGCCGTCGGTCGCGGCCATCACCGTCGTGCCGTACGAGACGGGGAAGTCGATGCCCGTGTGCACGGACATCCAGTTGACGCCGGCCTGGCCGAAGTAGGCGCTGAGGCCCTTCTGGGTCACCGGCAGCACGTACTTGGGGCGCAGCCGCTCCTTGCGGGCCGCCTCCGCCGCCGCCTTCTTCTTCTCGGCCTCCTGCTGGGCCTTGAGGTCGATACGTTCCTGCGTACGGCTGGCCCGGTCGGCGAAGTCGTCGGCGCCGGCCGAGAGGCTCTTGATCTGCGCGTCCAGCTTGTTGTTCGCCACGGACGGCTTCACCGAGGTCGCGTCGGAGGCGGACGCCGTCGAGTCGCTGCCGCCGGTCAGCGTGCCGACGGACGCGGCGGCGATCCCGGCGACCCCCATCACACACGCGGAGGGCACGGCGATCGTCATCAGCGCGGACCGCTTCGGAGGAGTACGGCGCCGCGAACGGCTCCCGCTGCGGCCCGCGGCCCGCGAGGCGGTCGCCGAGGCCGGGGTGAACTCCTCCTGGTCTTCGAGGAGTTCGGGGCGCGGATCGGATCCGTCCCGGTCCGCCTCGACCTCGTCGAGGGCGGGCATCTCGCCGGTCGCGGTCAACTCGCCGCCGTCCGGGGCGGGTTCGTCGTGCGTGCCCTCGTGCGTCCCGTCGTACGACGGCTGCTCGAAGGCGGTCGTCGCGTCGGCGGGGCTGCCGTCGGCGTTCCACTGCGTGGCGTCGTAGGCGCCCGTGTCGAAGGCCTGCGTGCCCCATTCCCACTGCTGGGTCTGGTCGGCGGGGGCGGCGGAATGGGCCGACTGGTCGGGCTGGAGCCAGGCGTTGGCATCCCACTGGCCGCTCAAGTCGGGGCCGGTGGCCTGCGGCGGGATGGCGGACAGCTGCTGGTAGTCGGCGGACCAGGCGGTGGTCTCGTAGGCACCCGTGTCGAAGGCGGCGTGGTGCTGGGCCGCGTACGGGTCGTAGTTCAGGGTGTGTTGGGCACCCGTGGACCAGGCCGAGGACTCGTAGGCGCCGGTGGCGTGCGAGCCGGTGTCGTGGCTCTGCATGTCGCCGAAGAGGGGGTCGGTGGCGAAGCTCGCGGTGGCCTGGCCGCTGTCCGCGCCCGGGTGAAAACCCGTGGCGGAGTGGTCGCCGTACGTGGTGAAGTCACCGTACTGGGCGTCCTGTCCGCCGTACGACGCGTACTGCGCCGAGGTGGCATCGGAAGCCGGGGCCGGGGTGGTCATGATCCCCGACGGGTGACGGTCGTTCACCAACTTCTCTTTCGCCTCGACAACAGGGGCTGGCAGAGCAGTGCGGCGACTGTACCCGGCAGTACGCGGGCCCGACAATCTTCCTCGGGTTTTGCGTCCGTCGGAAACGGGCATTCGGCCGTGTTTCGGGGGACGGCGGGCATGGGTTTGGCCTTGCGTTCGATTGGCGTTCGAGGCTGGAGGCGGTTCAACCGCTGTCGGCGCCCTGTGCGGACGCTTCGAAGGGCACGGAAATGCTTCCCGTACCGGAGGCCGGGCCCGTTGACTGCGGTCGACGGCATTCGGCGTGGGGAGAGTGGCCGCCACGCGCCGTGGGAGACCGGCCGTGCGCACCGGCCCGCGCCGGCGCGGGGTGCGGCGGTGTTCCCGGCCGGGAGGCGAGCACCGTCAGTGTTCGGTGCGCGCCTCCTTGCCATCGGTAGGCTGCGCGGCGCCGGTCAGGCCACCGTCAGGCCGCCCCTGCGGGTCGTCGTGGCCGATGCTTCCGTCCGTGGCGTGTCGAGAGCCTGGCAGATGCCCGACGCGACGGCCGGGTGCACCGGCAGGGCGAGATGGCCGATGCCGCTGACCTGCACGTTCTGTGCGATCAAGTCGGGATGGTCGATGCGGGCCGTCTCCAGCGGCTCCATCAGGTGGTCGAGGTCGCTCCAGAAACTGACGAAATGCGTGCGGCAGCCGGGGGCGGGCAGGCCCAGTTCCTCGATCACCGCCGAGCCGGGCCGCATCTGGCGGACGATCGGATGGGCGTTGGCCAGCGGGACCACGGCGGTGCCGGAGTGCGGGGTCCCGAGCGTCACCAGTGTGCGGACCCGCAGGTCACCGCCGAGCCTCTGCACGTAATAGCGGGCGATCAGGCCGCCGAGACTGTGCCCGACGATGTCCACCTGCTCACTGCCCGTGCGCTCGCAGATCTCCTCGATGTGCCTGCCGAGCAGCTCGGCCGCCGTACGGATGTCGCAGGTCAGCGGCGAGTAGTTGAGCGATTCGACCGGCCGGCGGCCGTGCTGGGCCAGGGATCGGCGCAGCAGCACGAACACCGAGCGGTTGTCGATGAACCCGTGCAACAGCACCACCGGGGGTTTCGCCTCGGTCGGCAGCGTTGCCGCGTCCTCCGGGGAGGGGGCCGGAGGAAGCGGCAGCCTGCGTTCCTGGGTGATGCCGGACGGATAGAGGAGAAGGTGGCCCGCGAGGATCGCGATCTCCAGGGCGGTCGCTTTCAGGAGGGTCATGGAGAGCCCGGCCAGCCTGCTGGGCAGAAGGCGCTGACAGAGGGGGAGAAAGGGCTGCACCGCCCTGGTGACCTTCATGGCCGACCTCCTGTCGGCACACGGATCGACAGCTCCGTCCCCCGTGTGCCCTCGTGGGAGGCCACGGCGAGGGTCACCGGCGTGCGCGAAGGGTATGCGCTGGGCGGGTGTGGCGTACGGCGTGCGTGACGCCGTCGACCTTTCGAGGAGCCCTGTCGGTCTGGCGACGAGGCTTCCCGCTGTCGTGCCGTACCTGCCCTGCGTGCCCTTCGTGCCTGCGCCGATGCGCCGCACCACCACGGCGCGCGGCCTGCGGCGCGGTGGTGCGGCGACCTCGTTGCGGCTCCCGTTGCGCTTGTTCCCGCTGGAACGCTGCGCGGTGAACGTGTCCCATCGTGTGATTTCCCCCTCGGTATCCACCGCGAAACTGCCGGTTGCGGGATGCTGGAGATAACGTTCGTTCACTCCCCGCGCCGGAGCGGGTGCCGCGGTACCCGTCGGTAGGGATGAACGCAGTCGCTTCATGGAGGCAGTGATGGGTGTGGCAGCCGGTCCGATCCGCGTGGTGGTGGCCAAGCCGGGGCTCGACGGCCACGACCGGGGCGCCAAGGTGATCGCGCGGGCGCTGCGCGACGCCGGTATGGAGGTCATCTACACGGGCCTCCACCAGACCCCCGAGCAGATCGTCGACACCGCGATCCAGGAGGACGCCGACGCGATCGGCCTCTCCATCCTCTCCGGCGCCCACAACACTCTCTTCGCCGCCGTGATCGACCTGCTGAAGCAGCGCGAGGCGGAGGACATCCTCGTCTTCGGCGGCGGGATCATCCCCGAGGCGGACATCGCCCCCCTCAAGGAGAAGGGCGTCGCGGAGATCTTCACCCCCGGGGCGACCACGCACTCCATCGTCGACTGGGTGCGGGAGAACGTGCGCCAGCCGGCCGGCGCGTAGGGCCTGCGGCGAGCGGGGGTTCGCTTTCCGGTGCCGGTCGTTTCTCGGCTTCGTGCTCTCTTCGGCACCGCAGGCTCCCACAGCTTCTACGGCCCTCCAGCCCCCGTAGTTCCTACGGCACATCCAGCTCCCGCGCCATCGCCGCCCGCAACCGCAACGTCGTCACCAGCCGCTGAAACGCCTCCGCCCAATAACCCCCCGCCCCCGGCGCCGCGTCCTCCGACTCGTCCGGCACCGCCAGCAACCCGTCGAGCCGGCTCGCCTCGGCCGGGTCGAGACACCGCTCGGCCAGCCCCATCACCCCACTGAAACTCCACGGGTAGCTCCCCGCGTCCCGCGCGATGTTGAGCGCGTCCACCACGGCCCGCCCCAGCGGCGCGGCCCACGGGACCGCGCACACCCCGAGCAGCTGGAACGCCTCGGACAGCCCCTGCGCCGCGATGAACCCGGCCACCCACTCGGCCCGTTCGCCCCCGCCCAGCGTGCTCAGCAGCTTCGCCCGCTCGGCCAGCGACACCGCCCCCGGCCCGCCCGCCTCGGGCGCCGACGGCGACCCGAGCAACGCCCGGGACCATTCCGCGTTCCGCTGCCGTACCGCCGCCCGGCACCACGCGGCGTGCAGCTCGCCCCGCCAGTCGTCCGCCACCGCGAGCGCCACGATCTCTTGGGGCGTACGGCCGCCGAGCCGCCGCGCCCAGGTTCCGAGCGGTGCCGCCTCCACCAACTGGCCCAGCCACCACGACCGTTCACCGCGCCCCGCCGGAGCCTTGGCGACCACACCGTCCCGCTCCATGCCCGGGTCGCACTCGTGCGGCGCCTCCACGACCAGGCCGGGTTCCTCGCGCGTACGGTCCATGGCCACGCAGGCCGCGGCCCGGACCGCCATCCGCGCGGCGAGCGCCGAGTCAGGGAGCGCGGACAGCAACTCCGCCGCCGTGGCCCGTACGTTGCGGCTCCGGTCGGCCAACGCCTGCTCCAGGAAGGGTTCGTCCTCGGCCGTGAGCCCCGTACGCAGCGAGTCGAGGAACATCAACCGGTCCTCCGCCCGCTCCGTCGCCCACGTGGTGACGAGCAACTCCCTTGCGACCGCCGGTTGTTGTGCGCGTATCGCCGCGAGCAGGGCGACCCGCTCGGCGAACAGCCCCTCCTGCCACAGCTGTTGGACCTGGCTCGGGTCGTCGAGGTCCGGCAGGGCCGTGCCGCCGCCCGGGGTCGCGCGCAGGGCGAACCGCCAGTCCGGGTTCAGCCGCGCCAGCCACAACGCGCGCGGCCCCGCGAACTCCAGCGCCGCCGGCCGCAGATCCGTACGCCCCCGGGCCGCGTCCAGCAGCGCGGGCAGCACCTGGACGGGCGCACCGAAACCGCGCGCGTTGGCCGCCGCGAGCCACTGGGGCAGCAACTCCATGAGATCGGGCGAGGTGCCCCGGCGTCCCCCGCCGCCCGCACCGGGACGGTCGGTCAGGAGCATCACCAGTCTGCGGGCCGCCGCCACGGGCAGCGCCGGACGCGTGTCGGGGACGGCCGGCTCCGGCCGTTCGGCCGCCCGCGCCGGACGGAGCCCCGCCCGCCGCCGCACGGTCTCCACCGCCGCCGCGTCCAGCAGCGCCACGGGGGCGTCCTGGCCCGGCGCGCACCACGGAGGCATACGGCGGTCCGTGCCGAGGAGCGCCGTGGTGACGAGTTCCTCCCAGTCGCCCGGGGCAGAGGTGCTGTTCATGGGGTGCCTTTCCGTGGGGTCGGTGGGTGCGCTCAGCACAGGGACACCGGCTCTCCCGCCGCCTCCGGCCAGGCCGTCAGTGGGGTGAAGCCCCGGTGGCCCAGCTCGCCGAAAACCTTGACCGGAGCGCCGCCGGAGAGCGCGACGAGTCGCCACAGACCGGGTCCGGAGCGGGCGGTGGGGGTGAGGGGGAGTGCCGACTCCGTGTCGGCGTCCGCCAGTTGCCAGGAGTCGCCGTCCGGGGTCGGCACGACATGGTCCAGGGTCACCGGGACCGCGTCCAGCCACGGGTCGTCCCGCAGCGCCTCCCCGTAGCGGACGGCGGCCTGTGCCGTCGTCACGCCTCGCGGACGTGCCGCTGTCGGCCCGGGCGGCGCGAACTGCTCGCCCAGGGCGGCCCGGAGCTGCCCGGCACCGGGGAACGCGGACACCTCCGCCTCCAGGGCCAGCCCGACGGGCAGCGCGAGTTCCGGGGCGCGGCCCGCCGCTCCGTACGAGAGGAGCAGGCGCGTGCGGTCCGACGCCGTGCCGTGCAGCCATATCCGGCGCGTCGTCAGTTTCGCGTCCGCCGTGTCGTACTGGGCGAGGACCAGCCAACTGTCGTGCAACGGCGGGCCGTCCGCCGAACCGGGCAGGCCGATCCGGGAACGGACCGTCGCCGCCAGACCGTCGGGCAGTCGCTCGCGGCGCAGCCAGGCCCGGTCGAGGAGGTGGAGCAGCGCGCACTCCTCCAGCAGCCGCACCGGCCAACCTGGTCCCGAGGACGGGATCGCCCCCAGCTCCCTTGCCCGCGCGGCCAGTCCGGGAGCCTGCGCGTCGACCATGCGGGCCGCGGTCTCCTCCCACAACCCGTACCCCGCCTGCTCCGCCGAGGCCAGCCCGGTGCGCAGCAGGTCCGTCAGCCGCTGCTCCAACTCGCCCGCGCCCGCGGTGATCCGCTCGGCCCGGCGCTCCGCCCTGCGCCGCGCCGCCTCCGGATCAGCGGCGGCCGGGGAACCGGACGCGTCCGCCGCCCGTTTCTCCGCCGTCCGCTTCCGCCGTCCCGCCAGCCACTGCTCGGCCCAGTCCGGCGCCTGCCCCGCCGGCACCGCGTCGTCCTCGCCCGCCCACAACAGCAGCAGTCCCAGCGCGTGTTTGCACGGGAACTTGCGGCTCGGACAACTGCACTTGTACGCCGGCCCCGCGGCCTCCGCGATGTCGACGACCGTCTGATACGGCTTGCTCCCGCTGCCCTTGCACAGCCCCCACACCGTCCCCTCGTCACAACTCCCCGCCTCGGACCACGGCCCCGCCGCCCCGAGCTTGCTTCCCGCTTTGCGTGACGCTGCGTCAGGCGCCAGTGCCAGCACCTGGTCAGCCGTCCAGCGCACCCCCTGCTGAGTCATGACATCGAAGGTAGATCCCGGCACTGACAATCGGCCTGGCGCGAGCATTTACGCAGGTCAGAACGGATTGTCAGTGGCGTGGTGCACGGTGGACACCAGATCCGAACCGGCCGAGCTGGAGGGGGCCTCAGCCATGACTGTGTCCGCAGAACCCATCAACGCGCAGGCGAGTGAGAAGCAGACGGCCGAGCCGCCGGAGGCACTGCGTCCGCACGCCGAGGACGCCTTCGCCGACGAACTCGCGGCGCTCGCCGCACAGGACGACCGGCCGCGTCCGGTCCGCTGGAAGATGTCGCCGTGGGCGGTCGCCACCTACCTGCTCGGCGGCATCCTGCCGGACGGCACGGTGATCACACCGAAGTACGTCGGCCCGCGCCGCATCGTCGAGGTCGCCGTCACCACCCTCGCCACCGACCGCGCACTGCTCCTGCTCGGCGTGCCCGGCACCGCCAAGACCTGGGTCTCCGAACACCTCGCAGCGGCGGTCAGCGGCGACTCGACCCTGCTCGTCCAGGGCACCGCCGGCACCCCGGAGGAGGCGATCCGCTACGGCTGGAACTACGCGCAGCTGCTCGCCAACGGCCCCAGCCGCGACGCCCTGGTGCCCAGCCCCGTCATGCGGGCCATGGCGGAGGGGATGACGGCACGGGTCGAGGAACTGACCCGGATCCCGGCCGACGTACAGGACTCGCTGATCACGATCCTGTCGGAGAAGACGCTGCCCGTACCGGAGTTGGGGCAGGAGGTGCAGGCCGTACGCGGCTTCAACCTGATCGCCACGGCGAACGACCGCGACCGCGGAGTCAACGACCTCTCCAGCGCCCTGCGCCGCCGTTTCAACACGGTGGTGCTGCCGTTGCCGGAGAGCGCGGACGCCGAGGTCGACATCGTCGCCCGCCGCGTCGACCAGATCGGCCGCTCGCTCGACCTGCCGGCGGTGCCCGAGGGCGTCGACGAGATCCGCCGGGTGGTGACCGTCTTCCGTGAGCTGCGCGACGGGATCACGGCGGACGGGCGGACGAAGCTGAAGTCGCCCAGCGGCACGCTGTCGACGGCCGAGGCGATCTCCGTCGTCACCAACGGCCTTGCCCTGGCCGCCCACTTCGGTGACGGGCTGCTGCGGCCGAGCGATGTCGCCGCGGGCATCCTCGGCGCCGTCGTCCGCGACCCGGCGGCCGACCGCGTGATCTGGCAGGAGTACCTGGAAGCGGTCGTCCGGGAGCGCGACGGCTGGAAGGACTTCTACCGGGCCTGCCGGGAGGTGAGCGCGTGAGCGAGTCCAGGGGGCGGGTCGACGACGACTCCGCCGGGAGTCCGACCCGGAGTCGAGGGGGACGAAGTGAAGGGTACTGAGATGGTCGGTGGTCCGGGCGCCGGACCGCTGCTGCTCGGGGTGCGGCACCACGGGCCCGGTTCGGCGCGGGCCGTGCGGGCGGCGCTGGCGGCGGCCCGGCCGCGGGTCGTACTGATCGAGGGGCCGCCCGAGGCCGACGCGCTGATTCCGCTGGCCGCCGAGGAGGAGATGCGACCGCCGGTCGCGCTCCTCGCCCACGCCGTGGACGAGCCGGGCCGCTCGGCCTTCTGGCCGCTGGCCGAGTTCTCCCCGGAATGGGTCGCGATCCGCTGGGCTCTGGAGCACGAGGTACCGGCCCGCTTCATCGACCTTCCGGCCGCGCACACGCTGGCGTGGGGGAGGGAGGGGAAGGACACCCCGGACGCCGAGGACGAACCCACGGGCGAGGAGCGGCAGCCGGACCCGCCCGCCCCCGACACGCCCCCCGGCCCGGACATCCGCGTCGATCCCCTCGCCGTGCTCGCCGAGACCGCGGGGTACGACGACCCCGAGCGCTGGTGGGAGGACGTCGTCGAGCACCGGGGTGTGGGGGAGCAGGACCCGTTCGCGCCGTTCACCGCGCTGGAGGAGGCCATGGGCGCGCTGCGCGAGACGTACGGGGCCGGCGGTCACCACCGGGATCTCGTGCGCGAGGCGTACATGCGGCTCCAAGTGCGCGCGGCGCAGCGGGAGTTCGAGGACGACGTGGCCGTGGTGTGCGGGGCCTGGCATGTGCCCGCGCTGCGGCAGCGGACCACCGTCGCGGCGGACCGCGCACTGTTGAAGGGGCTGCCCAAGGTCAAGGCCGAGCTGACCTGGGTGCCGTGGACGCACCGCAGGCTGTCCCGGGCCGGCGGATACGGCGCGGGCATCGACTCGCCGGGCTGGTACGGCCATCTCTTCGCCGCGCCGGACCGGCCGGTCGAGCGGTGGATGACCAAGGTCGCGGGGCTGCTGCGGGAGGAGGACCGGATCGTCTCCCCGGCCCATGTCATCGAGGCGGTACGGCTGGCGGAGACGCTCGCGGTGATGCGCGGCCGGCCGTTGCCGGGGCTCGGCGAGACCACCGACGCGGTGCGTGCGGTGATGTGCGAGGGCTCGGACGTCCCGCTGTCCCTGGTGCGTGACCGGCTCGTCGTCGGGGATGTGCTGGGCGAGGTGCCGCCGGGCGCCCCCGCCGTGCCGTTGCAGCGCGACCTCGACCGGCAGCAGCGCAGGCTGCGGTTCAAACCGGAGGCGCTGGAGCGGGAGTTGGAGCTCGACCTGCGCAAGGAGACCGACGCCGCGCGCAGCAGGCTGCTGCACCGGCTGCGGCTGCTGGGTGTCGAGTGGGGCGTGCCGGTCGCCTCGCGGGGGAGCACGGGGACGTTCCGGGAGACGTGGCGGCTGCGCTGGGAACCGGAGTTGGCGGTGCGGGTCGCCGAGGCGGGCGTCTGGGGCACCACGGTGTCGGCGGCGGCGAACGCCAAGGCGGAGGCGGACGCCGTCGGGGCACAGAGCCTCGCCGACGTCACCGCCCTCGCCGAGCACTGCCTGCTGGCCGAACTCCCGGACGCGCTCCCCGTGGTGATGCGGGTCCTCGCCGACCGCGCCGCCCTCGACACCGACGTCGGCCACCTCGCCCAGGCGCTGCCCGCCCTGGTCCGGTCGCTGCGCTACGGCGATGTGCGCGGCACCGACACCGGCGCGCTGACCGAGGTCGCCGCTGGCCTCGCCGAGCGGATCTTCGTCGGCCTGCCCCCGGCCTGCACGGCCCTCGACGCGGACGCGGCCGAGGAGATGCGACGCCATGTGGACGCGGTGCACGGGGCGGTGGCACTGCTGGGGGATGTCGGCGGGGCTGGGCGCGACGCAGCTCTCGGGGCCGAGCGGGGGAAGGCCCCGGAGGCCGGGAGCGGCGATGCGTCCGAGCCGGGGCACGGGGGTGCAGCCGGACCCGGGCACGGCGACGCCTCAGCGCCGGGCGACGGCGAGGGATCCGGTCCTGCGTCCGGCGAGGCATCCGGAGCGGAGCGGCGCGACGCCTCCGTGGCCGGGCGCGCCGATGCCCCCGCCCTCGGTCACGGGGACCTGCGCCGTCGCTGGCGCGCGGTGCTTCGGACGCTCTCCGCGCGGGACACCGTGCCGGGCGTCATCCGGGGACGTGCCGTACGACTCCTGCTGGACGGCGGGGAGTTGGGGCCGGACGAGGCGGCCCGGCTGATGGGGCTGGTGCTCTCGCCCGGGACACCGCCGGCGGACGCGGCGGCGTGGATCGAGGGCTTCGTCGGCGGCGGGGGCGGGCTGCTCCTCGTGCACGACGAGCGGCTGCTCGGGCTGGTGGACGCATGGCTGACCGGGGTGTCGGCGGAGGCGTTCACGGACGTACTGCCGTTGCTGCGGCGCACGTTCTCGGCGTACGAGTCGGGGGTGCGCAGAACGCTCGGCGAACTGGTGCGGCGCGGGCCCGGGAAGCAGACGGGGGCGGTGGCGACGGCGGTCGGGATATCCGGGTTCGGCGCGGAGCTGGATGCCGGGCGGGCGGATGCGGTGGTGCCGGTGCTGCGGCTGATGCTGGGGCTGGACGACTTGGTGGGGAACGGCGACAACGAGCTTGTGGGGGTGGCGGGATGACGGCGAGCAGCGGTAGGCAGGGCACGAGGAGGCCGGGGGAGAGGGCTCAGTCGGCGGGTGCCGGGCGTAGGACTGAGGATCGTCCGGTGCCTGCCGTGCGGGTCGTGCCCTTGTGGGAAGGGCTGCGTGCGGGGGTGCGCGGATGACGGCGACCGGCGCGACCGGCGCGACGGGGACGACGGCGACGACGGCGAACGGGGTGGCCGGGGCGGGCGACGCCGGCGGAGTCGCGGATCCGGACCCGGGGCAGGAGCGCTTGCGGCGATGGCGGCTGGTGCTCGGGGGTGACGCGGCCGATGGCACCGGGTGCGCGTTGTCCGGGCAGGACGCCGCGATGGACGGGGCGCTGGCCGCGCTGTACGGCAGGGGGGACAAGGGGCGGGCGGGGAAGGACCGTTCGGCGGGGCTCGGGGCGTCGGCGCCGTCCGTCGCCCGCTGGCTCGGGGACATTCGGACGTACTTCCCCTCCTCGGTCGTCCAGGTCATGCAGCGCGACGCCATCGACCGGCTCGGTCTCTCCGCGCTGCTGCTCGAACCGGAGATGCTGGAAGCGGTGGAGGCCGACGTGCACCTGGTCGGCACGCTGCTCTCCCTCAACAAGGCGATGCCGGAGACCACGAAGGAGACGGCACGGGCGGTGGTGCGCAAGGTCGTCGAGGACCTGGAGAAGCGGCTCGCCACCCGTACCCGGGCCACCCTCACCGGCGCCCTCGACCGCAGCGCCCGTATCAACCGGCCGCGCCACCACGACATCGACTGGAACCGCACGATCGCGGCCAACCTCAAGCACTACCTGCCGGAGTACCGGACGATCGTGCCGGAGCGGCTGATCGGATACGGGCGGGCGTCCCAGTCGGTGAAGAAGGAGGTCGTCCTCTGCATCGACCAGTCCGGTTCGATGGCCGCGTCCGTCGTCTACGCCTCCGTGTTCGGGGCGGTGCTGGCGTCCATGCGGTCGATCGACACCCGGCTCGTCGTCTTCGACACGGCGGTCGTCGATCTCACCGACCAGCTCGACGACCCGGTGGACGTGCTCTTCGGGACACAGCTCGGCGGCGGTACGGACATCAACAGGGCGCTCGCGTACTGCCAGTCGCAGATCACCCGGCCCGCGGAGACGGTGGTCGTGCTGATCAGCGACCTCTACGAAGGGGGGATACGGAACGAGATGCTCAAGCGGGTCGCGGCGATGAAGGCGTCGGGCGTGCAGTTCGTGACGCTGCTCGCGCTGTCCGACGAGGGGGCGCCGGCGTACGACCGCGAACACGCCGCCGCGCTGGCCGCGTTGGGGGCGCCTGCCTTCGCCTGCACGCCCGACCTGTTCCCGGAGGCGATGGCGGCGGCGATCGAGAAGCGGCCGTTGCCGATACCCGACACGGCCTGACGAACTGCCTTGGGGGGCAGGGGGGTTGCGCGTCCTCGGGCGGACCGTGCGAGGATCGTCGCCTCATGATCTGGCCCGCCGCACTGTCCGGTGCCGCCCTGCGCGTGACGCGTACGGCGGTTGGACGGCGTGTGCTCCAACTGGCTTTGCTGGCAGGCGGGTTGTTCGTGCTCAGCCTCGTGTGCGGAGGGCGGGCGCAGGCGGCGGACGGGGTGCCGGCGCAGCAGCCGGGGATTCAGGCGGTGGCTCCGCCGGCCTCGGTGGTGAAGCCGGTTCCGGTTCAGGTGCCTGTTGTCGCGCCGGTGCCGGCTCCGATTCGGGTGCCTGTTGTCGCTCCGGTTCTGGCTCCGGTCTCCGACACCGTGGAGCGGGTCGTGCGGCCCGTGAGCGACGTGGTGGCGAAGACGCTGGCCGCGGTGTTGGCCGATGCGCCTTCGTTGCCCTCGCTGCCCACGCTGCCCTCGGCCCCCGTAGTGCCGAGTCAGCCCGTGCTTCCGGTCCAGGAGCCACCGGCGCACACGGCGCCGGTGGCGGTGCCCACGCCCGTCCGGTCGGCCCCGCAGTCTTCGGGTGATGGGCATCGTTCGGATGTGAGGTCCGCCAAGGCGGCGGCAGGCACAGGCGTGACGTACGGGCCGCGCGTCGCCGCCGATGAGGTCGGCGCCGTGGGGCATGCGGCCGTGCGCCGTGCGCCGGCCGTCAGACACGCCCCGGCGCATCAGGCACCCAACGGTGACCCGGGCGGCGCCCCGCGCGATCAGCAGGCTGTGGACGGCGGTGGCCCGCGGCACTGTGACGCGCAGGCCGTGACGTCGGGCAACGGGGTGGCCGTGCGGTTCGTGCGCGGTGTCGCCGACGGCGCGGGCGTGGCGGAGGCCCGGGACAGGTACCGGGACGTTCCCGTTTTCCCGGGCTAGGCAGGCCCTCCGGGCAGTTGGTCTGCCCGGACAGTCGCCATGTCTCCCTTTCTGGAACGCCTGAGGAACCGACGCACCCATGAGCAACAACATGAGCACGAGCACCGACATCACCCCGGCGGAAGCCCGACGACGTCTCGTCGATGCCGTGGTCTCCGTCCCGCGAGGGTCCCGGGTCAGGGCCGCCGCGGCCATCCAGGGCGCACGGGCCGCACGGGCCGCACGGACCGCACACGTCGTCCGCACCCGGACCGTCCGGCACTGGGAGTAACTGTCCCGCGCTGGGAGTAACAGACTCCGCGAGGCAGTGACCCCGGACGGCCGAATGCCGTCGGTCTGTCCGGGATGCGTCTCGCGGTATGGGGTCCCCGCCGGGCCAGCCCCAACCCGGCGGGGACCCCGCCCGACAACCCGCCCGTAAGCCCCGTCCGCGGCACTCCGTGTCACGGAATCCGGCATCATGTGACAGGTATCACCGCTCAGGTGTGACCCTCGATTTAGGGGCCCCCTGCAAGCAGCGATAACCTGCGAGACGGACATGCCGCGCGCTCGGTCACCGTGTGCGCCTCCCTTGTGACAGCGGACGTCACGTTGCCCTTCGCGGCACGCCCACGCATCCAACGAACCGCGAGATCACTGAGGACGGAAGCGCGTGGACCTGTTCGAGTATCAGGCGAGGGACCTCTTCGCCAAGCACGATGTACCGGTGCTGGCCGGTGAAGTCATCGACACGCCTGAGGCGGCCCGCGCAGCCACCGAGCGGCTCGGTGGCAAGTCCGTCGTCAAGGCCCAGGTGAAGGTCGGCGGCCGTGGCAAGGCAGGTGGCGTGAAGCTCGCCGCCACCCCGGACGAGGCCGTCGCGCGTGCGACGGACATCCTCGGCATGGACATCAAGGGCCACACGGTCCACAAGGTGATGATCGCCGAGACCGCGCCCGAGATCGTCGAGGAGTACTACGTCTCGTACCTCCTCGACCGCACCAACCGCACCTTCCTCGCCATGGCGTCCGTCCAGGGCGGCGTGGAGATCGAGGTCGTCGCGGAGGAGAACCCCGAGGCCCTCGCGAAGGTCCCGGTCAACGCCAACGAAGGCGTCTCCATCGAGAAGGCCCGTGAGATCGTCGCGCAGGCGAAGTTCCCGGCCGACGTCGCCGAGCAGGTCGCCGAGATCCTGGTGACGCTGTGGGACACCTTCGTCAAGGAGGACGCCCTCCTCGTCGAGGTCAACCCCCTCGCCAAGGTCGCCGACGGCCGCGTCATCGCCCTCGACGGCAAGGTCTCGCTGGACGAGAACGCCGAGTTCCGTCAGCCGGAGCACGAGGCGCTGGTCGACCACGCCGCCGCCAACCCGCTCGAGGCGGCCGCCAAGGCCAAGAACCTCAACTACGTCAAGCTCGACGGCGAGGTCGGCATCATCGGCAACGGCGCGGGTCTCGTCATGAGCACCCTGGACGTCGTCGCGTACGCCGGTGAGGCGCACGGCGGCGTGAAGCCTGCCAACTTCCTCGACATCGGCGGCGGCGCGTCCGCGGCCGTGATGGCGAACGGCCTGGAGATCATCCTCGGCGACCCGGACGTCAAGTCCGTGTTCGTCAACGTCTTCGGCGGCATCACCGCGTGCGACGAGGTCGCCAACGGCATCGTGCAGGCGCTGCAGCTGCTCACCGACCGCGGTGAGGAAGTCACCAAGCCGCTGGTCGTCCGTCTCGACGGCAACAACGCCGAGCTGGGTCGCAAGATCCTCTCCGACGCCAACCACCCGCTCATCGAGCGCGTGGACACCATGGACGGCGCGGCCGACAAGGCCGCCGAGCTCGCGGCTGCGAAGTAAGGGACGAGGGACTAAACAGCCATGGCTATCTTCCTCAACAAGGACAGCAAGGTCATCGTCCAGGGCATGACCGGTGCTACGGGCATGAAGCACACCAAGCTCATGCTGGCCGACGGCACGAACATCGTCGGTGGCGTCAACCCGCGCAAGGCGGGCACGTCCGTCGACATCGACGGCACCGAGATCCCGGTCTTCGGCACGGTCGCCGAGGCGATGGAGAAGACGGGCGCGAACGTGTCCGTCCTCTTCGTACCGCCGGCCTTCTCCAAGGCCGCCGTGGTCGAGGCCATCGACGCCGAGATCCCGCTCGCGGTCGTCATCACCGAGGGCATCGCGGTCCACGACACCGCCGCGTTCTACGCGTACGCCGTGGCCAAGGGCAACAAGACCCGGATCGTCGGCCCGAACTGCCCCGGTCTCATCACCCCGGGCCAGTCGAACGCCGGCATCATCCCGGGCGACATCAGCAAGCCGGGCCGTATCGGCCTGGTCTCGAAGTCCGGCACGCTGACGTACCAGATGATGTACGAGCTGCGTGACATCGGCTTCTCGTCGGCTGTGGGCATCGGTGGCGACCCCGTCATCGGCACCACCCACATCGACGCGCTCGCCGCGTTCGAGGCCGACCCCGACACCGACCTGATCGTGATGATCGGTGAGATCGGTGGCGACGCGGAGGAGCGTGCGGCGGACTTCATCGCGAAGAACGTCACGAAGCCGGTCGTCGGTTACGTCGCCGGCTTCACCGCGCCCGAGGGCAAGACGATGGGCCACGCAGGCGCCATCGTCTCCGGCTCCTCCGGCACGGCCGCCGCGAAGAAGGAGGCCCTTGAGGCCGCCGGCGTCAAGGTCGGCAAGACGCCGACCGAGACGGCGAAGCTGGCGCGGGAGATCCTCGCCGGCTGACCGGTACCCGGCTGAACGTCGATGGGCTCGCTCCGTGGGTCGGAGCGGGCCCATCGGTGCGACCAGCCCCCACCGGCCCGCAGTCGACGAACTACCTGCTCACCGGTGCCAACCTCTCCGGCCCGCTCGTCAGACCGGTCCGCAACCGGTCCCGTAGAGCCACCTCCCCCTCGGACAACGCCCCCTGCACAACCCTCGGCGGCACCCCCTCCACCCGCTGCCCCAACGGCACCGGCGGCTCGTAGTGCGTCGGTGCCGTTCGCACGGTGAGCGTCGTCGCGCCGATGATCGCGACGGTGAACGCGATTGCCGACCGGGTCCAGAACTGGGTCCGGCGTTCGCCGACGAACCGCACCGTGGGCGGTTTGGCCGCGTGCAGCCGCCCCGTGGAGGCGAGTTCGGCCAGCCGCCGGTGCAGCTCGGCCGGGTCCGACAGCTGGGGGAGCCGCGCGGCGATCGCCTCGCGCGCGTGCAGCAGCCGGTTGGCCGCGGCCGGCGTGCTCGCCTCCGTCTCCGCCGCCAGTTCCGCGAGACCGAGCCCGACACCGTCGTAGAGGAGAAGCGTGCGGCGGTACGACGGCGGGAGTTTGAGGAGCGCGGTGAGCAGGGCGCGGTCGGCGGGGGCCGGGGGTGGGGGTTCCGGGTGGCGGTATCTGGGGCGGAAGCGGTGCCAGGGGGAGAGCGCGTACTCGTAGGCGACCGAGCGCACCCAGCCGGCCGGGTCGCGGTCGACCGCCACCTCGGGCCAGCGCTGCCACGCGGTCTGGAAGGCACGCTCGACGGATTCCCGCGCCAACTCGCGCCGCCCGGTCAGCAGATAGGTCTGCCGCACGAGGGAGGGCGCGCAGAACGCGTAGAGCGCGTCGAAGGCCTGAGCGGGAGTCAGGGGGGCGGGTGCCGGATCGGTGTGCGGTACGGGGATCTCGACCACGACGATGTCGGCGTGCCGCGGCTCCGGTTGAGCCTCCGGCACCGCCGCCGCGACGGTTTCCACCACTGCCTCCACCTCGATCTCCGCCTCTTCCGTTGCGGGGGTTTTCTCGGCCAGGTCGTTGAGCAATTTCGCGTACGCCTCCCGTTTCCGGCCGCGCGGTGTGGTGCGGCCGGTCTCCCACGCGCGCACCGTCGCGCGGCTGACGCCGACCCGCGTGGCGAGCTGAGCCTGCGTCAGGGACACGGCCTCGCGCAGCCGTCGGCGTTCCTTGGGCGGCGGGAGCGGGGTTGCAGGGGTCTGCGTCACCGAATGCCCCTTCGTACGAAAAAGTACATAAATGTATATTGGGCGACACTTCGGAGGTTCGCCTGTTACGACGAGAAAGCGCGTGTCGTTGGGAGCATGGCGGTCGTGATGCCGATGACCCACCGCCGACCGTCGTTGTCGCCCCTCCTCACCCGGATGCGCGACCGATCCCCCGGACTGGCCGCCAGCCTCTTGGGTGGTGCGGTCGCGGCGGGGCTCGGACTCGGTTCGTTCGCCGTGCTCGTGATGGTGCTCTGGATCAGCTCGCCGTACCCGGACAGCGGACCCGGTGGCGCCCTGCACATCGCCGCCGCGCTCTGGCTCCTCGCGCACGGCGTCGAACTGGTCCGCACCGACACCCTCTCCGGAATCCCCGCCCCCGTCGGCGTGACCCCTCTGCTCCTCCTCGTCCTGCCGGTCTGGCTGCTGCACCGGGCGGCCCGGGACGCGGTACTGGGCGGGGGAGCCGACGAGACCGACACCGACATCCCGCCGGTCCCGGCCCGCACCGCCTGGACCGGCGTCGCCCTCGGCTATCTCGCCGTCGGCACCGCCGCCGCGCTCTACGCGTCCGGCGGCGAACTCTCCCCCTCCTGGAGTTGGACGGCGGTGTTCCTCCCGCTGCTCGCGGCGGGCGCGGCCGGCTCCGGCGTGTGGACGGCGTACAGGCGCCCGCGTGAACCCGTGTTGAGCGTGCTGGTCCTGTTGCCGGCCGGGCTGCGGCGGCTCGTCCTGGGTCCGGAGGCCCGTGAGTCCCGGGCCCGGATCGGCACCGCCGCGCGCGCCGCCGGTATCGGCACGGCGGTGTTCGTCGGGGGCGGTGCGCTGCTGCTCACGGCGTCCCTGGTGTGGCACGGCGGTGCGGCGCAGACGTCGTTCCTGCGGCTGACGGAGGCTCTGTCGGGCCGGTTCGCCGTCCTGTTGCTCTGCCTCGCGCTGATCCCGAACGCGGCGGTCTGGTCGGCGGCCTACGCCCTCGGCCCCGGCTTCGCGCTCGGCACCCACCACACGGTGGACCCCCTCTCCTCGGCCCCGGCCCCTCTCCTCCCTCCGTTCCCGCTCCTCGCGGCGGTCCCGGACGCGGGCCCCGGAACCCCGCTGAACTGGCTGGCGGGGCTGGTGCCGCTGGCCTCCGGGGTGATGGTCGGGTGGTTCGTGGCGCGGATCGCGGTGGGCCAACGGGGCGATGGCGGGGGCGAGTTGCCGGGGGCGGGCGGGGCGGGCGCCCGGGCGTCAACACCCTGGCCGCAGGGTCGTACCGCCGCCACCGCGCTGCTCGCCGCCGCCCTGTGCGCCGTGGCGTTGGCACTGTTCGCGGAGTTGTCGGGCGGTCCGCTCGGGGGCGCCGCGCTCGCGCGGTTCGGACCGGTGTGGTGGCAGACCGGGGGAGCGGCGCTGGGATGGCTCACGGTGGTCGCGGTGCCCACCGCGACGGGGCTGCGGGCGTGGCGACTGCGGGAACCCGGGGCGCCGAAGCCGGCGATCGGGAAGTCGGCGATCGGAAAGCCGGCGATCGGGAAGCCGCGGGAGGGGGAGGCAGAGGCGGCGGCGGATGCTCCGGCGGGCCGCCGGTTCCGGATGCCGTTCACGGTCGGCCGGAGCTGGTTCACCCGCAAGCCGAAGGCGGAGCAGCCGGTACCGGTCCAGGTTCCCGTCGACCAGCCGTACATCGCCTACGACCACGACCCGACGTTCGACCCGTACGACTTCCTGCCCGTCGACGTCCCGTCGGAGCCCTCGCCCACCCCCTGGTACGACGACGCCTCCCGCGAGGCCCGTTGGGCGGCCCTGAGGGAGGCGTCGACTCCACCGGAACACCCCGGGCCCGCGGACGAGCCCGAGCCGAACTGACCGGCGTCGTCGGTCAGTTGGCGGTCCCCAGCAAGCCGCGCAGATCCTTCGGCAGCAGCTGGTTGCAGGACTGCTTCGCCTCGTTCGTGAGGGCGTCGTTCGTGCAGGTGTAGAAGTCGCTGTAGGCCAGCTGCGCGATGAACATCGCGGCGACCAGCGCGATGGCCAGGGACGCGGTGACCAGGCCGCTCACCGCCGCCGTCGTCTGGGGGCGGCCCGGCGCCTCGGGCGGGGCCGGGGTGTCGGGGTCGGTGGTGCGGGGCTTGGCGCGCAGCGCGCTGCCGCCCCAGTAGATGGCCAGCGCGCCGAGCAGCAGGGCCACGTACGGCCAGCTGAAGAGGGCGAAGAAGAAGGCCCACATGCCGCTCAGCAGGGCGTAGCGGGCGCGGCGCTGGGCCGGGTCCGTCGGGTCCCAGCGCATGCCCTGGCCGGGGCCGCCGCCGCTCGGGCCCTCGGGGCCGCCGCTGGGTCCGCCCTGTCCGCCGGGCCGGTCGCCGAAGCCGCCCTGGGAGCGCCCGGGCTGCCGGTCGCTCCACTGACTGCCCCACGGCGAACGACCGCCGTCACCCTTCGAGGCGTCGCTGTCGCCACCCTCCGGGCGCCGCGGCTGCCACGGCCGGTCCGGGGTGCCCTCGGGCGGCGGGGCGAACGGGTTGTCGTCCTGCCCCGCACCGCTCTGTCCCTCCGAGGGCGCGTCGGGCGGCGCGGAGGGCCGCTCCCGGAGCAGCACGGTGCCGCGCTCCCCTCCCTGCAACGACTGCGGGGGGAACGTGAGGAGTCGCAGACTGCGGTCCGGCATCAAGTGAGCGTCTTCCCCTTGTTGAATACGTCTCTCCGACATGAGCTGTCACTTCGTGAACGCGTCGCACGACAACCGCGTTCCCGAACGCTCTCCGCAGACGCTACCTTCCGGCCACGCCCCCGTCCCGTGGGGGCTGTCCGGTGTGCCGGTATCGTTGCTGACGGTCGGCCGCTTCGTAGACTTCCCCGTATCCCGGGGCGCGAAGCATTCGTATGAATGCACGAACGGGCCTGCCGCACGCACCCCGCTCCCCCGAGAAAGGGCCCCGCCGTGGCCGCCAAGCCCGTGGCCAAGCGCCTTGTCGTGCTGGTCTCCGGTTCCGGTACGAATCTGCAGGCGCTGCTCGACGCCATCGCGACCGAGGGCGACGAGGCCTACGGGGCCGAGATCGTGGCCGTGGGCGCGGACCGCGAGGGCATCGAGGGCCTGGCCCGCGCCGAGCGCGCCGGGCTGCCCACCTTCGTGTGCAGGGTGAAGGACTTCGCGAGCCGCGAGGAGTGGGACGCGGCGCTCACGGCGGCGACCGAGGCGTACGAGCCCGATCTGATCGTGTCGGCCGGGTTCATGAAGATCGTGGGCAAGGAGTTCCTCGCCCGTTTCGGCGGCCGGGTCGTGAACACGCACCCTGCCCTGCTGCCCAGTTTTCCGGGAGCCCACGGCGTACGGGACGCGCTCGCGTACGGCGCCCGGGTCACCGGCTGCACCGTCCACTTCGTCGACGACGGGGTCGACACCGGACCGATCATCGCTCAGGGCGTGGTCGAGATCCGGGACGAGGACGACGAGAGCGCTCTGCACGAGCGCATCAAGGAAGTCGAGCGAAGGCTGCTCGTCGATGTCGTGGGGCGGCTGGCCCGCAACGGCTATCGCATCGAGGGACGAAAGGTAGTTATCCAGTGACCGCCGAGAGCAACAAGCGAGCCATCCGACGGGCGCTCGTCAGCGTCTACGACAAGACCGGCCTGGAGGAGCTGGCGCGCGGCCTGCACGAGGCGGGCGTCGAACTCGTCTCCACGGGCTCCACGGCCGCCCGTATCGCCGCCGCCGGCGTCCCTGTCACCAAGGTCGAGGAGCTGACCGGCTTCCCCGAGTGCCTGGACGGCCGGGTCAAGACCCTGCACCCGAAGGTGCACGCCGGCATCCTCGCCGACCTGCGTCTCGAAGACCACCGGCAGCAGCTCGAAGAGCTCGGTGTGGAGCCGTTCGACCTGGTGGTCAGCAACCTCTATCCGTTCCGCGAGACCGTCGCCTCAGGTGCCACGCCCGACGAGTGCGTCGAGCAGATCGACATCGGCGGTCCCTCCATGGTCCGGGCCGCCGCCAAGAACCACCCCTCCGTCGCGATCGTCACCAGCCCCGCGCGGTACGCCGACGTCCTCAAGGCCGTCACCGAGGGCGGCTTCGACCTCACCACCCGCAAGCGGCTCGCCGCGGAGGCCTTCCAGCACACGGCCGCGTACGACGTGGCGGTGGCGAGCTGGTTCGCGTCCTCGTACGCGCCGGTCGACGAGTCGCAGTTCCCCGACTTCCTCGGCGGCACCTGGGAGCGCGAGAACACCCTGCGCTACGGCGAGAACCCGCACCAGCCGGCCGCGCTCTACGTCGACGCCTCGGGCGGCGGTCTCGCGAAGGCCGAGCAGCTGCACGGCAAGGAGATGTCGTACAACAACTACACGGACACGGATGCCGCGCGCCGGGCCGCCTACGACCACGCCGAGCCCTGTGTCGCGATCATCAAGCACGCCAACCCCTGTGGTATCGCGGTCGGTTCGGACGTCGCCGAGGCGCACCGCAAGGCGCACGCCTGTGACCCGCTGTCGGCCTTCGGCGGGGTGATCGCCGTCAACCGGCCGGTCAGCAAGGAGCTGGCCGAGCAGGTCGCGGAGATCTTCACCGAGGTCATCGTCGCGCCGGACTACGAGGAAGGCGCGCTGGAGGCCCTCGCCAAGAAGAAGAACATCCGGGTGCTGAAGGCCCCGGGCGGCCCGTCGAACCCGGTCGAGTTCAAGCCGATCGACGGCGGGGCGCTGCTCCAGGTCACCGACCGGCTCCAGGCCGACGGCGACGACCCGGCCAACTGGACGCTGGCGACGGGCGAGGCGCTGTCCGAGCCGGAGTTGGCCGACCTCGCCTTCGCGTGGAAGGCCTGCCGCGCGGTGAAGTCCAACGCGATCCTGCTGGCCAAGGACGGTGCCTCGGTCGGCGTCGGCATGGGCCAGGTCAACCGCGTGGACTCGGCGAAGCTCGCGGTCGAGCGGGCGGGCGCCGAGCGTGCCCAGGGTTCCTTCGCGGCCTCGGACGCGTTCTTCCCGTTCCCGGACGGGCTGGAGATCCTCACCGAGGCCGGCGTCAAGGCCGTTGTCCAGCCCGGCGGTTCGGTCCGTGACGAGCTGGTGGTCGAGGCCGCGAAGAAGGCCGGCGTCACGATGTACTTCACGGGGACGCGGCACTTCTTCCACTGAGGTCCGCCGATACGGCCTTGCACACGGCTCAGGGCCGTGCCCCCGGGGAATCGGGTGGCACGGCCCTGAGCCGTATGGGGACCGTCAGTTCTGGATGACCATCGTGCTCGCGGCCTTGTCGTGCCAGCCCTGCTGGCGGCCGGACTTGTCCCAGAACGGGGACAGGTAGACGACGAGCTGGCCGATGCCGCAGGCGAGGCTGCCGACCAGCGGGATGACCCAGCGGATGATCGAGGAGCCCAGGCCCGGCTTCTGGCCGGTGTCGGCCTTCACCACACGCAGGCCGACGGCCATCTTGCCCAGGGTCGCGCCGACAAGACCGATCATCAGCCACTCGTAGAGCAGGCTGCAGATCATCAGGGCGCCGATGACCGCGCCGATCGCGCCCACCATGTGGCTCGCCGCGTCGTCGACGCAGGACTGGTAGTCGGAGGCGTTCGGGTCGCAGTCCTTGATGGCGCTGATCGAGCCGGCAACGCCCGCGAGGGAGAGCACGAAGTAGATGACGAAGAGGATCACCCCGTCGATCAGGCGGGCGCCGAAACGCCGGCCCATCGAGGCTATGCGCGGGGCGCCGGGCACACCGGGGCCGCCCGGGTAGCCGGGCTGCTGGGGGTAGCCGTAGCCGGGCTGGCCGCCCTGGGGATAGCCGTAGCCCTGCTGCGGGGGCTGCTGCGGATAGCCGTAACCGGGCTGGCCCTGCGGGGCGTTCTGGGGCTGCCCGTAAGGGTTGTTGGGATCGCCGAAGCTCATGGCGAGGTTCCTCCGTCTGCACTGTCTCAGGTGGGGACGATGCGGGTTGTGCGGAGGAACGTCGTTGCTTGAGCGGTTTTCCCCCCGAACATGAACCGCGGTGCTGCGCCGCTCATGCTCGTGGGGGTGATCACTTTTTGTCCAGTTGGAATCCTCATGTGTTGTGTAAGCGCAACATCAGGATTGTTCGGCGAGCGAATGTGTTCGCTTGTTGTTTTCGGTCCGTTTTCAGTAGCGCGGGCGCGCGAACCAGGCCGTGCCGCCGGCGACCATCGGGGCCGCCGTGATGACCGCGCCGAAGCCGACCCACAGCAGCGCGTAGAGGACCGCCGCGGCCGGTCCGTTGTCGAGGGCGGCGATCAGGACGATGAAGCCGACGAGCGTGCCGAGCGCGCCGTAGACCATCGTGGTCACGCGGATGCCCTGGCCGCCGCGGCCGAACTTGACGCCCAGTGTGATGGACAGGGCGGCGAAGGCGAGGCTGACGAGTCCGAAGAACACGAGTATCCCGGCCAGCGCGTGACCGGCGTCGTCGACCGACTTCAGCGGGACCACGGAGGTGGCGTCGTCCGTCACATCGCTGACGAAGGCGCCGAAGTAGAGCCAGGCCGCACCGGCCAGGATCTGCGTCGCGGAGATGATGAACAGGAAGACGCGGGCCGTCATGAGCAGGCCGGGCATCGACTGCGCGGGCATCGTCGCGCCGCCCGGGTAGCCGTAGCCATAGCCGGAGTGCGGCTGCTGCTGGGGATAGCCGTAGCCGTAGGTGTAGCCGGGAGCGGTGGGGGGCTGCTGGGGCGGTGGGGGCGGCTGTGACGGCTGGGGCGGCTGCCCATACGGATACGGGTTGTTCGGGTCGCCGTAACTCATGGCGTCTTTCCTCCGTCTGCCTCGACGAGTGCGGGGACGACGTGCGGCACCGACTGGAGGAAAGCCCTGTGGCAAGTGGATCAAGCGGATGGTGCGCATGGTAAGGACGCGCTGCGTTCCCCCGGTACTGCACGCGGCACTGTGTCCCCATGGTTCTGGAGGCGGTTGCCCCCGTCCAGCGGAATTTCACATATTGCGTATATTCCGCATGTTCCGTACGCGTTGTGGAGGAGCCTGATTGGAATCGGGGCCCGGTCATCCGGGAGGATGGGGTCATGACCGCCCAGATTCTCGATGGCAAGGCCACCGCAGCCGCGATCAAGTCCGATCTGACCGCCCGCGTGGCGGCGCTGAAGGAGAAGGGCGTCACGCCCGGCCTCGGCACGATCCTGGTCGGGGACGACCCCGGCAGCCAGAAGTACGTCGCGGGCAAGCACCGCGACTGCGCCCAGGTGGGCATCGCCTCCATCCAGCGCGAACTGCCCGCCACCGCAACGCAGGAGGAGATCGAGGCGGTCGTCCGGGAACTCAACGAGGACCCGGCCTGCACCGGCTACATCGTCCAACTCCCGCTCCCCAAGGGCATCGACGAGAACCGCATCCTGGAGCTGATGGATCCGGACAAGGACGCCGACGGCCTCCACCCGATGAACCTCGGCCGCCTCGTCCTCAACGAGCCCGCCCCGCTGCCCTGCACCCCGAACGGTGTGCTGACCCTCCTGCGCCGCTACGGCGTGGAGATCAAGGGCGCCGAGGTCGTGGTCGTCGGACGCGGGGTCACCATCGGCCGCCCGATGCCGCTCCTGCTCACCCGGCGCAGCGAGAACGCCACCGTGACCCAGTGCCACACCGGCACCCGCGACCTCTCCTCCCACCTCAAGCGCGCCGACATCATCGTCGCCGCCGCCGGTTCCGCCCATCTGATCCGGCCCGAGGACGTGAAGCCGGGTGCCGCCGTCCTCGACGTCGGGGTCTCGCGGAACGCCGACGGCAAGATCGTGGGCGACGTCCACCCGGGTGTCGCCGAGGTCGCCGCCTGGATCTCCCCGAACCCCGGCGGAGTCGGCCCGATGACCCGCGCCCAGCTGCTCGTCAACGTGGTCGAGGCGGCGGAGCGCAGTGTCGCCTGACAGCAAGGAACCGGCCGGCAGGAGGACGGACGCCGTGGACGACATCGAGGTGACGGATCCCGTCAGCGCCCCCGGCGCCGACGGCATCCCGCGCCGCACCACCCGCCGCTTCCCCCTCTTCACCCGCGACACCGCCCGCCCCGAGGGCGGCGGCCGGGCCGCGTCCGGCGCCGCCCCGGCACCGGCCCGCCAGTGGCCCATCCTCGCGGTGCTCGGCACGGTCGGCCTCGGCCTCCTGCTGACCGCCTTCGACGTCTTCCGCTACGGCACCCTGCTCATCGGCGCCGCCCTGCTGGCCGGCGCCGTGCTGCGCTGGGTCCTGCCGGACGTCGGCATGCTCGCCGTACGCTCCCGCTTCACCGACGTCGTCACCTACTGCGTGCTCGGCCTCGCGATCGTCCTGCTGGCGATGATGGCGCAGCCGAAGCCTTGGCTGGTGATCCCGTTCCTGAAGGACACGCTGCACTACACGGTCAACACCGGCTGACAGCCGGTCGGTTCACGACACACGACGGCGGCCCGTCCCCTCCCCCGAGCAGGGACGTGCCGCCGTCTGCGTTTCAGCGTGCCGCGCCGGGGGCGGGCTCTTCAACGGCTGTCAGCGCGCTGTGGCAGGGAGGTGACCGTTTCGCTACGCGGTCCGCACCCCGCGGCGACGAGGGAACCGTTCCCCTTCCGGCGTCGTCATTTCGCTCGGAACGGGCAAGTGGGACGGGCGAGCGAGCAGGCGGGCGGTGGAGGTGCGATGAGCGGCTGGCAGCCGCTGCCGGACGAACTGCCGGCGGAGGTACGGCACTTCGTGGAACACCTGCGCCTCCTCAAGGACCGCACCGGACTGAGCCTGGCGGCGCTCGGCGCCCGCACCGCGTACAGCAAGTCCTCCTGGCACCGCTATCTCAATGCGGGCCAGCCCCCGCCCCGGCAGGCGGTCGTCGCGCTGTGCCGGGTGGCCGGCACCGACCCCGAACGCATCGGTGTGCGCTGGGAGTTGGCGGTCCAGGCATGGCCCCGCCCGGTCACCGTCCCGGAGAAGGCGCCCGGCGGGGACGAGTACCGGGACGATCCGACCCTGCCCTGGTGGGACACGCCGCCCCGGAAGGGGGAGAGCGGACCCGGCGGACGACTGCTCCGATACGCGCTGGTGCTGCTGGTTCTGATGCTTCTCATGGCCGTCGTGGGAGCTGTCGTGCTCGGGTGAAGGCCACTATGTGCCCAGTGTGTCGATGTATTGACAAGTTTGCGGATTTGCAACGAACTCGACCAACAACCGCGTTAGCGTGGGCAATTCAGGGCAGAGGGGGGAAGCAATGCCTCGTTGGAGGGCCTTGCCGGATGAACTCGATCCGCAGGTCAAGGAGTTCGCGGGTCAGCTGCGCCGGCTCGTGGACCGCAGCGGCCTGAGCGTCGCGGCGGTGGCCGACCGCACGGGTTACAGCAAGACGTCCTGGGAGCGCTATCTCAATGGCCGGCTCCTCGCGCCGAAGGGTGCGATCGTCGCCCTCGCGGAGGTCACCGGTACCCATCCCGTCCATCTGACCACGATGTGGGAGCTGGCCGAGCGGGCCTGGAGCCGTTCGGAGATGCGGCACGACATGACCATGGAGGCGATGCGGATCTCGCAGGCGCGTGCCGCGCTCGGCGAGTTCGGGGCGCCTCCGGCGAACGCGCAGGGCGGCAAGGCGCAGAGCGGCAAGGCCGAGGGCGGGAAGACCGAGGGCGGCAAGTCGCCGCGCAAGGGCGGCAGTGTCACCGCGACCCCGGGGATCGCGGGCCCGGCGGGGGTGTCCCCGACGGTGCCGCCGCAGCCTGCGGCGCCCGAGAGCGACGTACGGGAAGGTGCCTCGCAGGTCGGCAACTCGTGGGGGCTGGCCGGGTATGCGGGGCCGGTGTCCGGGTCCGGGCCGGGGCAGTCGGGTGGCGCGGCTGTGCGGCCGGGGGCCGGGCGGGCGCCGGAGGCCCCGGTGCCGCACGGCGAACTGCCGCGGGCGCCCCGGCCGGGACCGCCGGATGGACTGGCCGGTGCCAGGCGGCGGTTGCTGATGTTCAGTGCCGGAGTTCTCGGGGTGCTGGTCGTGATCGCGGCCGTGTTCCTGTTCACCAACCACGGGGGCGGGGGCAGGAAGACGACCGCCACGCACACCTCGGCCTCGCCGTCCGTCGGCACGAACCCCGACCTGCCGGCCGGAGTGAAGTGCGTGGGCGCGGGCTGCACCGGCAAGGACGCCGAGGCCATGGGCTGCACCACGGACGCGGGCGCGGCGACGACCGCCAAGACCGCGACCGTCGGCACGACCGTCGTCGAGGTCCGCTACAGCAAGACCTGCGGAGCCGCCTGGGGCCGTATCACCGCCGGAGTGCCGGGGGACTCCGTCCGGGTGAGCGCCGGCACCGCCAAGGAGGGCGACAGCATCACGGCGGCCGGCGACAACATCGCCTACACCCCGATGGTGGCGGTGAAGGACGCCGGCGAGGCGAAGGCCTGCGTGACGCTCGCGTCGGGGCAGAAGGGGTGCACGACCTAGAGCACATATGTGGGGATTCGGTGAACGTGGGGAATGCCCGCCCCGGATCAGGGGCAGGCGATCCGTACCCCCACGGGAGTCCGGACTCCCGGTACCCCTACGGCGGTCGTCCGGTGTTCCTCTCCCGAGCCGGACGGCCGCCTTTTCCGTGCCACGATCCGGGCGCTGTGGGGTGGGCCACACGGACCCGGCAGTCCGCGATCCCGGATGCGCGATAGCCTGACCGGTGGATCTCTTGACGCCAAGAGATCGATCATTTGTACGTCCCGCACCCCGGGGCAGTGCCGCCCCACCGCCAGCTGTCATAACGGAGAACGCCATGACCCGCACTCCCGTGAACGTCACCGTCACCGGCGCGGCCGGCCAGATCGGTTACGCCCTGCTCTTCCGCATCGCCTCCGGCCAGCTGCTCGGCGCGGACGTGCCGGTCCGGCTGCGTCTCCTGGAGATCACCCCGGCGCTCAAGGCCGCCGAGGGCACGGCGATGGAGCTCGACGACTGCGCCTTCCCGCTCCTTCAGGGCATCGACATCACGGACGACCCGAACGTCGCCTTCGACGGCACCAACGTCGCCCTCCTCGTCGGCGCCCGCCCCCGCACCAAGGGCATGGAGCGCGGTGACCTGCTCTCCGCCAACGGCGGCATCTTCAAGCCGCAGGGCAAGGCCATCAACGACAACGCCGCGGACGACATCAAGGTCCTCGTCGTCGGCAACCCGGCCAACACCAACGCGCTCATCGCGCAGGCCGCCGCCCCGGACGTACCGGCCGAGCGCTTCACCGCGATGACCCGCCTGGACCACAACCGCGCGCTGACCCAGCTCGCGAAGAAGACGGGCACCACGGTCGCCGACATCAAGCGCCTGACCATCTGGGGCAACCACTCCGCCACCCAGTACCCCGACATCTTCCACGCCACGGTCGCCGGCAAGAACGCCGCCGAGACCGTGAACGACGAGAAGTGGCTCGCCGAGGACTTCATCCCGACCGTCGCCAAGCGTGGCGCCGCGATCATCGAGGCCCGCGGCGCGTCCTCCGCCGCCTCCGCCGCCAACGCCGCCATCGACCACGTGTACACCTGGGTCAACGGCACCGCGGACGGCGACTGGACCTCCATGGGCATCCCCTCGGACGGCTCCTACGGCGTCCCCGAGGGCCTCATCTCCTCCTTCCCGGTCACCACGAAGGACGGCGTCCACGAGATCGTCCAGGGCCTGGACATCAACGAGTTCTCCCGCGCCCGCATCGACGCGTCGGTGAAGGAGCTGGAGGAGGAGCGCGAGGCGGTCCGCTCCCTCGGCCTCATCTGAGCCACCCCCGGGGGCCGTTCGCCACGGCTCTGTCACGGGCTTGCACGGGCCCTGTTCCGGTTACGGCCGGAACAGGGCCCGTTTCCTGTTTCCACCGCTACTTTCGGAAGACGTACGAAGAGGTACGCGCTGGGGTGATTCGGGGGTTTCGTGATGAGCGACTGGAACGGCTTCGGGGCGGAGCGCGGGCCGAGCGAGGAGAGAGGGCAGGCGCCCTGGTCGGTGTGGTCGACGGCGGAGACGCAGACCTCGCTGACCCCGCCGGCGTGGGTGTCGCCGCCGGCTCCCGTCCCGGCTCCGGCTCCCGCACCGGTGCCCGACCGGCGGGTCCGGCGGGTGGTCCTCGCGGTCGTCGCCGCGGTCGTGCTGGGCGCGGGCGCGGGCGGTGGCTTCTGGTACGTCACGCACGGGCGCGTGACCCATGACCACGCGAGCACGAGCACGAGCGCGAGT
This sequence comes from Streptomyces sp. NPDC050549, assembly GCF_040655035.1. Classification (NCBI taxonomy): domain Bacteria; kingdom Bacillati; phylum Actinomycetota; class Actinomycetes; order Kitasatosporales; family Streptomycetaceae; genus Streptomyces; species Streptomyces sp. NPDC050549. Next base: position 165,037 of record NZ_JBFAJD010000008.1, read on the forward strand.
ACAGGTACGAGCGCTGGCGCTGGCACCGGTGCGGGTGCGGGCACGACCGGGCCCGGATCGTCGTACCGCACCGCCCAGGACCCCACCGGCTACACCGTCGAGATCCCCCGGGGCTGGACCCGCGCCCAACGGCAGGGTGCCAAGGCCCCGGTGATCTCCTACGACTCCCCGGACGGCACCCGCCGCCTGCAGATCTTCCGCGTCTCCGAGCCCTCCCCGGCCGAGTCCCTGGACCTGGCCGAGCACGCCCCCGGCTACGGCTTCGCCCGCCGGCCCGGCTACCGGGTCCTCGACCGCGCCTCCGGCCCCACCTGGGCCGAACTCACCTACCGCTACGACGACCCGGACAACGGCGCCCGCCGGGTGATCGACCACCGCTTCGAGGCGGCGGACGGCTCGCTCTACGCGATCCACGTCAGCGGCCCCGAGTCCCAGCCGTCCGCCCTGGTCAGGGACCCGCTCGCCGAAGCGGTGGCTTCCTTCTGTCCGGCGGGCGCGAGCTGCTGACCTGCGGCCCCTACTCCAGCCCCCGCTTCCCCGGCGCCCAGAACGGCTTGGTGAGGACGGAGCGCCGGTCCCAGCCCAACTCCCTTACGAGCACCTGCCGTACGGCCTGCACGGTCCGGGCCTCCCCGGCGACGTAGGCGATCCCGCCCGGCTCGGGGGCGAGGTCCTGCACCGCGTCCGGGAGTGAAGTCCCGCCCCTGGTCAGCCAGTTGAGGCGGTCGGAGTGGGCCAGCGGCAGCCGGTCCGCGTCCGACTCCGTCTCCACGGCACCGGAGATCCGCGCCCCCTCGGGCAGCGCGGCCAGCATCGCGCCGAAGGCGACGGAGGCCGTCTCCTCGCCGACGAAGACGTGGTGGGTGGCGTCGGGACGGAGGGTGAAGGTGCCCTCGGGCTTCCTCAGGCGCACCTGCTCGCCGACGCCGACGCTCTTCCCCCAGCGGGCCCCGGGCCCTCCTTCGGAATGGTCCAGCACGCACAACTCGACGGCGCCTGACGGGTCGTGGCGCCACACCGAATACGTACGAAGGGTCAGGCCGGTGACCAGGACGCGTACCTGCTGGCCGGGGCGGACGTCGAGGCCGGCGAGGGCGTCGCCCTCCACGCGCAGCCGGCGCATCCGGGCGGTGATCGGTTCGGCGGCGGTGACCGTGCCGCGGAGGGTCAGCAGATCGAGGACGGGGTTCAGGAGGGCGGTGGGCAAGAGGGCTCCTCAACTGGGCGGTGAGTGAGGGGAGTTGACAGTCGGATGCGACGCGATATTACGCGTTTCGCGCCAGACGCGATAGTGCGTGTGGTGGGGTGGTCGCAGTGTCCGGCGATCACAAGTGCCGTGGCGGCGAGGACGAGCCGGGTGGTGGACGCCGTCCGCACCTTCCCCGCCTCACTGTTCGTGCTGCGCGACACCGACCTGATCGGCTACTGGACCGTGCCGCTCGCTGACTCCCTGGGTCTGGTCCCTTTCGACGTGCCCTTCCAACTGCCCACGCTCAAGCTGGGGTTGGCCTGGCATCCACGGCATGATGCCGACCCGGCGCACGCTTTGGCTGCGGGCCTGCGTGCGGGAGTTGCTGTCGGGGGAGGTGGGTCAGCGGGCGCCGGTCAGCCGCTTCTCGAACCAGTGGGACGCGTAGACATGGTCGACGTAGGCCGGGATCTCGGTGTATCCGCACGCCCGGTACATCGCCTGCGCCTCCGTGAGCGTCGCGTGCGTGTCGAGTCGTACGACGGCGAAGTCGTGGGCCACGGCGGCGAGTTCGAGTTCGGTCAGGATGCGGCGGGCGAGGCCCAGGCGGCGGGCGTCGGGGTGGACCCAGACGTGCCGGATCTCGCCGACCCCGGGCTCCAGGGTCCGTAGCGCCCCGCACGCGACCGGCCGTTCCTCCTCGTACGCGACGAAGAACGCGCCCGCGTCGCCGGTGACCTCCTCCGGCCGTACGAGATCGGTCTTGTCGAAGCCCTCGGGGAAGCGGGCGTCGATGTCGGCGGCGTAGGCGTCGAGGCAGCCGCGGGCGTCCTCGGTGGCGCCGTCGACCAGGGCGACCGTGATGCCGGCCAGTCGGAGGAGGCGCTGGGTGGTCGCCAACGCGTCGGTGAGTTCGGTGCGCTGGGGTGCGGTGAGGGTGGTGAGGAGACCGGTGGCGAGCGCGTCGGCGCGGCGGTGCTGCTCCTCGACCTCGACCCGTCCGGCCGGGGTCAGCTCGATCAGGCGCAGCCGGGTGTCGTGCGGCGGCACGGTCAGCCGGACCAGTCCCTGCGTCTCCAGGGACTTCGCCATCCTGCTCAGATAGCCCGCGTCCAGGGCGAGCCGGCCGCGCAGTTCGCGCAGCGAGACACCGTCACCGATCTCGAAGAGCAGCCGAGCCTCGCCGAGGGGGCGGTCCTGGCCGAGGTAGTGGTCGTCGAGGGCGCCGATACGGCGGGTGAAGTAGCGGTTGAAGCGGCGGAGGGCGGCGATGTCCTCCGGCCGTACCACCGGTGCGGATTCCGTTACTGGCTCCATATTTCTTTGACTTTAGTCAAAGGAGTCGTCGGAGTCCATGGTGGTGCGGTGTCTGTGTCCCTGTTCAGTGACCCGGCCCACTTTCGGCCATGGATTGCGCATGCATACGGACGGTCCGGGCAGGCGCTCGCAGTCCCCGAGAGTGACAGTTAGGTGACGCTCGGGCTCTGAACAGGAACGGAAGGCATTACCGATCATGGCCGACAAGACGGAACAGCAGGTGGGGAAGACCATTCATGCGGGTGGGGAGTGGCTGGAAGCGGTCTCCGGTGCCACCCGCGAGATCATCGACCCCGCGGACGCGCTGCCGTTCGCCGTGGTCGCGGAGGGCGATGAGAAGGACACCGACATAGCCGTAGCCGCCGCCCGCGCCGCCTTCGACGGCGGCGCGGGCGCCTGGCCGCGAACGCCCGTCGCCGAGCGCGCCGCCCTGCTCCGTCGCGTCGCCGACCTGCTGGTGCGCGACCGCGAGCGGCTCGGCCTGCTGGAGAGCCGCGACGCGGGCAAGACCGTGGAAGAAGGCCGGGTCGACATCGACTGCGTCGCCGACGCCTTCCGCTACTTCGCCGACCTCGTCGCCGCCGAGGCTCCCGGCCGGGTCGTCGACGCGGGCACGCCCGACGTCCACAGCGTCGTCGTGTACGAGCCCGTCGGCGTCTGCGCGCTGATCACCCCCTGGAACTACCCACTTCTCCAGGCGAGTTGGAAGATCGCGCCCGCCCTCGCGGCCGGCAACACCTTCGTCGTCAAGCCCAGCGAGATCACCCCGCTGACGACGATCGCCCTCATCGACCTGCTGGTCGAGGCCGGACTGCCGAGCGGTGCGGCCAACATCGTCACGGGCCCCGGCCACACGGTCGGCGCCCGGCTCGCCGAGCACCCCGACGTCGACCTCGTCTCCTTCACCGGCGGCCTCGTCAGCGGCACGAAGGTGGCGCAGGCCGCCGCCGTGACCGTGAAGAAGGTCGCCCTCGAACTCGGCGGCAAGAACCCCAACGTCGTCTTCGCCGACGCCTGCGCCACCGAGGAGGGCTTCGACACCGCCGTCGACCAGGCCCTCAACGCGGCCTTCATCCACAGCGGCCAGGTCTGCTCGGCGGGCGCCCGGCTCATCGTCGAGGAGACCGTCCGGGAACGCTTCGTCGCCGAACTCGCCCGCCGCGCCGCGAAGATCAGGCTCGGCCGGGGCACCGAGGACGGCGTCGAGTGCGGCCCGCTCGTCTCCGAACAGCAGCGTGCCAAGACCGAGTCGTACGTCGCCGGCGCGCTCGCGGAGGGCGCGGTGCTCCGCTCCGGCGGCAGGCGCCCCGAGCCCTCCGCGACCCGCCCCGCCACCGGCTACTTCTACGAGCCGACCGTCCTCGACCAGTGCCACCGCGAGATGACCGTCGTACGCGAAGAGGTCTTCGGGCCGGTCCTCACCGTCGAGACCTTCCGCACCGAGGACGAGGCCGTCGCGCTCGCCAACGACACCGAGTACGGCCTCGCGGGCGCCGTCTGGACCACCGACGCGGGCCGCGCGCGCCGCGTCGCCGGACGGCTGCGGCACGGCACCGTCTGGATCAACGACTTCCACCCCTACCTCCCGCAGGCGGAGTGGGGCGGCTTCGGAAAGAGCGGTGTGGGCCGCGAGCTCGGCCCCGCCGGACTCGCCGAGTACCGCGAGGCCAAGCACGTCTACCAGAACCTGGCGCCGGGGCCGGTGCGCTGGTTCGCGGGCTGAGCCCCACCGGCTTCGCGGACCGTCCCACGTCCCCTTCAACCCCCAGCCCCCACTGGAGTGAGTACCCCCATGCCCGAGCACGAGAGCTCGTACTCGTACGACTACGTCGTCATCGGCGGCGGCACCGCAGGCTCCGTCATCGCCTCCCGCCTCACCGAGAACCCCGACGTCACCGTCGCCGTCATCGAGGGCGGCCCCAGCGACGTCGGCCGCGAGGACGTACTGACCCTGCGCCGCTGGATGGGCCTCCTCGGCGGCGAACTGGACTACGACTACCCGACCACCGAGCAGCCGCGCGGCAACTCGCACATCCGGCACAGCCGCGCCCGCGTCCTCGGCGGCTGCTCCTCGCACAACACCCTCATCGCCTTCAAGCCGCTGCCCTCCGACTGGGACGAGTGGGAGGCCGCCGGCGCCAAGGGCTGGGGCGCGATATCGATGGAGGCGTACTACGCCCGCCTCCTCAACAACATCGTCCCCGTCGACGAGAAGGACCGGAACGCCATCGCCCGCGACTTCGTCGACGCGGCCCAGGAGGCGCTGGACGTCCCGCGCGTCGAGGGCTTCAACAAGGCGCCCTTCACGGACGGCGTCGGCTTCTTCGACCTCGCCTACCACCCGGAGAACAACAAGCGGTCCAGCGCGTCTGTGGCCTATCTGCACCCGGTGATGGACGAGCGCCCCAACCTGACCATCTTCCTCGAGACCTGGGCGCACCGGCTGGAACTGGACGGCACCCGCGCCGAGGGTGTCCACGTCCGCACCAAGGACGGCGAGGAACTCCTCGTCCGCGCCCGCCGCGAGGTCGTCCTCTGCGCCGGGGCCGTCGACTCCCCGCGCCTCCTCCTGCACTCGGGCATCGGCCCCCGCAAGGACCTCGAAGCGCTCGGCATCCCGGTCGCGGTCGACCTGCCGGGCGTCGGCGAGAACCTTCTCGACCACCCCGAGTCGGTGATCGTCTGGGAGACCGACGGGCCGATCCCGGAGAACTCCGCGATGGACTCCGACGCGGGTCTGTTCGTGCGCCGCGACCCCGGACAGCCGGGCCCCGACCTGATGTTCCACTTCTACCAGGTCCCCTTCACCGACAACGCCGAGCGGCTCGGTTACGAGCGCCCCGAGTTCGGCGTCTCCATGACGCCGAACATCCCCAAGCCGAAGAGCCGGGGGCGCCTGTATCTGGAGAGCGCCGACCCTGCCGTCAAACCCGCCCTCGACTTCCGCTACTTCACCGACGAGGACGACTACGACGCCCGCACCCTCGTCGACGGCATCCGCATCGCCCGCGAGATCGCCCGCACCGAACCCCTCGCGCGCTGGCTCAAGCGGGAAGTCGCCCCCGGCCCGGAGATCCTCGGCGACGCCGAACTGAGCGAGTACGCCCGCAAGGTCGCCCACACCGTCTACCACCCGGCGGGCACCTGCCGCATGGGCGCCGATACCGACGAACTGGCCGTGGTGGACCCCGAGTTGAGGGTCCGCGGCCTGGACGGCCTCCGTATCGCCGACGCCTCCGTCTTCCCGGCCATGCCCGCTGTGAACCCGATGATCGGGGTGCTCATGGTCGGCGAACGGGCCGTCGATCTGATCGGGGGCGGTGCGTGATGACCAGTAGTCCTGTCTTCTCCGTGGAGGGCCTGTGGAAGGTCTTCGGCCCGAAGGCCGACCACATCCCCGCCGACCCCGAACTCGCCGCCCTCGGCACCGCCGAACTCCGCACCCGCACCGGCTGCACCGCCGCCGTCCGCGACGTCTCCTTCGACGTGCGCAAGGGCGAGGTCTTCGTGGTGATGGGCCTGTCCGGCTCCGGCAAGTCCACGCTCGTCCGCTGCCTCACCCGCCTCATCGAACCGACTGCGGGCTCGATCGCCATCGACGGCGAGGACGTCCGCGCCATGGACAGGTCGCGGTTGCGCGAACTCCGCCGCCACCGCGCCGCGATGGTCTTCCAGCACTTCGGCCTCCTCCCGCACCGCACGGTCCTCGACAACGTCGCCTACGGTCTCGAAATCCAGGGCGTCGGCAGGGCCGAGCGCCGCCGCCGGGCCGCCGAGGTCGTCACCAAGGTCGGCCTGGAGGGCATGGAGCAGCGGCGCCCCGGCCAGCTGTCCGGCGGCCAGCGTCAACGGGTGGGCCTGGCCCGGGCCTTGGCGGTCGACCCCCAAGTCCTGCTGTTCGACGAGCCGTTCAGCGCGCTCGACCCGCTGATCCGGCGCGACATGCAGGAGGAGGTCGTCCGGCTGCACCACGAGGAGGGCCGCACGATGGTCTTCATCACCCACGACCTGAACGAGGCGTTGAAGCTCGGCGACCGCATCGCCCTGATGCGCGACGGCCGGATCGTCCAACTCGGCACCCCCGAGGAGATCGTGGGCTCCCCGGCCGACGACTACGTCCGCGAGTTCGTACGGGACGTACCGCGTGCCGACGTCATGACGGTCCGCACGGCGATGCGGCCCGGGGCCTGCGGAGGCGGGGAGCATCCCGGTGCGCTCGCGGCGGACGCGGTCGTCGCCGAGGCGATCAAGGTCGTGTCCCGCAGCGGCCGGCCCGCCTGTGTCGTGGAGGACGGCCGCTGTCTGGGCGTGGTCGACCAGGCACGGCTGCTGGACGTCGTGGCGGGGGCGGAGCTCGCCCATATCGGCAAGGAGGCGGTCTGATGGCCACGGTCACCGCGCCCGCCCCGCGCCTTGCCCTTCCCGGCGTCCTCCGGCACCGGGCCGCGCACAAGCTGCTGCTGCTCGCGCTCGCCGCGGCGGTCCTTGTGCCGCTCGCCAACGCCCACTGGTCCAGCGGCAGTTGGCCGGGCGCCCTCACCGTCGACCTGTCCGGACCGCTGGGCCGGGCCAACGACTGGATCATCGACAACCGCGACAGCCACCCGCTGTTCCTCTACTTCTTCGGCTACATCAGCGACGCCGTCGTCCTGTCCGTACGCGCCGTCTACCTGGTGCTGCTCGCCGCGGGCTGGGCCGGCGTCACCGCGTTCGGCGCGCTCGTCGCCTGGCGGGTGGCCGGTGTTCGGCTCGCGGTCGGGACCGGGGTCGCCTTCCTCGTCTGCGGGCTGCTCGGTATGTGGGTGCCGACCATGCAGACGCTCGCGCTCATGGTGGTCGCGGTGCTCGCCTCGGTCGTCGTGGGCGCGTTGCTCGGCCTGGCCGGTGGCCTCTCGGAGCGGACGGACCGCGCGCTGCGCCCGGTCCTGGACACCATGCAGGTGCTCCCGGCCTTCGCCTATCTCCTCCCCGTCGTCCTCGTCTTCGGGATCGGCGTCCCCGCAGCCGTCCTCGCCACCGTCGTCTACGCCGCCCCGCCCATGGCCCGCCTCACCGCACTCGGCCTGCGCAACGCCGACCCGGAGGTCCTGGAGGCCGTCGAGTCCCTGGGCGCCACCGGACGCCAACGCCTGTTGACCGCCCGCATCCCACTGGCCCGCAAACAGCTCCTCCTCGGCCTCAACCAGACGATCATGATGGCCCTGTCCATGGCCGTCATCGCCTCCGTCATCGGCGCCGGAGGCCTCGGCGACCGTGTCTACCAGGCCCTCGCCTCCGTGGACGTGGGCGCGGCCCTGGCCGCCGGCATCCCGATCGTGCTCCTGGCCGTCGTACTCGACCGGGTCACGGCGGCTGCGGGGGAGCAGACCGACGAACCCACGGCTTCGGACCCGCGCCGGTGGCTGTACGCCCTCGGCGCCACCGTGGTCGTAGCGGTGGCCGTCCGTCTCGCCGGCGCCCTGGACTGGCCCTCCGGCTGGACCCTGGACATCGCCGAACCGGTGAACCGCGTCGTCGACTGGATGACCGCCCACCTCTACTCCGGCGTCCCCTACCTCGGCGGCACCGCCGACTGGGCCGGCCACTTCACCACCTGGGTCCTGGACCCCGTACGCGACGGACTTCAGTGGCTGCCCTGGTGGTCCGTGCTGCTGATCGTCGCCGCCCTGGCCTGGGTGATCGGCACCTGGCGCACCGCGCTCACCGCCGTCCTCGCCATGGCCGCGATCGGTGTCCTCGGCGTGTGGAAGCCGTCGCTCGACACGCTGTCGCAGGTGCTGGCCGCCGTGGCCGTCACCCTCGTCCTCGGCTTCGCGACCGGCATCGCCGCCGCCCGCAGCGACCGCTTCGAACGCGCCCTGCGCCCCGTCCTCGACGTCTGCCAGACGATGCCGCAGTTCGTGTACCTGATCCCGGTCGTCGCCCTGTTCGGCGTGGGTCGCGCCCCCGCCGTAGCGGCGGCCGTCGTCTACGCCCTCCCCGCCGTCGTCCGCATCACCGCACAGGGCCTGCGCCAGGTCGACCCGGCCGCCCTGGAGTCGGCCCGCTCGCTCGGCGCGACCAGCGCCCAGCAGCTGCGGCAGGTCCAACTCCCGCTCGCCCGACCGGCGTTGCTCCTCGCCGTCAACCAGGGCGTCGTCCTCGTCCTCGCCGTCGTCATCATCGGCGGCCTGGTCGGCGGTGGCGCGCTCGGCTACGACGCCGTCTTCGGCCTGGCCCAGGGAGACCTGGCGACCGGCCTGGTCGCGGGCGCCGCGATCGTCTGCCTCGGCCTGATGCTCGACCGCGTGACCCAGCCGACGGAACGCCGCACCAGGAAGGGAGCCTGACATGCGAGTCCGTACGACCGCTGCCGTGGCGTCGCTGGTGCTGCTCACCGGCTGCGGTGCCGCCGACATGACCAAGCAGGCCTCGCCCTTCGCCAACGCGCAGGGCGCCAAGACCGTGACCCTCTCCGTCCAGTCCTGGGTGGGCGCACAGGCCAACGTGGCCGTCGCGCAGTACCTGCTGGAGCACAGGCTCGGCTACCGCGTCGACACCGTCCAGGTCGACGAGGTCCCCGCGTGGGACGCGCTCAGCCAGGGCCGGGTCGACGCGATCCTGGAGGACTGGGGCCACCCCGACCAGGAGAAGCGCTACGTCGACGACAAGAAGACGATCACCCGCGCGGGCGGCCTCGGGGTGACCGGGCACATCGGCTGGTACGTCCCGAGCTACCTGGTCAAGCAGCACCCCGACATCACCGACTGGAAGAACCTCGACAAGTACTCCGCGCTGTTCCGCACGGCCGAGAGCGGCAACAAGGGCCAGCTGATGGACGGTTCGCCCTCCTACGTCACCAACGACAAGGCGCTGGTGACCAACCTGAAGCTGAACTACCAGGTGGTGTTCGCCGGTTCGGAGGCGGCGCAGATCACCCAGATGAAGCAGTTCGCCAAGGAGAGGAAGCCCTTCCTCACCTACTGGTACGCCCCCCAGTGGCTGTTCAAGAAGGTGCCGATGACCGAGGTGAAACTCCCTGCCTACAAGGAGGGTTGTGACGCCGACGCGGCCAAGGTCGCCTGTGCCTACCCGCACACCCCGCTGCAGAAGTACCTCAACACGGACTTCGCGCGGCGCGGCGGCAAGGCGGCGGCCTTCCTGAAGAGGTTCCAGTGGACGACCGAGGACCAGAACGAGGTCTCCCTGATGATCGCCGACCAGAAGCTCTCCCCGGCCGACGCGGCGAAGAAGTGGGTGGACAGCCACCCCGCCACCTGGAAGGCATGGCTGTCCTGACCCCGCTCACGGCCTCGGCCGGCCCGCCGTCCCCCGCAGCTCGCCGCGCTTCAGCTCGGCGGCCATCCCCTGCAGCGCGCGTGCCGCCCGGCGCTGCAGACCCGGCCCGAACGTGACGCGAGTGGCCCCGAGTTCACCGAGTTCGGTGGGCGAGGGGCCCTCGCCGTCCGGGCGCGCGAACACGTTGAGCGGCCCCTGGACACCGGAGCGCAGCAGCGGCAGTACGGCCGCCGGAGCACTGATCGGATAGACGCAGTCCGCACCCGCCGCGACATACAACCCGGCCCGCTCGATGGCCCGTTCGGGATTGCCGTCGCCGTGCAGGAAGGTGTCGACGCGGGCGTTGACGAACAACTGGTCCGCCGCCACCGCCCGCACCTCGGCAAGCCAGTCGGCGTGCTGCCGCGGGTCCTTGAGGACACCCCCGTTGGAGTCCTCAAGATTGCACCCCACGGCACCCGCCTCCAGCAGCCGCTCCACCAACTCCTTGGGCGCGAGCCCGTACCCGCCCTCGACATCGGCCGACACCGGCACGTCCACGGCCCGCACGATCCGCGCGACCGCCGCGAACATCTCGTCCGCCGGAGTCGACCCGTCCTCATACCCCAGCGAGGCGGCGACCCCGGCACTGGGCGTGGCCAGCGCCGGAAACCCGGCGTCGACGAACACCCGCGCACTCACCGCGTCCCAGGGCCCCGGCAACACCAAGGGATCCCCGGGCAGCCGCCCCCGATGCAGCCTCCGGAACACCTCCACTCCACTCACGGCCGGTAACCCCCCGGCTCGATACGACGGCTGACCATCACCCGGTTCCAGTTGTTGATGGCGGTGACGAGCCCGACGAGATGGGCGAGCCGGACGTCGTCGAAGTGCTCGGCGGCCCTGGAGTACACCGGATCCGGCACGAAGCCCTCCGTCAGTACGGTCACCGCTTCGGTCAGCGCGAGCGCGGCCCGCTCCCGCTCGTCGAAGACGCCCTCGGCCTCCTCCCACGCCGCCAGCAGGTCCAACGTCCCCTCGCTCACGCCGAGTTCGCGGGCGACGGTCAGATGCATGTCCAGGCAGAACGCACAGTGGTTGAGCTGCGAGGCCCGGATCACGACGAGTTCGGCGAGCGCGGGATCGCCCAGGCCCTTCTTCGCGGCGGCGCTGAGCGAGGCCATGGCCTGCCCGACCCCACGGTCCAACACCCGTGTCCGCAAGGTCACTTGTGCTGTCCCGCCTTGTAGTGCCCCGGTACCATCCGCGTGCTGACCCCGAACCGGTTCCAGGCGTTGATCACCGTGATTGCGGCGATCAGCTGGGTCAGTTCGGCCTCTTCGAACTGCGCGGCGGCCCGGTCGTACACCTCGTCCGGTACGAAACCGTCGGTCAGGACGGTGATCGCCTCGGTCAGCTCGATCGCCGCGAGCTCCTTCTCGGTGTAGAAGTGCCGCGACTCCTGCCACGCCCCGAGCTGGATGATCCGCTCCACGCTCTCGCCCGCCGCCAGCGCGTCCTTGGTGTGCATGTCGAGGCAGAACGCGCAGTGGTTGAGCTGCGAGGCGCGGATCTTCACCAGCTCCAGCAGCTTCGGGTCGAGCCCCCGACGGGCCGCCGCGTCGAGACGGACCATCGTCTTGTAGACCTCGGGGGCGTGCTCGGCCCAGTTGAGACGGGGGCTGTGTTCGGGGGCGTAAGGAGCTTCCTGTGCTGTGGTCATGTCTCGACCCTAGAAGCCAGGCAGCCCAGGAGTATGGTCCATTTCCATGGCGAAATCATGGGCCACTTTGGGTGTAGACCTCCACCTCGAACCCCACGGCGCCGGCGCGGGTACCGGCACCGGCGTCCGCCGGGGTCTGACGGACGCGCTGCGCGACGCCGTCCGCACCGGCCGCCTCGCCCCCGGCACCAGGCTGCCCTCCTCCCGCTCCCTCGCCGCCGACCTGGGCGTGGCCCGCAACACCGTCGCCGACGCCTATGCCGACCTGGTCGCGGAGGGCTGGCTCACCGCCCGCCAGGGCTCCGGCACCCGCGTCGCCGACCGTGCGGTCGTCCCGCCCACCGACACGACCCCGCCCCGCCGCCTGCACACCCGCCCCGCCTACGACCTCGTCCCCGGCACCCCCGACCTCGCCTCGTTCCCCCGCACCGAATGGCTCAAGGCCGCCCGCCGCGCCTTCACCTCCGCCCCGTACCAGGCCCTCGGCTACGGCGACCCCCGAGGCCGTGCCGAACTGCGCACCGCCCTCGCCGCCTACCTCGCCCGGGCCCGCGGCGTCCGCGCCGACCCCGAGCACATCGTGATCAGCGCGGGCATCTCCAACGGCCTGCGGCTGATCGGCACAGCGCTGAGGGCCCGCGGCGCCCACACCATCGCGGTGGAGTCCTACGGCCTGCCCGCGCACTGGCAGATCCTCGACGGGGCCGGTCTGCGCACCCGCCCGCTCCCTTTCGACGAACTGGGCACGAACCCGGGGCAGTTGACGGACGAGCCGGCTGTCCTCCTCACCCCGGCCCACCAGTTCCCCATGGGCGTCCCGCTCCGCCACGACCGCCGCTCCGCCGTCGTCGACTGGGCCCGGCGCACCGGCGGTGTCGTCCTGGAGGACGACTACGACGGCGAGTTCCGCTACGACCGCCAGCCGATCGGCGCCCTCCAGGGCCTCGACCCCGACCACGTCGTCTACCTCGGCACCGCCAGCAAATCCCTCGCCCCGGGTCTCCGCCTGGCCTGGCTGGTCCTGCCCCCGTCACTCGCCGAGGAGGTCGTGAAGGCGAAGGGCGGCGTCGACACCTGCGGCGTCCTGGACCAGCTGACCCTCGCCGAGTTCATCACCTCCGGTGCCCACGACCGCCACGTCCGCGCCGCCCGCCTGCGCTACCGCCGCCGCCGCGACAACCTCGTCGAGGCCCTGGCCCAGCACGCCCCCGACGTCCACGTCACCGGCATCGCCGCCGGCTTCCACGCCGTCCTCAGGCTCCCACCCGCCACCGAGCAGTCCGTGGTCCAGGCCGCCGCCTGGCAGGGCCTGGCCCTCCACTCCCTCTCCTCCTACCGTCACGCCCGGGCCCAGGCCGACCCCCTGGACGCCCTGGTGGTGGGCTACGGCACCCCGCCGGACCACGCGTGGGCGGGGGCGGTGGAGGCACTGTGCAGGGTGCTGCCGTGAGGGCTCACCCTTGAACGAGGGCCGGTAAGAATCACCCCGTCCGGGGGCGCAGCCCCCCAGGGACGGTCACCCCAACTCACCTGCACCCTCCACCGCTGCACCGCCGGAGGTCGGCGCCTCCCCGAACCGTGCCAACGCCAGCGCCCCCACCACCGCCACCACAAACCCCAGTACCGCCAGCCACTCCAACCCCTCCCGCGTACGGTCCCCGAGCCACACCACCCCCACCGCCGCAGGCCCGATCGTCTCCCCGATCACCAACCCTGCCGTGGCCGTCGTCACCGACCCCCGTTGCAGAGCGGTCGTCAGCAGCAGGAACGCGGCGCCCCCACCGACCAGCAGCGCGTACGTCGCCGGATTTCCGACCAGCGCCGACGGTGAGAGCGAGTCGATCAGTCGGACCGCCACCTCGACGACCCCGAACCCGAACCCGGCGCCAAGCCCGAGCGTCAACGCCCGCCCCCGCTCCGGCAGTCGCCCACCGACCAGCCCGAGCAGCAGCACCGCACCGGCCGTCCCCAGCATCGCCCACTTCAATGCCATGGACCCGGCCCGGTCCCCCTCCGCCCCGGACGCCAGCCCCAGCATCGCAAGCCCCGCGCACACCACCCCGACGGCCGCCCACTCCACCCCGCTGAGCCGCACCTTCAGCAGCCGCGCGGCCACCACCGCCGTCACCGCGAGGCTCGACGCCAGGGCCGCCCCGACCGCGTAGATGGGCAGCGACCGCAGCGCCGCGATCTGGAACACGAACCCCAGCCCGTCCAGCGCGAGCCCCGCCATGTACCGCCACTGCCGCAGCGCCCGCAGCAACAGCGCCGCGTCCCCGCCCCCACCCGTCGTCGCCGCCCGCGTGGCGACCGCCTGCAGGACCGTCGCCGTACCGAAGCAGATCGCCGCGCCGAGCGCGCACACCATTCCAAAGAGCACAAAGGGACTCTAGGGGAGGGGAGAACGCCCCCCGCCTCCGGTGCCGGCCCTCTCACCGATCTCTAGACGCCCAGCACCGCCCGCAGCCCGGCCAGTCCCCGGTCCAGGTCCTCCTCGCTGATCATCAGCGGCGGTGCGATCCGGATCGTCGACCCGTGGGTGTCCTTCACCAGGACGCCCCGCTCCATCAGCCGCTCCGAGACCTCCCGGCCCGTCCCGACCGCCGGAGCGATGTCGACCCCGGCCCACAGTCCCCGCCCACGCACCGCCGTCACCCGCCCGGTGTCCTTCAACTGCCGCAGCTCCCCGTGCAGATGCTCCCCGAGCTGCGCCGCCCGCGCCTGGTACTCGCCCGTCCGCAGCATGGCGATCACCTCCAGCGCCACCGCACACGCCAGCGGATTCCCGCCGAACGTCGACCCGTGCTCCCCGGGCCGGAACACCCCCAGGACCTCGGCGCTCGACACCACCGCCGACACCGGTACCACCCCGCCGCCCAGCGCCTTGCCCAGCACATACATGTCGGGCACGACGCCCTCGTGCTCGCACGCGAACGTCCGTCCCGTCCGCCCGAGCCCCGACTGGATCTCGTCGGCGATGAGGAGGGCGTTCCGCTCGCGCGTCAACTCCCGTACCCCCGGCAGATATCCGGCCGGCGGCACCAGCACCCCCGCCTCGCCCTGGATCGGCTCCAACAGCACGGCCACCGTGTTCTCGCTGACCGCCGCCCGCATCGCGGTCAGATCCCCGTACGGCACGATCTCGAAGCCCGGCGTGTACGGCCCGAAGTCCGCCCGCGCCTCCGGGTCGGTGGAGAAGCCGACGATCGTCGTCGTACGGCCGTGGAAGTTGTTGCCCGCCACCACGATCTTCGCTCGTCCCGCAGGTACTCCCTTGACCCGGTACCCCCACTTCCGGGCCGTCTTCAGCGCGGTCTCCACCGCCTCCGCGCCCGTGTTCATCGGCAGCACCAGCTCCATGCCGCACAACTCGGCCAACTGCTCGCAGAACGCGCCGAACCGGTCGTGGTGGAACGCCCGCGACGTCAGCGTCACCCGGTCCAACTGCGCCTTCGCCGCCGCGATCAGCCGTGGGTTGCCGTGCCCGAAGTTCAGCGCCGAGTACCCGGCGAGCAGGTCCAGATAGCGCCGCCCCGCCACGTCCGTCATCCACGCGCCCTCGGCCGTGGCGATCACCACCGGCAGCGGGTGATAGGTGTGCGGGGTGTGCGCCTCGGCGGCGGCGATGAGGGCTTCCGTACTGGTCACGGCGTCTCCCGGGGGTGAGGTTGCCCCTTTCCTATCCTCGCCCGCATGGTGGACGCGGGAGCCGCACCGTCCGGCCCGCCCGGTAGGCTGACCGGCGGGCCGTGACTGGCGCGCTGGGATGGGACCGACCATCGGGGAGCGGCCCGAGCTGCAATGTGTGCCGTGCGCCTGGGCCGTACCGTGAACGCCGAACGCCACGTCCGGAGGTCCCCATGCCCGACAATTCCGCGCCCCTCTCCAACGAGTCCACCGCCTTCCGCGCCGCCCTCGATGTGATCCGTGCCGTCGAGCCGCGCGTCGCCGACGCCATCGGCCAGGAACTCGCCGACCAGCGCGAGATGCTCAAGCTGATCGCCTCCGAGAACTACGCCTCCCCGGCCACCCTGCTGGCCATGGGCAACTGGTTCAGCGACAAGTACGCCGAGGGCACCGTCGGCCGCCGCTTCTACGCCGGCTGCCGCAACGTCGACACGGTCGAGTCCCTCGCCGCCGAGCACGCGCGCGAACTTTTCGGCGCCCGCCACGCCTACGTCCAGCCGCACTCAGGCATCGACGCCAACCTCGTCGCCTTCTGGTCGGTCCTCGCCGACCGCGTCGAGGTCCCCGCTCTCGCGAAGGCGGGCGTCCGCCAGGTCAACGACCTCTCCGACGCCGACTGGGCCGAACTCCGCCAGGCCTTCGGCAACCAGCGCATGCTCGGCATGTCCCTGGACGCCGGCGGCCACCTCACCCACGGCTTCCGCCCGAACATCTCCGGCAAGATGTTCGACCAACGCTCCTACGGCACCGACCCGGCGACCGGCCTCATCGACTACGACGCCCTGCGCGCCTCGGCCCGCGACTTCAAGCCGCTGATCATCGTGGCCGGCTACTCCGCCTACCCCCGCCTGGTGAACTTCCGCATCATGCGCGAGATCGCCGACGAGGTCGGCGCGACCCTCATGGTCGACATGGCGCACTTCGCCGGCCTGGTCGCGGGCAAGGTCCTGACCGGCGACTTCGACCCGGTCCCGCACGCCCAGATCGTCACCACCACCACCCACAAGTCGCTGCGCGGCCCGCGCGGCGGCATGGTCCTGTGCGACGACTCCCTCAAGGACCAGGTCGACCGCGGCTGCCCGATGGTCCTCGGCGGCCCGCTCCCGCACGTCATGGCAGCCAAGGCCGTCGCCCTCGCCGAGGCCCGGCAGCCCTCCTTCCGGGACTACGCCCAGCGCATCGTCGACAACTCCCGGGCGCTGGCGGACGGCCTGATGCGCCGGGGCGCCACCCTTGTCACCGGTGGCACCGACAACCACCTCAACCTGATCGACGTCGCCTCCTCCTACGGCCTCACCGGCCGCCAGGCCGAGGCCGCGCTGCTCGACTCGGGCATCGTCACCAACCGCAACGCGATCCCCGCCGACCCGAACGGCGCCTGGTACACCTCCGGCATCCGCATCGGCACCCCCGCCCTGACCACCCGCGGCCTGGGTACCGCCGAGATGGACGAGGTCGCCGCTCTCATCGACCGGGTCCTCACCACCGCCGAGCCGGGCACGACGAAGTCGGGAGCGCCGAGCAAGGCGAGCCACGTCCTGGACGAAAAGGTCTCCGACGAGATCTCCCGCAGGGCGACGGACCTGGTGTCCGGCTTCCCGCTGTACCCGGAGATCGACCTCGGCTGACAGCCGGCATACGTCCTCTGTCGAGTTGTCAAAGATCGGTGACTCTCACAGATCGATGAGTTCCTGTCGTGGTTCATCGCGCGGCGGTCCGGCCTCACGCCGGGCCGCCGCGCGGCGTATCAGCAGCGTGCCGCCGATGCCGACGGCGAGCCCCGCGGTCGCCCACCCGACCCGCTCGGCAGGCCCGGGCTCGTCCTTCGCGGCGCCGGCTCCGGTAACGCCCCCGACCGCACCGAGCAGCCCTGCCCGCTCCATCCGCGTGAAGACCGCGCGCGGCGCCCGATGCCAGCGGATGTCGTCGTCCGCCACCTCCGGCGCCGGATCCGTCCGCACCCACGGTGTTCCGTCCCCGGCGACGAACAGCTGGTCCTCCCGCTCCACCGCCACATCACCACCGGGGGCCCGACTCGTCCGGGGCCAGCCGCCGACCCCGGTCAGCCCCCACACCACGGTGATCCGCACCGCCGGATACCGGCCCGCCTCCCATGCCTGCGGCACCCGCTCCGTCCCCGCGTACGTCGGCAGCAACAACGTCCACAGGCGCGCGAACGACGCCTCCCCGGAATGCCACGTCTCGGTCCGGCCCGTGTCACCCGCCACGACCAGCGCCAGATCCGGGATGTCCCGGTACGGATCCTGGACCCGCACCTGAGCCGTCCCGGCAGCCTGCACCCGAGCCGCTCCGGCCAGAGCCATCAACACCGACGCAGCGACCAGACACATGCCCCGCAAGCTCCCGCGTTCCATCCCGCGCCCCTCCACCCCTCACACGTCCCGCAACTCCTGCCTGGGCCCCGGCTCCCGCCCCTTCCGCCACAGGTCCGGCGGCAGCCGCACGGCGAACGGCCGCAGCACGAGGGCCAGTACCGCTCCGGCCGCCGCGCCCGGTATTGCCCACCACCGGTCGGTGCCGTCGTCCTTGTCCCCCACGGTGGCCCGCACCGTGCCGGTCTCCGCGTCGCTGTCAGGTGCGGCTGTGGCCGGAGCGGACTCGGTCGGCTGCCACGGTGCCGGGAAGATGCCCGAATAGCCGTCGGACCCGGTGCCCGTGCCCGTCACTCCTAACTTCCGCAAGAGAGCGCGCAGTTGGGCCGGATGCTCGGCGCGATGCCAATAGCCGTTCAGATGCGCGTTCTCCGGCACATCGGCCGCCGTGTGGATCCACACCGCCTGCGGACGGGACTCGACGGGAAAGACCCGGTCGATCCGCCACGGCGATATGTCGTGCGCCAGCCAGGTGACATTGATCTGGCGGGCCTGGGTCAGATCGGCCCCGGGCGGCTTGTCGCGGGTGCCCCTGCCCTCGGGGCCGAGCAACTGCTGGAGCTTTCCGTACTGTTCGTCCGAGTAGTACAGCGCCGTGGCCCGTCCGCTCGTCGGCGAGGTGACGAGCACGCTGGTCGGCCCGCCCGCGGCCGCCTCCGACGCACCCCACACCATCAGCGACAGCGTCATCGCCAACGCCCCGCCCAGAGCCGTCACTTCGCGCAACCCGGCCGCGATCCCGCTTGTCCTGACCGCACTTCCTGCTCCGGACATCCGAACCCCCAACCAGCCGATCCCCCTACGGCCCGCCCGCGAGCCGCCTGTCACTTCTGGTACACCGCCCGACCCGCCGGGGTTCCCACTCCACCCGCCCTAGTCGCCCGACTCCTGCCGGTCGAGCGACTTGGCGATCTCCACCGCCCGCTGCTTCGACGCCACCCCTTCCAGACGGAACGTCAGATCCCCACCGGGAACTCCGCCGACCGGATGCGTCCACAGCAGCGTCGGACCGGCCGTCCGCTCCCCCCGCGTAAAGCGGTCGCCGTCCGCGTCCACCAGCCAGAAGCTCAGCAGATGCGGCCGCGCGAACCACAGCGCCGGGTCCTGTATGCCGTCCGGCGGGACGGACGCATCCAGCGACAGCCATTCCGGCGGTTGGCTCACCGTCTTGGCGAAGCCGATGTCCAGTCGCGCCGGATACTCGTCGACCCGGACCGTGTGCCCGCCCTCCCGCCAGCACAGACTGACCAGAAAGCGCCCGCGCGGTTCGCCGGTCACCGTCACCGCGTCCGGAACACCCAGCGCGTCCGGCACCAGTGGCTCGAACCCCGCCTGCCGACGGGCCTGCGCCAAGGTCACCGACCGGCCGCACCCGGGCACCACGGCACCGGCGGAGGGCACCGCGGACGGGTCGTACCGCACCTCGACCCCGCCGAAGCCGAACCACTCGAAGACCGCGGCCCGCACGGGAGGCGTGAGCACGAGCACCGTCAGCAGACCGCACAGGGCCGCCGTCAGCGCGCGCCGGCGCAGCCGCGCCCAGTGCCGCACGGCGCGCAGCCGCGCCCGGACCCCGCCCGGCCCGGCCTCCCGGACGGGGACCGGGATCTGCTCGGCCAGTATCTGCGCCAGCACCCGCTCGACCATCGACTCGGCTCCGGCCGCCCCGCCCTCACCAGCGCTCCGCGCGTCCAGCGAACGCCCCAGCGCCCGCAGCTCCTCCGGCAACCGAGAACCGGCGCCGGTGCCCTCACCCTCGTAGGACTCCCGTCCGTCACCCACACTCGTCACCCCCTTCCCGAGGCCGGAAATCCGGCAGCAGCCGCCCGAGTTTTCTCAACGCGCGGCTCAGCCGGGACTTCACCGTCCCGCGCGGCCAGCCCAGGGCCTGGGCCGTCTCCGGCTCGTCCATCTCCAGGAGATAGCGGTAGGTCACGACCAGGCGGTGCTCCTCGCTCAGCTGCTCCAGGGCGGACAACAGGGCCGTGCGGCGCTCCGTCTCCAGCGTGGCGACCGCCGGATCCGCCGATTCCGGTATCAGCGGCTCGGCCTCCGTGAACGCGGCCTCCCGGCCGGCGAGCGTGCGCTGGCGTGCCGCCGTACGCACGGTGTTCCTCGTCTCGTTGGCGACGATCGACAACAGCCACGGCCTGAACGCCGCGCCCTCCCGGAACCTGCCCAGCGCGCAGTACGCCTTGACGAAGGCCTGCTGCACCACGTCCTCCGCGTCCGCACCCGCCCCGAGTGCCGCGGCCGCCCTGAGCGCGATGCCCGTGTGGGCCCGCACCAGTTCCGCGTACGCCTCCGGCTCTCCGGCGCGTACGCGTGCGATCACCGCGACCTCATCGACGATGCGGCCCCCCTCCCGCGTCTTCACATATCTGGTACACCGCCGGAGGCGGATCGGTTCCCACCCGTCTCGCATCTCCTCCGACCTGGTTCCGACCCGTTCCGGACCGGGTTCCGGGACCTGAGAGAATGGTGAACATGGCCTCTGACAGTCCTCGCGTGCTCTCCGGAATCCAGCCCACCGCAGGCTCGTTCCACCTCGGCAACTACCTCGGCGCCGTCCGCCAGTGGGTGGCCCTCCAGGAGTCCCACGACGCGTTCTACATGGTCGTGGACCTGCACGCGATCACGGTCCCGCAGGACCCGGCGGACCTGCGCGCCAACACCCGGCTGGCCGTCGCGCAGCTGCTGGCCGCCGGACTCGAACCGGAGCGCTGCACGCTCTTCGTCCAGAGCCATGTCCCCGAGCACGCCCAGCTCGCCTGGGTCATGAACTGCCTGACCGGTTTCGGCGAGGCCGCCCGCATGACCCAGTTCAAGGACAAGTCGGCCAAGCAGGGCTCGGACCGCGCCTCCGTCGGCCTGTTCACGTACCCGATCCTCCAGGTCGCCGACATCCTGCTCTATCAGGCGAACGAGGTCCCGGTCGGCGAGGACCAGCGCCAGCACGTGGAGCTGACCCGCGACCTCGCCGAGCGCTTCAACGGCCGCTTCGGCGAGACCTTCACGATCCCGAAGCCGTACATCCTCAAGGAGACGGCGAAGATCTACGACCTTCAGGACCCGTCGATCAAGATGAGCAAGTCGGCGTCCACCCCGAAGGGCCTGATCAACCTCCTCGACGACCCGAAGGCGACCGCGAAGAAGGTCAAGAGCGCGGTCACCGACACGGAGACCGTGATCCGCTACGACGCCGAGAACAAGCCGGGCGTCAGCAACCTCCTCACCATCCAGTCGACCCTCACCGGCAAGTCGATCGCCGAGCTGGAGCAGGAGTACGAGGGCAAGATGTACGGCGCGCTCAAGACGGACCTCGCCGAGGCCATGGTCGAGTTCGTGACGCCGTTCCGGGAGCGCACCCAGCAGTATCTGGACGACCCGGAGACGCTCGACGCGATCCTCGCCAAGGGCGCGGAGAAGGCGCGGGCCGTCGCGGCCGAGACCCTCGCCCAGGCGTACGACCGGGTGGGCTTCCTGCCCGCCAAGCACTGAGGCGCACGACCGCACCCGAGCACCGACCGCGTACCACTGGACAGAGCGCTGCACATCACTACGGTTGCGCCTGCCCACAACTCAGGTGTGGCCGTACAGTCGATAGCCGGGTGGCCGCGCGCGTGGCCGCCCCGCTCGATATCAGGACCACCGGACAGCATCATCACGACCACCGACAGGACGACAGGAGACGACGTGGGGACCGTAACGATCGGTGTGTCGATCGCGGTCCCGGAGCCTCACGGCAGCCTGCTCCAGGAGCGGCGCGCGGGCTTCGGCGACGCCGCTGCGCACGGCATCCCCACGCATGTCACGCTGTTGCCGCCGACCGAGGTGGACGCCTCGCGGCTGTCCGAGGTCGAGGACCATCTCGTCTCGGTCGCCGCCGCCGGGCGCCCCTTCCCGATGCGGCTGTCCGGCACCGGCACGTTCCGGCCGCTGTCCCCGGTCGTCTACGTCCAGGTGGTCGAGGGCGGCGCCGCCTGCGCCTGGCTGCAGAAGCAGATCCGTGCCGCCTCCGGGCCGATGGCGCGTGAGCTGCACTTTCCGTACCACCCGCACGTCACCGTCGCGCACGGCATCGACGACGAGTCGATGGACCGCGCCTTCGAAGCGCTCGCCGACTACTGCGCCGAGTGGTCCTGCACCGGCTTCGCGCTCTACGAACAGGGCGCCGACGACGTGTGGCGCAAAATCCGCGAGTTCACCTTCGGCGGCGCCGTCGTACCACCCCAGGCGGCCCACACCGACCGCGGCACGATCCCCAGCCACTGAGCTCGGTCAGACCGCCAGCCGCCTGAACAGCCCCCGCGGCAGATGCCGGAGCGCCGACGTCACCACGCGCAGCGTTCCCGGCACCCACACCGTCTCCGAGCCTCGGCGCAGGCCGAGTTCGATCGCTGTGGCGACGGCTTCGGGAGTGGTCGTGAGCGAGGCCGCCCTCGGATCGGCCATGGTCCGCGAGCGTACGAGCCCGGGGCGTACGACCATGACGTGCACGCCCGTGCCGTACAGCGCGTCGCCCAGGCCCTGCGCGAAGGTGTCGAGGCCTGCCTTGCTGGAGCCGTAGATGAAGTTCGAACGGCGGGCCCGTTCGCCGGCCACCGAGGAGAGCACCACCAGGGAGCCGTGGCCCTGGGCCTGCAGGGCCCGGGCGCTGATCAGGCCGGACGAGACGGCGCCGGTGTAGTTGGTGTGCGCGACCCGCACCGCGGCGGCCGGATCGCGCTCGTCGCGGGCCTGGTCGCCGAGGGTGCCGAACGCGAGCAGCACCAGGTCGACGCCGCCCTCCGCGAAGACCTTGCCGAGCACGGTCTCGTGGGAGTCGGGGTCGAGCGCGTCGAAGGCGACGGTGTGGACCTCGGCCCCCAGGGCGCGCAGTTCCGAAGCGGCACTCTCCAGGGCGGGCGAGGGGCGGCCCGCGAGCCACACCGTGCGGGTGCGGCGGGCGATCAGCCGGCGGGCGGTGGCCAGTGCGATCCGGGACGTACCGCCGAGGACGAGGAGGGACTGTGGAGGACGCATGCCCGTGACCGTATCGCCCGCTTACGGGTGGTTGGCCGTGCGGCGTCGGCGGCCTCCCTGAGATGGGCGATTAATCGGATGCCGGGCAATATGGCGCCACGCGCCCGTGTTTGCGGGGTACCCGCACATCGGTGTCAGTGGACGAGGGCAGAATCGGATCATGGACTGGCTGAAGAAGCTCCCCTTCATCGGGCCGCTGGTGGCGCGCCTGACGGGCACGCACGCGTGGCGGTCGTACGAGCGCCTCGACCGGGTGAAGTGGTCGCAGCTCGCCGCCGCCATGACCTTCATCAGCTTCATCGCGCTGTTCCCGCTGCTGACCGTGGCCGCCGCGATCGCCGCCGCCACCCTCAGCACCGACCAGCAGCGCGAACTCCAGGACAAGATCGCCGAGCAGGTCCCCGGTATCTCCGACCAGCTCAACATCGGTTCCCTGGTGGACAACGCGGGCACCATCGGTCTCATCGCCGGTGCCGTCCTGCTGTTCACCGGCATCGGCTGGGTCGGCTCGATGCGGGAGTGCCTGCGCGCGGTGTGGGAGCTGCCCGACCGCGACGAGAACCCGCTGCTGCGCAAACTCATCGACACCGGGGTGCTGATCGGCCTGGGCGGCGCCGTCCTCGCGACGATCGCCGTCTCCACCGTCGCCTCCGCACTGGTCGACTGGATCAACGGCCAACTGGGCATCGCCCAGGGCGGCTGGGGCGGGATCCTGCTGCGGATCGCCGCGTTCGCGGTCGCCGTACTCGCCGACTTCCTGCTCCTGCTGTACGTCCTGACCCTGCTGCCCGGCGTCGAGCCCCCGCGCCGCCGGCTCTTCGTGGCCGCGCTGATCGGCGCGGTCGGCTTCGAGGTGCTGAAGCTGTTGCTCAGCGGCTACATCCAGGGCGTGGCCGCGAAGAGCATGTACGGCGCGTTCGGCGTCCCCGTGGCGCTGTTGCTGTGGATGAACTTCACCTCGAAACTCGTCCTGTTCTGCGCCGCCTGGACGGCCACCCCGAGCAGACCGGACGAGGACGACGACTACGACCCGGCCGACGACGCCGAGGACCCCAAGGTCAGGGACGCGGGCGACGACGGACCAGATCCGGCAGCGGCCAGCGCCGGTTGACCAGGAAGACACCGCCGGCCAGCAGCACCAGCAGCCCGCCGACGATCGCGAGCGCGATCCCGACCCCGCCCGAACCGTCCTCCTCGGCGGCCACCGGGGTGGAGGACGCGGCCCGCTTCGTGCCCGCCGTGTCCCCGCCCGCCTCCCCGCTGGCCGTCGCACCCGGCTGGGCGCTCGCCTGCACCGCGTTCTTCGGCGCGACCAGCTCACCCACCGGCTGCACCTTGCCGTCCGCCTGGAAGCCCCAGTCGAGGATCTTCGCGGCCTCCTTGTAGACCTCGTTGTGCTCGTCCTTCTCCGGGTTCATGACCGTCACCAGCAGCACCTTGCCGCCGCGCTCGGCGACCCCGGTGAAGGTGGCGCCCGCGTTGGTCGTGTTGCCGTTCTTGACGCCCGCGATGCCCGGGTACACCGACACGTCCGAGTCGCCGCTCAGCAGCCGGTTGGTGTTCTGGATCTCGAAGGTCCCGCGGACCGACTTGCCCTTCTTCTTCGTGGTCTCGCCCGGGAACTTCGCGCTCACCGTCGAGCAGTACTCGCGGAAGTCCTTCTTCTGCAGCCCGGAGCGGGCGATCAGTGTCAGGTCGTACGCCGACGAGACCTGCCCCGGCTCGTCGTAGCCGTCCGGCGTCACCACGCGCGTGTCCAGCGCCTGGAGATCCTGGGCGTGCGCGTTCATGTCGGCGACGGTCCTGTCGACGCCGCCGTTCATGTGGGACAGGACGTGCACGGCGTCGTTGCCGGAGCGCAGGAAGACACCGAGCCACAGGTCGTGGACCGTGTAGCTCTCGCCCTCCCTTATCCCGACCAGGCTGGAACCGGCACCCATGCCGGCAAGGTCGGACGCGATCACCTTGTGCTCGGTCGTCCTCGGGAACTTCGGCAGCACGGTGTCCGCGAACAGCATCTTCAGGGTGCTCGCCGGAGGCAGCCGCCAGTGCGCGTTGTGCGCGGCCAGCACATCACCGGACTCGGCGTCGGTCACGATCCACGACCGCGCGGTCAGGTCCTTCGGCAGCACGGGGACTCCGGCCGCCTGATTGACCTGCGTTCCCGGCTGCGCGAGCCGGGCGCCGCCCACCGACGACATGTTCGCCGGGGGAGTGGCCGTAGGACCGACCGACGCACTGGTGGTGGTGCTCGGAGCGGGAGTCGGACTCGGAGCCGCGAGGGCGAGCGGCGCGGTGAGCGCGAGGGACGACAGGGCGGCGGAAAGCACCAGCAGGGATCGCCTGATGGTCTGCTGTGGAGCGGGCACGCACGTGAACGTACATGCCCGGGGACCCGAAGTCCCGTCACCGGCCCCACCCCGCCCACCGGCCCCGGAGGACGACGGCGATACTGGACTCATGAAGCTCAGCCGCCCCGTCTCCTGGTTCCTGCTCGCCTTCGGGGTGTGGAGCTGGGTCATCTGGATCACTTTCGTCAAGAATCTCGTCGCGGACGGCAGCGGACTGGCCTTCGACGACGGCCGGCCGACGGCGTACTTCTGGGTGCATCTGACCCTGGCCGTCGTGTCCTTCGTATTGGGGACGGTCATCGGGGGCCTCGGGTTGCGTGGACTGCGCGCACTGCGCGAGACGTCATAGAGAAGTGGCCATCGCCGCCATCGCCCTTGTCGTTCTGGTTGCGACAGCCGTCCTCGGCGGCGGGCACTGGTACGTCTGGCGCCGCCTGGTCCGCGACACCACGCGCGCGTGGGGTCCCGCCCGAGTCACCGGCACGGTCGTAGTGATCGCCGGCCCGGTCCTGATGATCGCGGCCCTCGCCGCCGAACGCGGCGGCGCCCCCTTCTGGCTCCAGCGCGTCCTGGGCTGGCCCGGCTTCCTGTGGATGGCCCTGGCGATCTACCTGCTGCTGGCCGTCATCGCGGGCGAGGTCCTACGGCCGCTGCTGCGCCGGTTCCTCGAACGGCGCGGGCGGGCCGAGACGCTCGTGGAAGAGACGCGGTCCCCGGCTCCGGAAGAACCGCGGGGCGCCCCGCTCCCCGCTCCCTCCCGTCGGCTCTTCGTCTCCCGGGTCGTCGGGGGTGCCGCCGCCGCTGCCGCCGTGGGGACGGTCGGATACGGCACCTACGGCGTTCTGCGCGGTCCGGGCGTGAAGCGGGTGACCGTGCCGCTGGCCAGACTGCCGCGGTCGGCGCACGGGTTCAGGATCGCGATTGTCAGCGACATCCACCTGGGGCCGGTCCTGGGGCGGGGGTTCGCGCAGAAGGTCGTCGACACGATCAACTCGACGCAGCCCGATCTGGTCGCGGTCGTGGGCGACCTGGTGGACGGCAGCGTCAAGAACCTGGGGCCGGCGGCGGCTCCGCTGGCCGGGCTGCGGGCGCGGCACGGGTCGTTCTTCGTCACGGGGAACCACGAGTACTTCTCCGGTGCCGAACAGTGGCTGGAAGAGGTCCGCAGGCTCGGCATCCACACCCTGGAGAACGCCCGTACCGAGCTCCCCGGTTTCGACCTCGCCGGGGTCAACGACCTCCAGGGCGAGAGCGAGGGGCAGGGGCCCGACTTCGGGAAGGCGCTCGGGGATCGTGACGCCACGCGTGCGTGCTGCTCGCGCATCAGCCCGTGCAGATCCACGAGGCCGTGAAGCACGGCGTCGACCTCCAGCTCTCCGGGCACACCCACGGCGGTCAGCTGTGGCCCGGCAATTTCATCGCGGCGGCGGCCAATCCGACGGTCGCGGGCCTGGAGCGTTACGGCGACACCGAGTTGTACGTCACCAGGGGCGCGGGTGCGTGGGGACCGCCGACCCGGGTGGGGGCGCCGTCGGACATCACGGTCGTCGAACTGGCTTCGGAACAGGCCTAGTCGGCCCGTGACTCCCGGTAGGGCGCTCAGTGCCTCGTCTCGTACCTGGTCAGGATCACGCCGCCGGGCAACGTCCGCGTCTCCACCAGGTTCAGGTTCACCCAGTTGTCCAGCGCAGTGAAGAACGGTGTGCCGCCGCCCACCAGAACCGGCGCGGTGGCCAGCACGTACTCGTCGATCAGGCCGGCCCGCATGGCCGCCCCGGCGAGCGTCGCGCCGCCGATGTCCATCGGGCCGCCGTCCTCGGCCTTGAGCCGGGTGATCTCGGCGACCGCGTCACCGGTGACCAGGCGGGTGTTCCAGTCGACCTTGTCGACCGTCGAGGAGAACACCACCTTCGACATGTTCCGCCAGTTCCGCGCGAACTCGATCTCCGCCGGGGTGGCGCCCGGCTGCTGGTCGCCGGTCGGCCAGTAGGAGCTCATCGTCTCCCACAGCTTGCGCCCGTAGAGCGACAGGTCGGTCGCCCGCAACTGGTCGGACCAGAACTGGAACAGCTCGCCGCTCGGCGGTCCGCCCCAGCCGATGTCGTCGCCGGGCGCGGCGATGTAGCCGTCCAGGGTCAGGTTCATGCCGTAGATCAGTTTCCGCATGGCGCCGGCCTTCCGTGAATCGGTCTCACGCGTACAGACCGGCGGGGCGCGGGAAACTCATCGGTACTCGATCCGAGCCTTGACGGGCGCGGCCGACCTGGCGGCCTGCTCGATCCTGGCGCAGTGGGCCGCACGGGCTTCCTCGTCGATCTGCTGCTCGTGTTCGGCGCGCAACCCGGTCCGGCCGTCGATGCCCTCGCGCAGGATGTCGGCGTGCCCGGCGTGCCGGACGGTCTCGCCGAGGACATGGACCATGACGGCGAACAGGTTCGTGCCGGGATAGGGCTCCGGCCACCACGGCACGTGGCCGGGGGCGTCGAGGGGAAGCTCGTCGATCGTCGCGTCCGAGTGTTCCCACGTGCGCCGGTAGAACGCGATGATCTGATCGCGGGTGTCGTCCTCGGTCGCCCACAGGTCGTTGCCGTCGTGGTCCTGCCACCGGGGCAGCGGTTCCGGGGAAGGGCGGTCGAAGACCTCGCCGAAGTACCTGGCCTCGACGGTGGCCACGTGTTTGACCAGGCCGAGGAGGTTGGTCCCGGTCGCTGTCAGAGGTCGGCGGGCGTCGTATTCGGACAAGCCGTCGAGTTTCCAGAGCAGCGCCTCGCGGTCCCGCCGCAGTCTCCCGTGCAGGTTGTCCTTCGCGAATTCGTCGATCATGCGGCATGAGCCTGCCATGGGTTGTCCGTGGTCTCAAGATCGCGGACGGCGGCTGCCGCGGCACCGGCCCGACTTCGGAGGGGAATCGTCGAACTGGCGCCGAAACAGGGCCAGTTGCCGGCGAGGGGTGCCTCCGTCACATGGCTGGGAGGCGCCTGTGAAACGGGTCATTAACACTCGTCGGTAAGTTCTTTCTCATCTCGGCAGAACCCTCTTCCCCCGGACGAAACTCCTGTGGTTAGGTGATCCGCGCCACTAGGGGAGTGGCATATGCGCAGGAACCCGGGAGGGTTCTGGGGAGGGCACACCGATGCGGTCGGTTCGCATACGGATTCTCGCGACGCTGCTGGTTCTGGCGGCCGTGGGAGTGGGCGGCTGGCAGTTGCTGCCGTCGGACGGGAACAAGGACAAGACGATCACGGTGGGGACGACGGACGCCGTCACGTCGCTCGACCCGGCCGCCGCGTACGACGCGGGTTCCTGGGCGTTGTACAGCAATGTCTTCCAGTCGCTGATGACGTTCGACTCGGGCGGTACGACACCCGTCCCGGACGCGGCCAAGAGCTGCGGCTTCGTGGGCGGCGGGCTGAAGACGTACCGCTGTGTGGTGCGCGGCGGGCTCACCTTCCCGAGCGGGCGCAGGATGACCGCCGCGGACGTGAAGTACTCCTTCGACCGGGTCAAGAAGATCAACTCGGATGTCGGTCCGGCGTCCCTGCTCTCCACGCTCGGCTCGGTCACCGCCTCCGGGATGACCGTCACCTTCCATCTGTCGTCGCCGGACGCCACGTTCCCGTTCAAGGTGGCCACCGGTGCCGGTGCGATCGTCGACAGCACCAAGTACCCGAAGGACGCCCCGCGCAACGGATTCCGGGCCGACGGAACCGGGCCGTACACCCTGTCGACGTATACGAAGGACAAGAAGGCCGTCCTCACGCCCAACAGCCACTACAAGGGCGCGGTCAAGAACACCGGGAGCCCGATCGAGCTGCGGTACTACGCCGACTCGGACGCGCTGCAGAAGGCGTACAAGGCGAAGCAGGTCCAGGTCGCCACCCGGCAGCTGCCGCCGAAGATGCTCTCCGGGCTCTCCGCCAGCGACCCGAACCAGCGGGTGTCGGAGGCCGACAGCTCCGAGACCCGCAACCTGTACCTCAACACCCGTAAGGGCACGCCCCTGCACGACGTCCTCGTCCGGCGGGCCATGGCCTGGCTGGTCAACCGCGACGAGCTGGCCGCCACGGTGTACGACGGCACGGTCGACCCGCTGTACTCGCTGATCCCCGCCGGCATCGTCGGCCACACGACGTCCTTCTTCGACGTCTACCCCACCGAGAGCGTCAGCAAGGCGAAGGCACTCCTCGAAGAAGCCGGTGTCTCCGTCCCGGTGCGCTTCACCTACGGCTACGGCATCGGGCACGGTTCCGGCGCCGAGGAGGCCGCCGAGCTGAAGAAGCAGCTGGAGGCGGGCGGCCTGTTCAAGGTGGACGTCAAGGGCTACGAGTGGACCGACTTCCAGAAGCGCTGGGCCACCGGCAAGCTGGACGCGTACGCGGTCGGCTGGGTCGCGGACTACCCCGACCCGGACACCTTCGGCTCCGCGCTCGTCGGTACCGGCTCCACCATGAACACCGGCTACAGCAACAAGCTCGTCGACCAACTGATCCTCAACAGCCAGCAGTTCGCCGACCGCAGCCGCGTCGACGACGACTTCCGCGACCTCCAGACGGACGTCGCCCAGGACGTGCCGCTGATCCCGTTGTGGCAGCGCAAGGAGTACGTCGTGAGCAGCGAGGACATCGGCGGCATCTCCTACCTCACGGACGGCACCGGCGTGTTCCGGCTGTGGGCGCTGGACTGGATCTGAGCCCCTGGGCCGTTGCCGCCCGAGTGACACCGGGCGGCCCGCGCACGCAGCACCATGTGACGGAGGTGTGCGCGCGGTGAGGAGCCGACGTGGTCGGACGCAACTCCTTCCGGCTGTCCCGGCACCCGGCCTCGGTGGGGCCTCGCCCGGCGCGGGGTCCGGGACCATCTGGCCGACTGGGGGCACGCGGGCGACGATCCGGCGCTCCAGGACGCGGTGCTGCCGGTGTCCGAGCCGGCCACCGACGTCGTACGCCACGGGCCGCTCCTGGAGAGGGAGTTCGAGGACGCGGTGACGGCCCTCGCGGACGGCTCGTGCCTCATCGAGGTGTCGGACGAGGGCCGGGTCGAACCGCGGCTGCGGGTCGTGACGGACGCGGCGCAGGCAGGCCGCGGTCTGCACCTCGTGGAGGGCGTCGCCGCGGCCTGGGGCGTGTGGAGCCGCGGCACGCACGGCAGGACGGTGTGGGCACTCGTCCGGACCGACACTCCCTGACAAGCCCGGTGTTCTACGACGGCACGGGCACCCGCGTCGGCAGGGTCACCGTCACCGCGAGCCCCTCGCCCGGCGCCGTCCGCACCGCCACGTCCCCGCCGTGCGCCTGGACGACGCCCTGCACGATCGCCAGCCCCAGTCCGCTGCCCGCACCGCCGCCCGCCCGGAAGAACCGGTCGAACATGCGGGCCGCGTCGTCCTCGCAGAGCCCCGGACCCTGGTCCGCGACACACAGCCGTACGAACCCGTCCGCACGCTCCAGACCGAGCCGCACGGGCACGTCTGCGGGTGTGTGGGTGCGGACGTTGGTCACCAGGTTGCCGAGTATCTGGCGCAGGCCCGACTCGTCGGCGCGCACCAGCAGGGAGCCGTCGGCGCCGACCGTGACCGGCCGCTCCGGCTGCTGCACCCGCAGGTCCTCGGCGGCGTCGCGCACCAGGCGGCTCAGGTCGACGTTCTTGAAGCGCAGTTCGGGCCGCTGGTCCAGACGGGCCAGGGTGAGGAGTTCGTCGACGAGGCGGCCCATGCGGTCGGCCTCCGCGTTCATCCGGTCCCAGGCGCGTCTGCGCTCGTCGGGCTCGGTCAGCATGCCCTTGTCGTAGAGCTGGAGGTAACCGCGTATCGCCGACAGGGGGGTGCGCAGTTCGTGCGAGGCGTCCGCGACGAAACGGCGGAGCTGGGCCGCCGTGCGCTCGCGCGTGCGGTACGCCGACTCCACCTGGTGGAGCATGGAGTTCAGGGCGACCCGCAGCTGCTCGACCTCCTGGGTCGGGTGGTGGCTGGAGGGCACGCGCCGCGTCAGGTCGCCCTCGGCGATCGCCGTCGAGGTCTCCACCATGTCCTCCAGGGGCCGCAGCCGCCGCCGCACACTGATCATCGTGAGCGTGGCGAGCAGCACCAGCAGCAGGCTGCCGAAGGCGAGGTCCAGCTTGAGGGCCTTGGCCATGCCCTGGTGGAAACCGCCGGTGGAGGCGGCGATCAGGATGTACGTGCCGTCGGCGAGCCGGGTCCCGGTGGCGCGGTAGGGGCTGCCGCGCAGCGTGATGTCGCGCGGGGTGCTGTCCGCGGCCAGCGTGGCCGGATCGTGGAAGGCGGCGGCGAGTGCCCGCTGGGTCGCGGTCGGCTCGAAGCCGGCGACCGTGAGGACCCGGCCCTCTTTGCCGACCGCCGCGAACACGCTGTCCGGATTCGGTGAGTCGCCCATCTCCTTCGGGATCAGGTGGTCACCTATGCCGGCCAGCGTGCTCAGCGTGTTGAGCTGCTCCATGGTGAGCTGCGAACCGCCCAGTGAGTCGCGGGTCTTGGTCAGCTGCGTGTCGACCTGGGCGAGCAGATAGTGCCGCATCCCCATCAGGCTGACGGCGGTGGCCATGACGATGCCGAGCGCCAGCAGCGCCACGTTCGCCAGGGTCAGCTTGGCGCGCAGCGAGTGGACCCCGCGCTCGCAGTTCGGCAGCCGGAACTTCCTCATGCGAGCCCGTATCCGACGCCCCGCCGGGTGGTGATCACCGGCGCTCCCAGGGTCTCCAGCTTGCGCCGCAGATAGCTGATGTAGGTCTCGACGACGGTCGACTCCGGCGGGGTGTGCTCGTACTGCCAGACATGGCGCAGCAGTTGCTCCTTGGGCACGATCCGGCCGCCGTTGCGCACCAGGAAGCGCAGCAGGGCGTACTCGGTGGGGGTCAGCTCGACCGAGCGGCCCTCGCGGTGCACCGAGTACGTCGTCTCGTCCAGCTCCAGGTCGCCGTAGCGCAGGGGCGGGCGCTGGGGGAGGACGTCGGCGGGGCGCGTGCGGCGCAGGACGGCGGTGATGCGGGCGACGACCACGTCGATGTCGAAGGGTTTGGTGATGTAGTCGTCGCCGAAGCCGAGGGCGCCGACGATCTCGGCCGGCGCGTCCCGCGCGGTGAGGAAGACGAGCGCCAGGTCGGGCCTGCGGGCGCGCAGTTCCTGCCCCAGGGCGCGGCCGTCGCCGTCCGGGAGCATCACGTCGAGCAGGGCGCAGTCCGGGCGGGTGCGCTCGGCCAGCGCGAGCGCCTCGCGGACGGTGCCCGCCGTCATGACCTCGAAGCGGTGGTAGCGCAGCGCGATGGCGAGGACGTCGGCGATGCTCGGTTCGTCCTCCACCACCAGCACGGTTCCTGGAGCCGTCATGCCCCCAGTATCGGCACCACCACCGACATCGGGGCCGTCCGGTCTTTGGAGTTCCTTGAGAGTCATGGCCAGGACGTGTCCACGCGCGTGGACAACCGCCAATTCTGTAGCCCAGGACCTGGGGGACCAACCGACCGATCGACCGAGTCAACTCGGTTTTGCATAAGGAGTGTTGAGCGTGGCGGCATTGGCACGGTGGTGCTATCGGCACCGGCTGGTGGTCCTGTTGCTGTGGGTGGGGGCACTGTTCGGCCTGGGCTTCTCGGCGACGACGGCGGGGACGGACTACGCGAACGTCTTCTCCCTCCCGGACACGGACTCCAAGAGCGCGTACGACCTGATGCAGAAGGCGTTCCCGAACAGCTCGGGCGACACCGACACGGTGGTGTGGAAGGTCGACTCGGGCTCGGTCAAGGACCAGTCCGTACAGACCCGTATCCAGCCCGCCCTCGACAAGATCGCGGGCATGAAGGGTGTCGGCGAGGTCACCGGCCCCTACTCCGGTGCCCGGGGCGCGGCCCAGATCAGCTCCGACGGGACCATCGCCTACGCGCAGATCACCTTCGCCGAGCAGGCGAACGCGGTCCCCAAGGAGCTTGTCCAGAAGGTCGTCGACACCGCGCAGGCCGCCAGGCGCGACGGCCTCCACGTCGAACTGGGCGGCCAGGCCGTCCAGCGGGTCGAGGAACCGCCCGGCGGCATCGCCGAGGGCGTCGGCATCCTCGCGGCGGCCGTCGTCCTGTTCCTGGCCTTCGGCTCGTTCTACGCGATGCTGCTCCCGATCGGTATCGCGATCTTCGGAGTCGGCACCGGCCTGTTCTCCACCCAGCTGCTCAGCCACACCACCGACATCCCCGACCTGGCTCCCCTGCTGGCGACCCTGATCGGCCTCGGCGTCGGCATCGACTACGCCCTGTTCATCGTCACCCGGCACCGGCGAGGTCTCCAACGCGGCCTCGATCCCGAGGAGTCGGCGGTCGTCGCCCTCAACACCTCGGGCCGTGCGGTGCTGTTCGCGGGCGGCACGGTGTGCATCGCGCTCGCCGGCATGCTGGTGACGCAGCTGCGCTTCCTGGACGGCGTGGTCATCGGCACCTCGCTCACCGTCGTCCTGAGCGTCCTCGCCGCCACGACCCTGCTGCCCGCGCTGCTCGGCTTCCTGGGCCCGCGCGTGCTCAGCCGCAAGCAGCGCCGCAAGCTGGCCGCGACGGGACCCGAGCCGGAGCGCACCGACAACCTCGCGGTCCGCTGGTCGGCCGCCGTGCAGAAGCGTCCGCGCCGCATCGCCGCCCTCGCCCTCGTCGTCATGGCCGTACTCGCGTTCCCCGTGCTGTCGCTGCGCCTCGGCGCCACCGACCAGGGCAACGACAACGCCTCGACGACCACCAGGAAGGCCTACGACCTCCTGGCCGAGGGTTTCGGCCCCGGCTTCAACGGCCCGCTCCAGGTGGTCACTTCGAGCGGTGACACCGCCACCCTGGTCAAGGACATCGAGGCGACGAAGGACGTGGCCCGGGTCGCCGCGCTGCCGCCCACGGGCGGGGTGACGGTGATCCAGGTCGTCCCGAAGACCTCACCGCAGTCCGTGGAGACCGACGACCTGATCGACACCCTGCGGGACAAGGTGATACCCGAGGCCGGCGCGACCGGTCACGTCGGCGGTGTGACGGCGATCTCCAAGGACTTCGCGTCCGTCACCGGCGACCGACTCCCGCTCTTCGTCGCGACGATCATCGGCCTGAGCTTCCTGCTGCTCCTGCTCGCGTTCCGCTCGCTCGTGGTCCCGTTGACGGCCGCCCTGATGAACCTCATCGCGGCGGCGGCCTCCTTCGGCGTCCTGGTGGCGATCTTCCAGTGGGGCTGGGGCCTGGACATGCTGGGCCTCGGCAAGGAGGGCCCGATCAACGCCTTCCTGCCGGTCATCATGCTGTCCCTGCTCTTCGGCCTCTCCATGGACTACCAGGTGTTCCTGGTGAGCCGTATGCACGAGGAGTGGGTCCACACCAAGGACAACGCCCGCGCGGTCCGCGTCGGCCTCGCGGAGACCAGCCGCGTCATCAACTCCGCCGCCCTGATCATGGTCTGCGTCTTCCTGGCCTTCGTCCTGAGCGGCAACACGGGCGCGGCGACGGCGGGCGTCGGCCTGGCCGCCGCGGTCGCCCTGGACGCCTTCATCCTGCGTACGGCCCTGGTGCCGGCCGCGATGCACCTGCTCGGCAACTCCAACTGGTGGCTCCCGGCCTGGCTCGACAAGAGCCTGCCGCACCTCGCGGTGGAACCCGCGGAGGAGGCCGTGCCCGCCGTCCCCGACGGCCCGTCCTCGGCCGTCCACGGCTTCGTCCGTACGACCGACGGGGAGCCCGTGGAGGGCGCCGCCGTCACCCTGCGGACGACCGGTGGACGCGAACTGGACCGCGTCGAGTCACTGGCGGACGGCTCGTACATCGTGTCGGTGCCGGGCCCGGGGACCTACCTCCTGGCGACGACGGCACAGTTGTACGGCTCGACCGCTCGGCAGGTGACCGTGACGGACGATCCGCTGGTCTACGACGTCGAGCTGGCCGAGGGTGAGGTCGACGCCGTCAACTGACCCGATCGCTCAGGGGCGTTCGTCGTCGTCAGGTACGTCGGCGGGCGCCCCGCGCCTGTTCTTCTTCGCCGGGTCGGGCAGCGCGTGGGTCATGCCCGGCAGGAAGTCCGTGAACAGCTCGTGCACCTCCAGGACGAGCGGGCGCAGCACCCGGAAGCGGGCCAACGACACACCGCGCGCGGTGAGCCGGGCGCCGCGCTCGGCGAGCCGGTAGCTCCGCTCGCGCCCCTCGGTCCGGTCGAACACCCAGTACAGCACCAGGCCCATCTGCGAGAGCCACATCAACTCCGGGAGCACGTCCCGCAGTTCCGGCGCCACCTTGGTCTTCGCGCCGAACAGCACCTCCTTGTGGACGTCGATGGCCTGCACGCGCGCGTGCTCGCTCTCCGGGGAGAACGGGCTGAGCGGGCTGTCCGGGTCGGCGGCGTTCTTGAAGAACTGCACCGCGAACTCGTGGTACGGCGTCGCGATGTCCAGCCACACCCGCAGCACGCCCGCGAGCCGCGCCTCCAGATCGGTCTCCCGGTCCAGCACCTCGCGGACCGCGAGCCGGTGCTCCTCGGCGATACGGTCGTAGAAGCCCTGGATCAGGTGCTCCTTGCCGGCGAAGTAGTAGTAGGCGTTGCCGACCGAGACGCCCGCCTCCTTGGCGATCGCCCGCATCGTCGTCCTGTCGTAGCCGTGCTCCTGGAACAGCCGCATGGCCGTCTCCAGGATGAGCGCGCGGGTCTGTTCGGACTTGCTGGGGGTGGCGCCGTCGTCGGGGCCGTCGTTGTTCGCGGGCACGGGGACAGAGCCTATCCAGTGGGGCAGGAACCGCCGACGCAGCCCGGCCCGGTGTACGACCACCCGCGGTTCGGGTCGTACGTCCACCCGTCGCTCTGCCGGTACACACCGCCGCCCCACCCGCCGGGGCCCCACTGCGCCCCGCGCCACTTCGCGGCGGCGAGCACGGCGCCCTTGGCGAGCCGGGCACCGGCCGGGGTGCTCAGCCGGTGTGCCAGGGGTCGCTGTTCGCGCAGCGCCCACAGGGTGACGATCCAGGCGGCGGCGCCCCGGTAGACCTGGCCGGAGTCGCCGACGACGGTGATCTCGTCGAGGGTGGCGCGGTGGTCGAGCCCGGGAAAGCGCCGCCGGGCCTCTTCGGAGGACGCCGGTACCAGCTCCAGGGGCACCAGCTGCGACTGCCGTACGAGCCAGTCGCGCAGGAAGGTGCACAGGGAGCAGTCGGCGTCGTACAGGACGGTGAGCCGGCGGACCGGGGTCGCCCGGTCCGCCGGGGCGGCTGCCACCGCGCTCACGCCCCGACCCAGTCCTGCGGCGCGACGGGCGGCACCTGCTCCCGCTCCATGACCCCGCGCCGCCGGATCTTGTTGAGCACGTACACGTTGCCCAGGTGCATCACCCCGAGCACCAGCAGCACCACACCCACCTTGGTCGACAGGGCCTCGAAGATGCCCCGGGTGTCCTCGATGGTGCCGTCCCCGCTGAGATAGAGGGCGACGAATCCGAGGTTCACGAGGTAGAAGCCCACCACCAGGAGGTGGTTCACGGCCTCCGCGAGTTTTTCGTTCCCCCGTAGGACGTCGGCGAGGAAGATCCGCCCGTTGCGGCTGAGCGTGCGGGCGACCCAGACGGTGAGTCCGATGCTGACGATCAGATAGATGACGTAGGCGACGACCGTGCGGTCCATGCGCCTCCCCCTTCTTGAACGCGTTCAAAAACGCTGACAAGGAGAATGTAGGCGCACTTTTGAACACGTTCAACTTGCTCGGGCTGGGACCTGTGTCACACCCGCCGCGCCAGCTCCGGCCGCTTCGTGTAGTCCGTGAACCCGATGACGTTGCCCCAGGGGTCGGCGATCTCGACGGTCCACCCGGTGGCCACGGAGGCCGGCGCGTCGAGCAGCCCGATCCCGGCGGCGGCCAGGCGCCGCGCGGCCTGCCGCGCGTCGGGCACCTCCAGCCAGACGCGGGGCGCGGGCCAGGCGGGCGGCCTGTGTCCGAGCCCGTCCTCCAGCCGCAGGAGGACGCCGGGAGTCTCGCCGCCGACCTTCAGCAGCGCGATGCCGGCCTCGTCGAGGCGGAAGCCGACGGTGAACCCGGCGCGCTCGTAGAAGGGGACGGCCTCGGTGAGGTCGCCCACGGGGAGGAGGACGTTGTCGAAGCCGAGCAGCTCGTACGACTGGTCATCTGACATACCGTCAGAGTAGGTGGATGATCGTCCGGAAACGGTGATTGCCGCCGGTGGCGGCCC
This sequence comes from Streptomyces sp. NPDC050549, assembly GCF_040655035.1. NCBI lineage: Bacteria > Bacillati > Actinomycetota > Actinomycetes > Kitasatosporales > Streptomycetaceae > Streptomyces > Streptomyces sp. NPDC050549. Next base: position 202,164 of record NZ_JBFAJD010000008.1, read on the forward strand.
GTGCGAGTGACCTCACCGGCCGAGGCGGCGCGGCATCCGTCCACGTCCGGGAGGCACGGCGAACGACGCGTCCCAGCCGCTGGGCAGCGGAGCGATTCTGCTGAAGTCGTAGCCGGCCGCTTCAATCAGCCCGTCCAGGCTGTCGACCCGGGTGCGCAGCGCGAACAAGTGATCGCCCACGATCGATCCGCTCGGCAGCGAGCCCGAGACCGCGTACTCGTCCAGGATCTCGTCGATCCGCAGAACCTGCCCGAGCGTTCCCTCGTACGCGGCCTGGACGTGCGCGAACGCCGAGGGCAGGGAGCGCATCCGCTCGCCGTACATGCTGTCGAGACGCGAGGAGAGGGCCACCCGCAGTGGAGGCAATGGCTCGCCGACGCGGGCCCGGTCCAAGTAGTAGTCCAGGGTGCGTAGTTCGGGCACGATGGTGGTCTTGAACGAGGTCGCCGCGTTCGTGGCCGCGCGTAACTCCCGCAGGTTCGCCTGCCGTTGGTCGTAGTCTCGGCCGTCGCGGGCGGTGCTGCGAGTCTGTGCGTACGCCAAGGCGGCCAGGAAAGAGCCGCCGACGGCGCCGACGTAGGCGGCAACTGCCTCGGGTGACCACAGAGTTGTCACCCGGCGCCCCCTCCAGACCTGCCTTCTCCGACCGATTCTAGAAGCAGTGACGATCGTGGAACCAGGTACCGGAGGCGCGCCTGTGGGGCGAAGGCGGTCGGCTCCTGATCAAGCCGCCCGCTTGGGCGGCCTGGGCTGCGGTCATGCCGGCTAGTTCCCGCAGCCCGGCGCGGCTCGATGCCGATACGGAGGCGGCGTGCCGTCCTCGCGGGTCACGACATGACCCAACTGCACGACCCTGCCGAACTGTTGACGTCCGAGCCGGTCGCCAACGCCTCCCGGCATCCGGCCGGCCCCGCGACGCTCCGTCTGCGCGGCGTCGGCGTCGCCATCTTCCGGACCGCGTTCGGGCGCTGGGCCGCCGAGCCGGACGCCGCCGCCTGCTCGGCCCGGGTGCGCGAGGCCGCCGACGAGCTCGCCCACGCGCTCGACCGCCGCTGCCCCGTCACCCGTCGCGGCGCGTGGCGGGAACGTCCGGCAGTTTGTCCAGCAGGCCCATCCGGGACGTGATGCCCAGCTTGGTGTAGGCGTGGCTGAGATGGAACTCGACCGTCTTGACGCTGAGGACGAGTTGGCGGGCGATCTGTCGGTTGGTCAGTCCGGATGTGGCCAGGCGGGCGATCACCAGTTCCTGTGGGGTGAGGGGGGAGTCGGACGCGGTCGACCCGCCGCTGGCGGCCAGTTCGCGTTCGCAGAGGGCCGCGCTGGGGGCGGCGCCCAGTTCGGTGAAGGTGCGCAGGGCCCGGCGCAGTTGGCCGGTGGCGTCGGTGCGCCTGCCCGCACGGCGCAGGAACGCGCCGTAGGCGAGCTGGACGCGGGCCCGGTCGAAGGGGTCCGGCACCTGGTCCGCGTGGCCCAGCGCCGTACGGAACGACAGCTCCGCCGCACCCGGCGACCGGCGCGCCGCCAGCAGGGTGCCGCGCGCCCGGGCCGCGGCCGCCAGCCGGGAGTGCCGGCCCCGGTGCGCGGAGGGCGCGTCGAGGCCGTCCAGGATCCGCTCGGCCTGCCGGTGCTCCCCGAGCGCGGTGAGCGCGTCCACCAGCAGATCACGCCACGGCGCCACGACCGTCCGCGCCACCGGCTCCCGCTCCAGCAGGGGCAGCAGCGCGCCCGCCACCTCGTCCTGCGCTCCCCGCGCCGCCGCCAACTGGGCCCGCGCCCTTGCCACATGGGCGAAGCCCGAGGCGCCGTGGCCGTGTCCGCCGCTGCTCATGGCCTTCGCGAGGTACTCGGCGGCCCGCTCGGTCCGCCCCCTCAGCGCGAGCGCGCCGGCCGCGTCCGCGCAGGCGACCGGTTCCAGCCACGCCAGGCCGCGGGTGGCAGTGGTCTGCGCCGCCGATTCGAGTTCGCGCAGGGCCACGTCCCAGTTCCCGAGGCGGAGTTCGGTCTCGCCCAGGAGGAGCTGGGCCGTCGCCCGCAGCGGCGCGGGACCGCTCCGGCACAGCGGTGCGGCCGAGCGCAGGTCCGCCCGGCTGCCCGCCAGGTCGTCGAAGCCGAGCCTGAGCGCACTGCGGCCGAGCAGCAGGTCCACGTCACCGGACTGGACGAGCACCGACTCCGGCAGCCCGGCAGCCCGCTCGATGCCCTCCTCCACGGCGTCCGTCAGGCCCAGGGCGGCCAGTTGGGCGTAGCGCAGCATTCCGCCGGTGAACGGCACGGGCGGCAGGGACCCGGCCCGCTGCGCCCACCGTACGGCGGCTGCCGCCTCGCCCTGGACGAGGCCGACGAGGGAGAGCCGTTCCGCGATGCGCCGGGCCAGCGCCGGGTCCAGGGCGGGGTCGCAGTGCCGCCACGCGTCGTCCAGGAGCAGCCGGGCACTGGGCGTCTCGCCCCGGACGAACGCGAGATGACCGTGCACATAGCGGTGGGCCGCCCGCGCGCTGTCGCCGGGCAGTGCCCGCGCCAGGTCGGCGGCCTCCTCCACCCGCCCGTCGCAGAGCAGCGCGTCCGCCGCCTCCACGGTCAGCCGCTCGCGTTCGGGCCGGGTCGTCGCCAGCCGGGAGGCGTGCGCGGCCATCGACGCGGCCCTCGACCAGTGACCGGCGGCGGCCTGCCTGCGGGCGCCCGTCGCGAGGTCGGCGACGAGTGCCGGGTCCGGGCTGCGGCCCGCGAGCAGCTGGTGCCAGGTACGGCTGGCGGCGTCCTTGCTGGCCCCCACCGCCCCGGTGTGGAGTGCGGCCCGCCGGGCCGGCCCCAGCTGGTGGTAGACGGCGGCCTGGACCAGCGGGTGCGGAAAGGCCAGCTCGGGCGGGCCGCCCGCCGGACACTCCTCCAACAGCCCTTGTCCCACGGCCTGTTCGACGGCGGGCAACGGGTTCTCCAGACCGGCCAGCTGCGCCACCCGGTGCAGCGGAGCGCGCGGCCCGAGCACACTGGCCGCGGCCACCAGCTCCCGGGCCGGAGGGTCGCAGTGGGCGAGGCGGTCCCGGACCAGGAACTGGTACGAGCGCGGCGCGGGCAGCGGGGAGTCGGAAGCAGCCAGGACCTCCGGTTCCACCTCCCGGATCAGCGCGCGTAGATACAGCGGATTGCCCCGGGTGTGGGTGTGCAGCCTGCCGACGGCGTGCGGCGGCAGGCCCGTGGGCAGCAGCCGGTCGCACAGCGCCCCGGTCTGCTCGGCGGTCAGACCGTCGAGCGCGAGGCGCAGGGTCTCGTCGTCCGCCAGCAACCGCCCCAGTCCCCTGGGGAGTTGGGCATCGGCCGGCGCGTGGACGGCCAGCACGGTGAGGACCGGCTCGGACAGCAGCCGGCGCAGAACGAAGGTGAGGGCGTCCAGCGACGGCGCGTCCGCCCAGTGGGCGTCGTCGATGACGAGTACGACGACGGTGTCCGAGGGGATCCGCTGGGCGAGGGCCAGCAGCCGCGCGCCGACCGCGCCGGGTTCGTCCCCCGGCCCGGGCGCCTCCTCGCCCACCGAGGTCTGACTGAGGAGCTGGGCGAGTACGCCGTAGGCCAGTGCCGTCTCGTTCTCGGCGCCGCTGGCCTCCAGCACGCGCACCCGCTCCGCCGTGCGCAGGAAGCGGCGGACCAGGGCGGTCTTCCCGATGCCGGGCGGACCCTCCACGACCATCAGACGCGAGGCCCCGGCGCGGGCCTCGCGCAACCTGTTCTCCATTTCCCTGAGCTGCGGCTCCCGGCCGTGGAACGACGGTTCCCCGGCCTCGGCCGGTCGGTGCGCGTGGTGCGGCAGTGTGTTCACCGGCATGTCGACGTCTACCCCCGTAGTTGCGTCGGTGTTCCGGGCCATGATGGTCGCCCTGTCATGACGGTTCAACGCGTGTGCCGTTGAGCGGTCCGGCCGGTCGGATTCCGCTGCTCACCCCGCCAGCACGCGGACCGCCGGGACGGTCAGTGCGGCGAGCCTGCGCTGGACGAAGAACGTGTTCTTGTTCTGGTCCAGGCCCGGCACGGGGCCGATCCACTTCCAGCCCATCCCGGCGGCGTACTGCTCGGTGAAGCGCCGCCACTCGTGGGGGTTCGGATACCTGCGGTTCGCGTCGTGGAAGTAGACGTACGTGGAACCGAACTCCGTGGCGTTGCCGATCGGGTTCGCGATCGCCCCGCCGAGCGCCCGCACGGCCACCGACCTCGCCGCGGACGGCAGTTGGGCCCACGGCCGCTGCTGGAGGTCCAGGTAGGCGCGGCGCTGACCGCGCGGGATGCCGGGCGGGGCGGGCGGTCCGAAGGTGCCGCCCGTGCGGACGAAGTCGGCGCGGGCCATGTTCCGTTTGCTCGCCCCCCAGCTCTTGAGGACCGGTTGCAGCGGGGTCGAGTAGGCCCGCAGAAAGGCGTTGAACGTCCGGTAGTAGGGGCGGGTGAGCAGCGCGTACCGGTTGAACATCGCCCAGATGACCGCATGGCTGTCGGCGTCGTCCCGGCCGCCCGACTCCCCGATGATGAACCGCGCGGTCCACTCGGCGTCCTCGGTGGTGAACCGATAGGGCGCCTTGCCCTGGGCGCTCAGGACACCGAGCCGTGGGGGCGTGGCGACCTCCAGCGCAGGGGCGGAGCTTCTGCGGGCGGCGGACGACGGCGCAGGTGCGGACGGCGCGGGTGAGGACGGTGAGGACGGTGGCGCGAAGCGCACATGCAGATGGTTGTCGTGGTTCTCCGAGGGGCGTACGCCGTGTATCTCCGGGTCGTTGAAGAAGATCGCCTGGACCGGCAGCACGCCGTTGTTCCGCAGCAGGTCGACGAGTTCCTGGGTGAGCGCCCGTGAGTAGGAGGGGTGGCGCCAGCTCGTCGGTCCCTGGCGGCGGTCGGACTTCACCGGGCGGATGTCCGCTTCGAGGCCGAGCCGGTGAGAGGCGCGTCCGGTCAGCGGGCCGCCGCCGCTGCGGCCGAGATCCCGGATGTCGAGCACCGGCCCCTGGGGATGGGCCCGGTGCCAGGCGGCGGCGACGGACCGCAGGGCACGGGCGGTCTCCGGCCGCCCGAACCGGTGCGTGGGCCGGCCCGTCGCACGGAAACCGGGTCCGTACTCGGGGAGTTGGCAGTTGATCGCGGGATCCCCGGCCACTCCGGCGGCGGTGCGCAGCAGCGCCCAGGTGGCGGGTCCGATGAGGCCGTCCGCCGGTGAAATACCCTGCGCCGTCTGCCACTTCACAGTCTCGGCACCGAGCGCCGCCCAGTCCCAGTCCGGGCGCCGCCGGTCCAACACCCGCCGGACGGCCGGGAGATGGGCCTCCCAGCCGAGCGAACGGGCGTAGGCGCGGTTGCGGGCGGTGGTGCCGGGCAGGTGCCCGGCCCGGGTCGGGGGCGGGCGCTCCGTCCCGTTCCGTACGGCGGTCGAGGTCGTCGGCATGACCTCACTCCCCTTCCGGGCGGCCACGCCCGGCCGCGGCGGAACGCCCCGGCGGGAGCCCGGCCGGCCGCCGCTCGGGCTGCCTGCCGCGGGGCAGTTCCTGCGGTGCCCGGGCGGCCCGGGGCAGCTGCGCCCTGGGCTCGGCCCGGCCCAGCTGCCGCGCGCCCCGCTGGTCGGAGCCCGCGCCGACGGCGTGCCGGCCCTGCTGCTCCAGCAGCCTGCGGCGCAGATGTACGGCGGGCATGGTGGCGTCGACGCGCCCGTCCGTACGCTCCAGGCCGAGGTCGACCCCGGTCACCGACCGGTACGAGTGCAGGTACCCCTGGATCTCCGAGCGCCAGTAGCGGGCCCAGTTCGCCGCCTGGGTACGGTCGTTGACCGCGTTCCAGTTGCCGTAGCGGATCGACAGGAGCAGTTGCTCGCCGAATCGGCCGAGGTCGCGGAAGTGGATGACCGTGTCCGGGGTCCAGCCCTGGAGCCGCTTCATGGTGTCGACGCGGTCCATCCACTGCTCGGGGTAGGCGACCATCGTGCGGCCGGGCAGGAACTCGCGCATCTCCGGGCGGGCCAGCAGCCACTCCTCCATCAGCATCTCCTGGCGGGCCGTCCAGGGCAGGTCGCCGTACTGGTTGTGCTGGCCCTCGGTCAGCAGCAGATGGACGTCCTTGAGCGCGTTGAGGACCGGGAAGCCGTCCGCGATGATCGTGGTGTCGTCGTCCTCGCGGAAGAACACGGACGTCAGACTCAGCAGGGTGTGGAAGGCCTCCAGGAAGCGGGGACGGCTGTCCACCGGCCGCAACGGCGGTCCGCCGGGCGCCAGTTGGGTGACCCCGTACTGGTGGTCGTACTCGTAGGCCCGGCGCAGCGGCGACAGCCGGTTCTGCTCGTCCTGCACATAGCCCCACATCAGCTGGCTGAGGGCGCGCAGCGGATCGATGTCGACATGGGCCAGCGGGTCGTAGTCGCCGGGGCCGTGCACGTTCTGGAAGCGCGCGGCGATCGCCTCGGCCGACTGGACCAGCATGCCCTCCTCGTGCCAGTACGACCAGATCAGTTCGAGGAAGCAGGGGAAGGTCAGCTTGTCGCGCAGGATGCCGAAGGCCTCCACACCGAACTTGTCGGCCTCCGTGATCGCCAGCTCGCCCAGCTTCAGCCGGATCACCCCGAGGTAGGGCAGCAGCGCCAGGTCCTGCTCGTCCGGGCGGCGTTCACCCGGTGAGTGGGCCGAGATGTAGCGCAGCCAGCGCTGCTGGATGGCCCGCCCGAAGGCGTCGCCGTCCGCGTCGCCCGACTCGCCGTAGCGGCGCCGCTCCTCCTCCAGGTCGACCCCGTCGAACGGGGACGTCAGGTCGTTGCTGTCGACGTGGACCCCGCAGCGCACGAGGAGGAACACCTCGGTGGCGACCTTCAGCAGTCGGTACGCGTCCACGCCGGGGAACGGCAGGGCACGCGGCCCTGTCTTCTTGCGCGGCTCGCTGGGGTCGGGCAGTCCGGTGCCGGACATGAGCGGGTCGATGAAGGCGCTGTACTCGTTGAACGAGATCCGGTCGGTGGAGCGGCGGATCGCCGTCCACAGGGCCTGGTCGTCCGTCGGGTCCGAACCCGCCCTGCGCAGCTGGACGTTGATGCTGTCGCCGGCGGCGATCGGCCGCACCTGCACGGTGAGGTCGGCGGTGGCCACGTCGTCGGCGACATTCGGGCTGCGGAACGTCACCCGGGCGGTGTAGGCGCCGGGCCGCTGGTCGTCGGGGACGTCCCAAATGGCGCGGGCGGGATCCTGAGGGTCGGTCGGCAGCGGGCCGAAGCCGAGGACTTCCCAGGTGACGGTGGGGTTCGAGTGGCTGGATGTGGCGAACAGCGAGACGCGTCCGCCCTGTTGGATCTGTTGGGGCCGTACTTCGATCGTGGCCATGACGGCCTCCTCAACGGCTGTCGTACGCGGAGAGCTCCGCGGGGTGTGCGGCTATGGGTTGTCGGATTTCTGCGGCGCCGTCGAGGGCGTCGAGCGTGCTGGAGAGTGCCCAGTGGGCGATCAACTCCCCGAGGAGTCGGCTCTCCTCCTCCGGTGTGATCAGCGATGCGGCCCTGGCCTGGCCGAGGACCGCCAGGACGAGCGTGGGCGGTGCGGTGCGCAGCAGCTCGGGCTGCCGTAGCCAGCGCCGGTGGCGGGCCAGCAGCAGCGCGGGCGTACGGCTGGAGCGGGGCATCAGGTCGGCCAGCCGGGCCCCGTTCAGCGCGGGCGGACGGTGGCCCACCAGCAGCCGTACGAAGCGGGGCATGGACCGTTCGAGGATCCCGGTCAGCTCGCGCAGTTCCCGCGGGGCGCGGTGCGGCGGATAGAGCGCGGCCCACAGCGTGCTCAGCTGCCGCCACTGCGGATGCGGGTACAGGGCGTCGCCCATGGCGCAGCTGAGCAGGACCCTGATGTAGGGGAACGGATGGGGGTCGTCGAGAGCCGGCGCGAGCACCAGCCGGCGCGGCAGGCTGACCACCGCCATCAGACCCAGGGTGCCGCCGATGCCGAGCTTCCCCACGGCGAAGAGGTCCGCGAGCACCTCGGAGAGGGTCAGCCCCCAGTAGTGGAAGGCCGTCCGCTCGGCCGCCGTGCCCGCGTGCCGCTCGATGTCGTACAGCACGGGCCGCAGTGATCCCAGCAGCCCGAGCTGGGCGACCGCCTGATGCCCGACCTCGTGGACCAGCGAGGAGCCGATCCCGTACCCCACCATGCGTTCGCGGGGGATCCGGATCAGTGAGACCGGGCTGCGACCGCCGCCGGGGATACGGGTGTGCACCCGGCGGATCGCGCCGCCCGGACCCCGCGCGAGGTAACAGATGATGGGCGGCGGGTCGGCGAGCGGGGTGCCCGGTGTGACGAGCGCGTCGACCGCCGCGACGTCCAGTCCGGCGAGCTGCACCCCGACTTCGTGCTCACTGCGCTGGGTGACGGCTTCCGAGAAGACGTCGAAGTGGCTCAGTACGGAGTTGAACTCCCAGCGCAGCAACGAGAACTGGTGCTGCTGCCACTCGGGGTCCCGGTTGCCGCCCGGCCCTTCCAGCCACTCCAGATACGCGCCGACCCGATGCCGGAGCCTGCTCCGCCCCTCCATGAGGAAGCGCTCGATCGCGCTCTGGGCGGCGGCGGACGGTGCGGCGGCAGGCACCATGGTCTCGTGCAGCGCGAACGGCCTGACCCGGTTCAGACGGGTCAGCAGAGCGCGGGCCTCGCCTTCGAGCAGCGCGGTGGCTGCCGGCCGCAGGTCCATGGCGGTCAGGCCCCCATGATGACGATCTTGCGGCCCTGCCGGACCCAACGACCCGACCGGGCACGGCCGTTGTGGTGGCCTTCGTGATGGCCTTCGTGGTGGCCGTTGTGGTGCGTCCGCTCCTCGTGCCCCCAGCCCTCCTCCCGGGCGCGCCTCTCCTCCTCGGCGCGTCCCCACTCCTCCTCTTCCTCCTCGGCGTGCTCCCAGCCGCGCTCCTCACCGAACTCGCGCCTGGCCTCGCCGCGTTCCCCACCGAACTCGCGCCTGGCCTCGCGCCGCTCCTCACCGAACTCGCGCCTGGCCTCGCGCCGCTCCTCACCGAACTCGCGCCGCTCCTCACGCCGTTCCTCGCGGTTGCCCCACTCCCCGCGCTGTTCCTCGCGGCGCCCCTCCTCACGCCGCTCCTCGCCGTGCCGCCATTCCTCCAGCGCCGGGGACGCGCCCCACTCCTCCTTGGCGGCGGGAGCGACGGGGGCGACGGGGGCGGCGGCCGGTGCCACGGCCGGCTCGTCGACGGTCCCGGCGAAGGGTTGTCCCGGCCAGCACCAGGCCGCCGGCACGGCGAAGCTCCTGAAGCGCCGGGCCACACCCGGTGCGTAGCGGCGCGCCGCCGAGTGGACGGCCTGCTGCGCCAGCGCCCGCGGAGCTTTCCGGCGCGAGCCGAACGCGGCGTTCCGCGCGGCGGCACCGCTCAGGGCGACGAAGCGCCGGGCGGTCTCGAACTCGTACTCCTCGTGGTCGATGCCCTCGCCCTCGACCTCGAACAGATTGCTCGCCCAGTCGCCCGCCTTGGCGCCGATCGCGGTGCCGATGCCGGGCCCGCCGATCGCCGTCCCGAGGGCACCTCCGATGGCGGGCAGCGCCTGCTTGGCGACGTTCTTGAGGATGCCGCCGACCGCCTTGCCGGTCGCGGACCCCAGGAAGCCCCCGGCCTTCCGCGCGGCCGCCCTCAGCCATTTGCCCAGGAACTCCTCCAGTTCCTCCTCGGAGGTGACCCCCAACAGCTCGGTGGCCAGCTGGACTTCCTCCTCCTCGTCGAAGGGGCTCTCCAGCGACTCGGCCACCCGCTCCTCGCGGCGGCCCTCGGCACCGAACTCCTCTTCCTCCTCCCGGTAACGCCTTCCGTATTCCTCTTCGTACGGCTGCATGAGACCAGCCCCTCCCGGCAGTGAGCCGACGCGACCTGTCCGAACCCCTGAACCAGGGCCCGGAACCGCAACGTTGGCAGCGCGCCGGGTACGGCGTCGCCAGGGAGGGCGCTGGGGAAGACCCTGGACCCGGCGCTGCCCAGGGTCCCTGGGGGCCACGTCGCGACGGCAATTGCGTACGGTCCCGCCCATTTGTAAAAGGCAGAGGTGGGGGTGGAGATCCCGCCCATACTTGTGCCGTTCGCGGATACGGGTGGGGAGGACGGAGCTGGTGCGACGGCTCATAGCAGTCAACTTTGTGCCGAGCGCACTGTTCGTCGGTTGCCTCTGGGCGCTGGTCCGGGCCGGGAGCTACGGGCGGGTCGGCGACTGGAGCCTGGTGTTGCCCTCGTCTCCCGCCGCCTGCGCCGGCACGTTCCTCGGAATAGCCGCCTGCGCCTGTCTCCTCGCCATGCTGCTGCACCCCTTCCAAGTGCGGGCGGTGCGGGTACTGGAGGGCTATTGGGCGCGATGGCCGGCGACCGCTCGCATCGCGGGTGTACTGACGGAGATCCAGCGACGGCGGTGGCTGGCCCTGCGCATGCGCGCGGAACGCACCGGAACGGACGGCATCACGGTGCGGGTCGGAGCCGACGCCAAGCGCCGACTGGCCGCGCGTCCTCCCGCGCACGTCCTCCTGCCCACGGCGCTGGGCAACGCCCTCCGCAAGGGGGAGATCTCCGCCGGCGAGCGCTACGGGCTGATCACGCTCACCTCGTGGCCCCATGTCCACATGCAGGTCTCACCCCGCATGGCGCGGACACTGAGCTCGACACGGGACGCCCTGGACACGGCGGTCAACCTCTGCTGGAGCTTTCTGGCCACGAGTGTGCTGTCGGCAGTCGCCCTGTACGACGAACCGAACGCCCGTTGGCTCCCGGTCGGGACACTGGTAGCAGCCGCGCTGGCGTACAAGGGCGCGGTGACGGCGGCGGAGACTTACTCAGGTCTGATGCACGTGGTGTACGACCTGCACCGGTTCGATCTGCTGGAGGCGCTCCACCACCCCCTCCCGGACAAGGAGCAGGAGCGGGAGTTGTTCGAGGAGGTGTCGGCCACACTGGTCGGGGAGTGGGTGGCGGACCTCTCCTACGAGCACCCCGGGGGGAGGAGTTCACGCGTACACGATGCTGACGGCGCTGCAGACGCCAAGTAGATGCAGCGCCACTTCGTGCCGCGTTGCGAAGCCGTGGCCATCCGCGCCTGGAGGCACACTCGTTTCGCGGCGGGACGTCTCGCTGATCCTGGTGAGGGGTGCGCCCGAAGCATGAACCCTCACCTGCCAGGTATGCGGAACGGTGATGCGCACATGTCCGGCGACCGCGGTGACATGCACCGCCTCGGGCCCACCGACAGGGTCGGTCGCCAGATCGGCGCGGAGTTCGCCCAGGAGTGCTCGGAAGACGAGCAACTCCCCGCTTCCCGCAGGTACATGGACGTGCCCGGTGGACAGGAAGCGGGTCCACCGCGTACGTCCGACAGTCCGTCCCGCGCTCAGCAGCACGACGGCGCCGTAACCCGCCAGAGCCAAGGGCACACCAAGGTCCCGCACATCCCGGGCGTCGAGACCGTGCGACAGCGCCAGGCCGCTCAGGGCCGCGACCACCAGGGCGGACGGGCCGATCAGAGAGTTCACTGGGACGACCGAGCGAAGCACGTTGAATGCGGCCAGTGCGAGCAATGCCCACGGCCACCATGTGGCCACGGCGTCCAGGGCCAGCCGGGCCCGGTGCACGCTGTCGCCGGCCAGGAAACAACCGAGGGCGAGTGCGATCAGTCCCGTCCAGATCCGGGAGCGCGCTGCCGGACGTCCGCTGTCTGCGCCCTCCACCACCATGACCTGTCCCTGGTGTTGCTCCCCCTCGGTCAGGCGGCCATGCTACTCACGTCGCTCAGGGGGCATTTCTCCGGTGGCGTTCGGGAAGTACTTCTGCTCGATGTCGTGGGCCAACTTCAAGGCTTTGATCCTGTCGGGCTCGTCGGCCAGCACGTGGGCGGGGAGGAACCGGCCCTGGCACGTACCGTTGTGCGGTGCGGCATCCTTCGACTCGAACAAGAGGGCAGTGACGGCATGCGTGCCCTGTTCCTGGGCGTGCTTCCAGCGGCGCTTCGCCAGGATCGTGAACAGCCCGTTGAACTCGGCCTCACAGATGGGGCATTGATGAAGTGTTCCCGTGCCCGGCAGAACGACGTCATGCATCATGGTGACCGGTCCCCTCGATGGCGAGCCCGGCTGGTGCGCTGCCCCCGGAGCTCTTGGTGAGTGCTGGATCAGTGGCCGGACCTTCGACGGGCGGGGGTGGCGGTGCCGTGTGAGGCACCGTCAGCCTCCAGCCCCACACGGCCTCCCCGACCGTGGCGAGGAGCGCCAGGGCTGCCGCCGCCCAGCGGACGCCGGGCTGGGCCGATCCGGATTTCGGCACCAGCGCGACGGCGAGCCCGACGCCCAGCAGGACGGTGCCGAAGTTGTAGGTGTAGACGGCTGACCGGACCTTCTTGCGCCACATATTGCGCGCTGTCCCGATCGCCCGGTCCCGGTTCGCTCGGTCTCGGTAGTGGTCGGCCGCATCCGTGTCGGCGACCCAGCGTTCGAGTTCTTCCTGCGAGAAGTGGTAGCTCCGCGCCCGGAAGCCGAATTGCACGCTGGCGATCAGGCTGACGGCTGCCAGCGTCAGACAGAGCATGGCCACTCCCGCCCAGCGGAACTTGACCTCGTCGGCGGCGACGACTCCGGTTATGGTCACGGCCCCCGCGGCAAGCATGGGAGCCGCGATGTTGACCGCCGCGTGTACGGACTCCGGATAGCCCGCTTTGGGTATGCCGTGAGCCGAATCGGGTTCTTTCCCGCTCTTGGCCGGGATCTTGTGCTTCTCCATGCATCCGCCCCTCGTGTCCCCTGCCACCTGCTATGCCTGGATCACGCCAGTTCGGAGTGTGACAGGCGGAACGAGGTGTTCGGTAGATGGCGCACGACAACTGCGACGTACCGCGTAACACGAAGACGGGCCCCGTCCGGCGTGAACCGGAGCGGGGCCCAACTCGCAGGAGCAGAAAGCAGGTTAGAACCGCCGAGTGATCAGCGCCCGCTTCACTTCCTGGATCGCCTTCGTGACCTCGATGCCTCGCGGGCAGGCGTCCGTGCAGTTGAAGGTCGTGCGGCAACGCCACACCCCGTCACGGTCGTTGAGGATCTCCAGGCGCTGCTCGCCCGCCTCGTCGCGCGAGTCGAAGATGAAGCGGTGCGCGTTGACGATGGCGGCCGGGCCGAAGTACTGGCCGTCGTTCCAGAAGACCGGGCACGAGGACGTGCACGCGGCGCACAGGATGCACTTCGTGGTGTCGTCGAAGCGCTCGCGGTCCTCCGCCGACTGCAGACGCTCGCGCGTCGGCTCGTTCGTGTCCTTCGTGATCAGGAAGGGCATGACGTCGCGGTACGCCTGGAAGAACGGGTCCATGTCGACGACCAGGTCCTTCAGGACCGTCAGACCCTTGATCGGCTCGACCGTGATCGGCTTCTCGGGGTTGAGGTCCTTGATCAGGGTCTTGCAGGCGAGACGGTTCTTGCCGTTGATCCGCATGGCGTCCGAACCGCAGATGCCGTGCGCGCACGAGCGGCGGAAGGTCAGCGTGCCGTCGATGTCCCACTTGATCTTGTGGAGGCCGTCGAGGACGCGCTCCTTGGGGTCGATCTCCAGCTGGAAGTCCTCCCAGACCGCTTCCGCCGAGACCTCGGAGTTGAAGCGGCGGATGCGGAAGGTGACCGTGATGTAGGGGGAGTCGGCGAAGCCGGGCTCGGGCTGGCCGGCCGCTTCTTCCTTGTCCAGAACAGGGGTTGCCATCAGTACTTACGCTCCATCGGCTGGTAGCGGGTCTGGACGACCGGCTTGTAGTCGAGACGGATGGACTCGGTGCCGTCGTCGCCGACCTCGCGGTACGCCATGGTGTGGCGCATGAAGTTGACGTCGTCGCGGTTGGGGTAGTCCTCGCGGTAGTGACCGCCGCGGGACTCCTTGCGGGCGAGCGCGGAGACCGCCATGACCTCGGCGAGGTCCAGGAGGTTGCCGAGCTCGATCGCTTCCAGCAGGTCCGTGTTGAAACGGCGGCCCTTGTCCTGGATCGAGACGTTGCGGTAGCGCTCGCGCAGCTCCGCGATCTTCTCGACCGCCGTCTTGATCGTCTGCTCGGTGCGGAACACCATGACGTTCGCGTCCATGGTCTCCTGCAGCTCGCGGCGCAGGACCGCCACGCGCTCGGTGCCCGTGGAAGCACGGAGGTGCTCGACCTGGTCGATGACCTGCTGCGCCGGGTTCTCGGGCAGCTCGACGTAGGACGCCTTCTGCGAGTACTCCGCCGCCGCGATGCCCGCCCGGCGCCCGAACACGTTGATGTCCAGGAGGGAGTTGGTGCCCAGGCGGTTGGCGCCGTGGACCGACACGCACGCGACCTCGCCGGCCGCGTACAGGCCCGGGACGACGGTGGTGTTGTCCGTGAGGACCTCACCCTCGACGTTGGTCGGGATGCCGCCCATCGCGTAGTGCGCGGTGGGTTGGATCGGGATCGGGTCCGTGTACGGCTCGATGCCGAGGTAGGTGCGCGCGAACTCCGTGATGTCGGGCAGCTTGGCGTCCAGCTGCTCCGGCGGGAGGTGAGTGAGGTCCAGGTAGACGTGGTCGCCCTCGGGACCGCAGCCGCGGCCCTCACGGATCTCCGTGTAGATGGAGCGGGAGACGACGTCACGGGACGCGAGGTCCTTCATGACAGGCGCGTACTTCTCCATGAAGCGCTCGCCGTCCTTGTTGCGGAGGATGCCGCCCTCACCGCGGGCGCCCTCCGTCAGCAGGATGCCCATGCGCCAGATGCCGGTCGGGTGGAACTGGAAGAACTCCATGTCCTCCAGCGGCAGCCCGCGCCGGTACACGGCGGCCTGGCCGTCACCGGTCAGGGTGTGCGCGTTCGACGTCACCTTGAAGAACTTGCCGCAGCCGCCGGACGCGTAGATCACGGCCTTCGCCTGGAAGACGTGGATCTCGCCGGTCGCCAGCTCGTACGCGACGACGCCCACCGACGTCTTCACGCCGTCGACGTCGGCGATCAGCTGGTCGAGGACGTAGAACTCGTTGAAGAACTCCACGCCCTCCTTCACGCAGTTCTGGTACAGCGTCTGGAGGATCATGTGGCCGGTGCGGTCGGCCGCGTAGCAGGACCGGCGGACCGGGGCCTCGCCGTGGTTGCGGCTGTGACCGCCGAACCGGCGCTGGTCGATCGTGCCGTCGGGCGTGCGGTTGAACGGCAGGCCCATCTTCTCCAGGTCGAGGACGGAGTCGATGGCCTCCTTCGCCAGGATCTCGGCGGCGTCCTGGTCGACCAGGTAGTCACCGCCCTTGATCGTGTCGAAGGTGTGCCACTCCCAGTTGTCCTCCTCCACGTTGGCGAGCGCGGCGGCCATACCGCCCTGCGCGGCGCCCGTGTGGGAGCGGGTGGGGTAGAGCTTCGTCAGGACCGCGGTGCGGCTGCGCTTCGTCGACTCGATCGCGGCGCGCATACCGGCGCCGCCGGCGCCGACGATGACGGTGTCGTATTTGTGGATCTTCATCAGAATTCCTCAGTCCCTCAGCCCGGTGGCCTAGCGGATGTTCGGGTCGAAGGTGAAGATCACCAGCGTGCCCAGCAGGATGGTGAACACCGTGGCGGTGTAGAGCAGGCCCTTGAGCCACAGCCGGGTGTTCGCGCGTTCTGCGTAGTCGTTGATGACCGTGCGCAGGCCGTTGGCGCCGTGCAGCATCGCCAGCCAGAGCATCAGCAGGTCCCAGACCTGCCAGAACGGCGAGGCCCAGCGGCCGGCCACGAAGGCGAAGCCGATCTTGGAGACGCCGCCGTCGAGCACGAGCTGGATCAGCAGGTGGCCGAGGACCAGGACGACCAGCACGACGCCGGACAGGCGCATGAAGAGCCAGCCGTACATCTCGAAATTGCCCCGGGTCGACTTCGGGGTCTTCTTGGTGCGCTTGCGGGGGGCCTCGATGAGGGGCGCGGGGTTGTCTACGGTGTAGACGGACGGGCCCTCGACGGGGCCGATGCCCGACGCCGCGGTTTCAGTCGTGGACATCTGCGTCAGCTCCCGAAGAGAACACGAGCGGCGTGGCCGAGCACGGGGTAGATCGCCCCGAGCATGAGCACGACCCACAGGCCGACGACGGACCAGAGCATCTGCTTCTGGTAGCGCGGGCCCTTCGACCAGAAGTCGACGGCGATGACGCGCAGGCCGTTGAGGGCGTGGAAGAGGATCGCGGCGACGAGGCCGTACTCCAGCAGTGCGACGATCGGCGTCTTGTAGGTGGCTACGACCTTGTCGTAGTCCTCGGGGGAGACACGCACAAGAGCGGTGTCCAGCACGTGTACGAACAGGAAGAAGAAGATGAGGACGCCGGTGACTCGATGAGCCACCCAGGACCACATTCCTTCCCGGCCGCGGTACAGCGTTCCAGCCGGCACGGAAGAACCCTCCGGGAGCGGGGATTTAGGGCCGCGCCGGCTTCTCTGTCGGTCGGGCCCGGCCGGGTACGGTCCACCGGCCCTCAGCATCGTAACCAGGTGCTGACACGGGTCTTACGGCGGGCCTGCTTGTGTGATCAAACTGGCACCCAAAGGTGCGCGTATGGGCTAGTTTCGGGTGGCTAATGGGGCGGGGCTTGTCTTGTTTGCCGGGTGCGGGTCCGTTGTGGCTGGGCGCGCAGTTCCCCGCGCCCCTAAAAGGCAAAGACGCTCAGCAGCCGTCCTCTTGCCAGGCGCCGGAGTTCCTCGGCCACCACTACCCGCTCTTCCTCGGGATCGTTTGTCAACCGTGATCGGATTTCTGCTAGTACGTGGTCCAGGACCTCGTCCGGGGCAATGCCGTCCGGGCAGATGACGAACACGTGGCCGAAGCGGGCCTCGTAGGCCGCGTGAGCCGCGTCCAATGCCATGTGGGCGGCCTCGTACGTATCGTCCGGCAGGACCGGTAGCGACTCGCCCGCCAGCGCCTCCGCCAGGTCCCCCGCCGTGAGGTCGTACGCCGCCTCGTCGGACGCGGCGAGTAGGGCGTCGAGGTCGGGGTAGGGGCGGTGGTCGGTGAGGCGGCGGGACCAGCGGTGGCTGTGGAGGCAGCTGAGGAGGGTGTGCCGGGCGTCCTCGGGAGACGCTGTGTTGAACGTCTCCAGCGATTTCGGGGACGGCGAGGTGCGGGACTGCTCGGGCAGCGCCGGTATGGCCAGTCGGCCGGGAAGGTGGGGAAGGCGGTGCGAAGGCAGTGTGGATCCTCGCGTCACGGATGGTGCGGCAGGGGATGCAGTGAAAGGTGTGGTGAGAGGTGCGTCACCACGTTATCGGGAGTGGTCATGACGTGTCCGTTGGATGCCCGAATTTCACCCGGACGGGAGAGTTTCGGAACGTGTGGTGGACACTCGCGGTCCGCCCGGGGCCGTAGGTTGGCGCCGTGAGCCAGCACAGGCGCCGCTCGTCGGCGAAGCAGGTGAAGCGGTCGAGGCCGTCGAAGCCGTCGAGGCCGTTGACGCAGCGGCGGGGGCTGATCGCGGTCGCCGTGGCCGCCGCGGTGGTCGGGGGCGGGGTGGGCCTCGGGCTGTGGGCGTCGTCCGGGGACGACGGAAGCCCGGTCGGCGCCGCGCTGAGCCCCTCCGACTCCACCTCCTCGCGGGCCGCGAACTCGCGCACCCCCACGCCCACCCCGAGCTCCACCCGCGTCTATCCGTTGTCGCAGACGCCCCGCACGATTCCCGCCGTGCGCTCGCACACCCCCGCCCGTGGCCCCGGCTGGCGCCCCGCCAAGGGGGAACGGGTCGTCGTCGACGACGCCGACCTCGTCGACGAGGGGCGGCTGATCGCCGGTGAGCTGGGGCTGACGTACGCGGGCGAGGCGAGTGACGTGCGCGCCGGGGACGTACGACTGGCGCTGAACGACGACGAGGGCGCGAACCCGGAGTCGTACGCGATGACCGTGCGCGGCGGGCGGGTCACCATCAGCGGGCCCTCGGACTCGGGGGTGTTCTACGGCACCCGCACGCTCAAGCAGGAGGTGCACGGCGGTGGTACGGCGCCGGAGGGCGTCGTGCACGACCAACCGGCCAAGCCGCGGCGCGGGTTCATGCTGGACATCGCGCGCAAGCCGTTCACCGCGTCCTGGATCGAGGACCGGGTACGGGAGTTGGGCGACCTGAAGTTCAACGAGCTGGGCCTGCACTTCTCCGAGGACCAGGGCTTCCGGATCGAGTCGACGACCCATCCCGAGGTCGTGTCCAAGGACCACCTGACCAAGGCCCAGGTGAAGCGGATCGTCGATCTCGCCGCCGCCCGGCACATCACCGTCGTCCCCGAGATCGACTCGCCGGGGCATCTGGGCGCGGTGCTCGCCGCCCACCCGGATCTGCAGCTGCGCAACGCGTCGGGCGTCGCCAGGCGCGGTGCGATCGACATCTCCAAGGACGCGTCCGCCGCGATCGTCGACGAACTCCTCGACGAGTACGCGGGACTCTTCACCGGCGACCAGTGGCACCTCGGCGGGGACGAGTACCAGGCGCTCACCGTCGCCAACCCCCAGGCGTCCTTCCCGCAGTTGGCCGCCGCCGCGACGAAGGCCTACGGCGCCGGCGGCACCGTCGCCGACCTCACCACCGGTTGGCTCAACGACCGCGCCGACACGGTCCGCAACCACGACCGGACGATGCGGGTGTGGAACGACGGCTTCTTCGCGGGTACGTCCGTGCAGGCCGCCAAGGACCTCCAGGTGGCGTACTGGACGGGCAAGGAGATCGGCGCCAGGCAGCCCGTCGCGTACCTGAGCGCGGGCCGCAAGGTCCTCAACTACAACGACGAGTACCTGTATTACGTCCTCGGCGAGCCGCAGACCTTCGTCTATCCGACCGGGCGGCGGATCTACGAACAGTGGACCCCGCGTGTGCTGCGCGGCACACAGGCCGTCCCGGCGAAGTACGACGGCCAGATCCTCGGCGGCTCCTTCGCGGTCTGGTGCGACCTGGCCAACTCCCAGACCCAGGCCCAGGTCGCGGCCGGCATCCGCATGCCACTGCGCGCCACCGTCCAGAAACTGTGGGACCCGGGGACACCGAAGCTGACCTGGACCCAGTTCAAGTCCCTTGCGGACAAGGTGGGTTGAGCGAGGAGCCCCGGGGGCGGTGTTCGAGGTCTGCGGATCCGAGCCCTGTTGGCCGAAAACCTCTTCTTCCGTTTTCCCGACCTGTCCGAGGTCGTCCCGTGTGACACTCCCGGGGTGGAGCACGCAGTCAGGGGAAACGTGGGCTTCATAGGGGAGGGGCCCCGCCGAGGGAGGTTCTATGAGTCTGGTGGAACTGATCGCTCAGGCCGACGAACGCGCACTGGCCGTCAGTGGGCTGGCTTGTTTGGATCGGTGTGTGCCGCTGCTGGGCGGTGGTGACGAGGTGCTGCGGCCCTTGTGGGCAGGGCTCGCGGACGGCGCGGCGGGGGAGGAGTGGAGCGAGCGGCTGGAGAAGGCGCGCGGTGAACTGCCCGCTCTCTTCGAGGAACCCGGTGAGGACCTGGCCGCGCCGCTCGCCCGACGGATGCTCGACACCGCCCCGGACGTGCCGGCCGACCCCTCGGTGCGGGAGTGGGCCGACACCTGCTCCGTGGCCTCGCTGCGCATCCACCAGCTCCTCGACCCCGCCGACGACGGCTCCCCGGTCGACGCCCGCCGGGCCGGACTTACGGACGGGGTGTCGCCGCTCGTCGCCGCCGAACTGCGCCGCCAGATCGCCGTGCTCGAACTCCTCTCCGGCCCCGCCCCGGGCGGACTCCGGCAGGCCCTGGCCGTGTCGACGGAGGGCCGCCGGGTACTGCGCGCGGTGGTGTCGCGCCGGGCACGCGGACGGGCGTGAGCGGGGCCGGGACTCTCCGTTTCCGGCGAAGTCTGTGAGCGTCGTGCGGTGAGGATGGGGCGGTCCTGCGCCGGTCCGGGGGAATGTCCGGATCGTGGTGCCGGAAGAGTGCCCGGCCGTGCTTCTCCTGGTGTGGTGACAGATCTGATGAGAGAGCGGTCGCGCCCCAGGGCCGCAACGCAGCCCGTGCGGTGGGCCGCGGACGCGGTGGCGATGATGCGCGAGGGTGCCCGGGTGCGCCTCGACTACTCGGCGCGGAGCCTGTGGCGCGTCGACCGGATGATCGAGGAGATACGGCGGGAGGGCGCGCCGTACGCCGCCGTGGAGAGCGAGTTGCGCGGATTCGGGGCGTACGCCGGCGAGGTGATCGCGCGGCAGACCGGCGCCGAGTGGTGGGCGACCGGCGGTGAGCACTGGCTGCGTACTCCGGACGGGCGCCTGTGGGACCCCGTCGACGAGGCGCGGCGGTGTTTCGGCGGGCACGGGTCGCTGCGGCTGCTGTGCCGGGACGCGATCAACGGCGTACAGAGGTAGGGGAGTTCGGCGGGCGTCCCGGGGGTGCCGCACACGGCAAAATCGCCGTAATAAGAGACGCTGGCGTTCCCCCAGGGGAGGTCCGGGAGGACGATGGGAGCAACTGCCGGACCGGGGAGGGCACATGGCCGAGAACCGTCGTTGGTGGGCGCTGGTCGTCATCGCGCTCGCGCAGTTGATGGTCGTTCTCGACATGACCATCGTCAACATCGCACTGCCGTCCGCCCAGACCGACCTGGGGATGTCGGACGGGAACCGGCAGTGGGTCATCACCGCCTACACCCTCGCCTTCGGCGGACTGCTGCTGCTCGGTGGCCGGGTCGCGGACCTCGCCGGACGCAAGAACACCTTCATGATCGGCCTGATCGGCTTCGCCGCCGCGTCCGCGCTCGGCGGTGCCGCCGCCAACCAGGGCATGCTGTTCGGCGCCCGGGCGCTGCAGGGAGTCTTCGCCGCGCTGCTGGCACCCTCCGCGCTCTCCCTGCTCACGACGACGTTCACCGACCCGAAGGACCGCGGCAAGGCCTTCGGCGTGTTCGGCGCGATCGTCGGCGCGGGCGCGGCGGTCGGTCTGCTCGCGGGCGGTTTCCTCACCCAGTACCTGGACTGGCGCTGGTGCCTCTACGTCAACGTGCCCATCGCGCTGGTCGCGTTCGCCGGCGCCTGGGTGCTGCTCAGCGACAGCTCCCGGCACCCGGAGGCCCACCTCGACATCCCGGGCGCCCTCCTCGGTTCGGGCGGCATGCTCACCCTCGTCTACGGCTTCTCCGAGGCGGAGTCGCGGAGTTGGGGCGACGGACTGGTCCTCGGCCTGCTCGCCGCCGGTGTCGTCCTGCTCCTCGCGTTCGGGTTCTGGCAGACCCGGGCACGGGTTCCACTGCTGCCGATGACGGTGGTGAAGGACCGTCAGCGGATCGGGGCGTTCCTCACCATCCTGTTCGTCACCATCGGCATGTTCGGCGTGTTCCTCTTCCTCACCTACTACATGCAGCGCGTCCTCGGCTATTCGCCGGTCAAGACGGGCGTCGCCTATCTCCCCATCACCGTCGGCATGATCACCGGCTCCACGCAGGTCGCGGCCCGGCTGGTGTACCGGGTCCCGCCGCGCACCCTGATCGTCCCGGGCCTGCTGACCGCGGCGGGCGCGCTCGCGCTGATCGCCCAGGTCGGGGTGGAGCCCGCGTACGCCGAGTACATCCTGCCCGGCATGCTGATGCTCGGTCTCGGCATGGGTACGGCGATGATGACCTCGGTGTCCCTGGCCACCGGAGGTGTCGCCCCGCGCGACTCCGGCGCCGCCTCCGCCACCTTCAACACCGCCCAGCAGGTGGGCGGTTCGATCGGCACGGCCCTCCTCAACACGATCGCCGCCACGGTCACCACGCGCTACGCCACCGCCCACGCCGGACCCGGTGTGAACAAGCGGCTCCTTGAGGCGAAGGCCGCGGTGCACGGCTTCAACGTCGCCACCTGGTGGGCGATGGGCTCGCTCCTGCTGGCCGCCCTCATCGCGGGCGTCCTGGTGAACACGGACCGGGTGCCCGCACCGGGCGCGGTGGCGGCGGAGACGCCCCAACAGCCCGTGGACACAACGCTCTAGGGCGAAGGGACCGAGGGGCGGTACCGCGCGGCGGGGACGATGTGACACTTCTGTGAGGCCCGGCGCTGATGGCGATGGGGGGTGCGGGGGACCGCCGCGCCCGGTACGGATTCTTCGCGAACTCGGTACGTGACCCGGTACGTCGAGATCGGTGCGTCGATCGGTACGTCACGGGGAGCGTACGGACGAGGACAGTCCTTGGGCCAGACAGGCGAGCCCCGCCGCGGGCACGCGCACGACGGGGAACTGGGTGCCGCTGTCGCGCGCGCCCAGGAGGGCGACGACGGTGCTTTCGCGGTCGCGTACCGGATCGTGCAGCCAGGGCTGCTCGGCTATCTGCGCGGGCTGGTCGGCGACGAGGCGGAGGACGTGGCGGCCGACGCCTGGCTGGAGATCGCCCGCGACCTGGGCCGCTTCCGGGGCGACGGGGCGGGCTTCCGCGGCTGGACGGCGACCATCGCCCGGCACCGGGCACTCGACCACCTGCGCAGACAGCAGGTGCGGCCCCGGCCGGCGGCGCTCGAACAGGACGTGTTCGAACTCCCCGGTCCGCACAGCACCCATGACCAGGCACTGGAGTCCCTCTCCACCGAACACGCCCTCGGCCTGGTGCGCGGCCTGCCCCGCGACCAGGCGGAGGCGGTCCTGCTCCGCGTCGTCGTGGGCCTCGACGGCCCCGCCGCCGCCCGGGTCCTGGGCAAACGCCAGGGCGCGGTACGCACAGCGGCCTACCGGGGGCTGAAGCGGCTGGCCCGCGAACTCGCCGGTGAGGGTGTGACGGATGCCGGCGCCAGGACGCTGGGGGAGTCGGACGAGGGTTCGGCGAGGGATGGACACGGACATGACTGAGCGGCAGAACGCCGACGGCTTCCCGGCTCTGCTGGGCGCCGCGCTGCGCGATGTCGTCGTGGACGACGAGGCGGAGCGGCGGGCGGTGGCCGCGTTCCGGCTGGCCAGGGATTCCGGCGACCGCGCGACCAGCCCCCGGCGCGAGGACGACTGGCGCCCCGGGTCCGCGTGACCCCGGCAGCCGCGGCTGGACCGCTTCGCCAACTGCCCTGTCCCGCTTGACGATCCGGCCCTCCTGCATGACCAGCACCACGTTCGCCGGATCCCCGAGCAGCCCGATGTCGGCGACGGGATCGCCCTCGCACACCACGACATCGGCGATCTTCCCGACCTCGACCGTGCCCAACGTCTCGTCCAGTCCCAGTAGTTGGGCGGCGTTCAGCGTCCCCGCGCGGATCGCGTCCGGCGGTGACAGGCCCAACCGCACCATGTGGCCGAGCTCCTGGAGGTTCCGGGCGTGCGGAACGGCGCCCGCGTCCCTTCCGAGCGCCACCTTCACCCCGCGCCGTACCGCCTCGCTCAGCCGGTGCGTCGCCGCCTCCGCGAGCCGGGCCTTCTTCTCGTGGGGGCGGGCGTGAAGCGGTCGCGCTCGACTTGGAAGGTCGACAGCGTCGGGACCAGGAACGCGCCCTTCTCCAGCATCAGATCGATGCCTTCGTCGTCGATGAGACAGCCGTGCTCGGTGCTGGTCACCCCGCGGCGCAGGGCGTTCTTGATGCCCACGGTGCCCTGCGCGTGCGCGGCGACCGGCCGGCCGCGGTGCCGGCGGGTCTCGTCCACGACCGTCGCGATCTCCTCCACGGTCAGGCCCCCGTCCTCGGGCTGATCGCTCGGGCTGTTGACGCCGCCGGTCGCGCAGACCTTGATGACGTCTGCGCCGTCGCGCAGCAACCGCCGTGTCGCCAGGCGCACTTGGCCGGGATCGTCGGCCAGCTCGCTGAACGGGTCGAGGAGGGCCGAGGGGTCGTAGCCGCTGGGCATGCTGAAGTCGGCGTGTCCGCCGGTGTGGCTCATCAGCCGCAGCGCGACATGCAGCCGGGGTCCCTCGATCAGGCCGGGCGCGACGGCGTCGCGGTAACCGGCGTCGATGCCGCCGAGATCCCGGGCCGTGGTGATACCGGCGTGCAGGGTCTCGCGCATACGGCGGGCCCGTTCGAAGACGGTGACCGTGGGTCGGTTGGTCAGCAGCCGTCCGGTGAGGTCGGCGTTGCCGTCCATGAGGAAGTGCAGATGGCAGTCGAAGAACCCGGGCAGCAGGGTGTGTCCGCCGCAGTCGACGACGGTCGCCTCAGGGATCCGTGGCCGCGCGTGCTGCGGCCCGGCGCAGGTGAACCTGGCGTCCTCCACCACGGCCGCCGAGTCGACGGGCAGGCCTCCCGGTGCCGTCGACCAGACGGACACCGGTGAACACGACAGGGGCCGACGGGCGACGTTCACTGTTGTCAGGCATGACCCACGTGTATCCCGCACCGACCGGGCCCGGCACCCGCATCGGTCCGTTGGCCGGGACACCGAGCCGGATACGCCGAAGACACGGAGGCCCGTGCCGTCCGGATGGACCCACCCCGGACGGCACGGGCGTGACGCTCAGCGGGGCTGGGCGAGTTGAGCGGCGAGGAGGTGGGAGTCGAGCAGGGCGGTGTCGCTGGTGCGGGCGGCTTTCGCGTAGCCGGCGAGCATGCGTTTGGTCAGGACGAGCGCCTGCGGGGAGCGCCGGGCGAGGGGTCTGGTCCAGGCTGTGACGGCGTCGTCCAGCTGGTCGAGGGGTGCGATCTTGTGGAGGAGCCCGAGGTGCTGGGCGGTGGGGGCGTCGAACTCGTCGCAGGTGAGCATGAGTTCACGGATCCGGGCGGCACCGGCCTCCGTGAT
This sequence comes from Streptomyces sp. NPDC050549, assembly GCF_040655035.1. NCBI lineage: Bacteria > Bacillati > Actinomycetota > Actinomycetes > Kitasatosporales > Streptomycetaceae > Streptomyces > Streptomyces sp. NPDC050549. Next base: position 226,790 of record NZ_JBFAJD010000008.1, read on the forward strand.
GAGGCGCCCCATCGCGCCCCCCCAGGCGGGTGCGAGTCCGAGACCGATCTCCGGCATGCGGAAGCGGCAGGTGTCCGCCCCCGCGCGCAGATCGCAGTGGGCGGCGAGCGCGAGGCCGGCGCCGATGACCCCGCCGTGGAGCCGGGCGATGGTGACGGCGTGGGTGTTCTCCAGCGCCTGGCACAGCCGGTGGGCCTTGTCCGCGATGCGCCGCAGCGTGGTCCCGGTCGGATCGCCGGCCAGCGCCTCCTGGTACTCCCGGCGGTCCGCTCCCAGACAGAAGTCCTTGCCCAGGGAGGAGAGCACCAGGATCTGGACGTCCGGCTGTTCGTGGAGGCCGTCGAGTACGGCGATGAGCGCGTCGAGGACGGCGGAGCTCAGGACGTCGTCGTCCTGAGCGGACGGGTTGAGCCGTACGTGGAGGACGGATCCGGTGCGGGTGAGGCTTACGGGACCGGTGGGAGGTGCGGTCTCCGTGTCGGCCACGGGCTCCGACGTGGGGGCGTGCACCGCGGCACGGGAGGTTATTGGCGGGTTCATGTCAGTGAAACGTCCAGGTTGAGGAGTCGCCTGAACGCCACCCGGGGTGCCTGCACGGGGCGGCGGACCAGGGTGAGTCTCGGCAGGCGGGCGATCATGCGGCTGAGCAGGGTCTGTGCCTCCAGCCGGGCCAGGGGTGCGCCCAGGCAGTAGTGGATGCCTCCACTGAAGGCCAGATGGGTCGGCTTGCGCCGGGGGGCGAAGGAGCCGGGGTCGGTGAACCGGGCGGGGTCGCGATGGGCGGCGCCCACCATGAGGTGGACCATCTCCCCGGCCTGGACCTCGGTGTTCTCCAGGCGGCAGTCCTGGGCGGCGACCCGGCTGATGACGTGGGTGGGAGGGTCGTAGCGAAGGGTCTCCTCCACGAACGCGGGGACCAGGTCCGGGTGTTCGGTGAGCAGACTCCAGCGGCCGGGGTCCTCGACCAGCAGGAGCGCCATGGTCGACAGCAGTGTCGAGGTCGTCTCCAGGGCGGCCAGCAGGACGAACAGGGCGAGGAAGTAGACGGCTTCGTCGGCCTTGTCCCGGTCCGGTTCGAGCTCGTCCCAGGTGCTGATCCACCGGGAGACAGGATCGTCCCCGGGGTGCTCGCGGCGGTCGCGGATCAGCTCCAGGAAGTAGGCGCGCAGTTCCACCATGGCGGCGTCGGAACGGGCCAGTTGGCTGGCGTTCGGGAGCAGCTCCTGGGTGAAGACCTGGTCGTGGGTCAGTTCACGCAGCCGGGGCCAGTCCGCGCTGGGCAGTCCGAGCCAGTCGCCGATGGTGGCGACCGGGAGTTCCTCGCTGACCAGTGCGGAGAAGTCGGCCTCTCCCGCGTGCAGGCGCTCGTGCAGAGTGTCGAGCAGCCGGTCGACGACCTGGCTCACCCGGTGGCCGATCTGTTCGATGGTGGAGCGGTCGAAGGAGCCGGCCGACCGGCGCACCTTGGTGTGCTCCGGAGGGTTGAGCGCCGGCATGGTCCGGCTGATCTCCCGTGCGGAGGGGGCGCTCCAGCGGGTGCGGGCGCCTTGTCGCGCCCGCCAGTCGGTGTCCGGTTCGAGCCACACGCCGTTGCGCAGTACTTGATCGCAGGTGCCGTAGCTGGTCACGAGGTGACCGCCCCAGGGCGCGGGGCTGACCGAGCCGCGCGCCCTGAGTTCTGCGTAGATGGGGAAGGGATCGGCCTGCCCGTCAGCCGTCCGGAGACGGGAGAACAGGGAGATGGTGGCCCGACGGTCCGTGGACGGAGTCGTGACGCTTCCCACGATGGTGGCTCCTCTCTGCCAGCCGCCATCCGTACCCGTGGGGTGTTTGAATCATCCAATAACACAGTGCTTTCATAGGGTTACTTACATCACTCGCCATTCACCCAGGCCCGGAAGCGGCTGAACATCCCGCCCTTGGGCTTCGGAGCGGCGTGGGACGGCCGGTTGTACCCGGCCGGCTGCGGCATGGCGGCGGCCGACGGCGCGGCCTGCGGGGAAGCCGGTCGCGCCGGGCGGGGCTTGGCCGCGGACGGCACCGTACGGGGGGTGTACCGGATCGGCACGGTCACCAGCTGGCGGCTCCACGGCGCCGGCACCCAGGCGAGTTCCTTGAAGGGGACGCGCATCTCGACGTCGGGCAGCCGGTTGAGCAGGGACTCGACGGCCGTGGCCGCGATCATGAACGCCGGGTCCTTGGCCGGGCACGCGTGCGGGCCGGCGCCGAAGGCCAGATGGGCCTTGGAGCTGAGCTGCTCGCGGTGCGCGGTCAGCTTGGGGTCGGTGTTGGCGGCGGCGAAGGAGATCAGGACCGGATCGCCCGCGTGCAGTTTCCGCTCACCCAACTCGACGTCCTGGGTGGGGTAGTGGGCCGCGTAGTTGGCGATCGGCGCATAGTTCCACAGCGTCTTGACGACCGCGTCCTCGACCGGCAGACCACTCGGCCAGTCGTCGCTGAGGTACAGCGCGGCGCTGGTGCCGATCGAGGCCGTCAGGGGCGCGGTGCCGCCGGAGAGCAGGGTCACCAGCTGATGCAGCACCTCCTCGTCGGTCAGCCGGGAGGAGTGCACCATCAGCCGGGTGGTGAGGTCCTCGCCGGGCTGGCGGCGCTTCAGCGCGATCAGCTCGGCGAGCGCGCCGCCCAGGGTCTCGTCGGCGCCCGGGGTGCCCTGGAAGATGCCGGTGATCCCGGCGATCACACGGTCGCCGAGCTCGGGCGGGCAGCCGAACAGCTCACCGAAGACCAGCAGCGGCAGCGGCTGGGCGTAGGCGGCCATCAGCTCCGCCTGGCCGAGGGCCTCGGAACTGAACTGGCTGATCAGGTAGTCGGCCGACTGCTGCGTCAGCCGGACGATCCGGCTCTGGTCGACGGTCGCGAGACTGTCCGTGACCGCCTGCCGCAGCCGGGCGTGCGCCGCACCGTCGCTGAACAGCGCGTTGGGCCGGTAGCCCATCATCGGCAGCGCCGGGCTGTCCGCCGGTATCTCCCCGTTGTTCAGGGCGTTCCAGCGGCGCGAGTCCCGCACGAACAGGGTCGGGTTCTGCAGGATGTAGAGACTGGCGTCATAACTGGTGACCAGCTCGACCTCGACGTCCGGCGCGATGTCGACCGGGGCGCTGGGCCCCAGCGTGCGCAGCTGGGCGTACATGTTCTCGGGGTCGGAGCCGAACTCGGACCCGTACAGCGGGACGTTGCCGTGCGCGGGGCAGCCGTCCGGGGCCCCGGACGGGTCGAAGGGCTGTTGCATGCTGGCTCCTAGCCGAGTGAGGACAAGAGGTGCTTCACGAGCGTGATGAGTGCCTGCATCGAGGAGTCCTGGTCACGCACGTCGCAGTGGATGACCGGGGTGTCCTCGGAGATGTTGAGTGCCTCGCACACCTCGTCGAGCGGGAACTGGTGCTTCCCCTCGAAGGTGTTGACGCCGATGACGTAGGGCAGACCGAACGCCTCGACCAGGTCGAGGACGGGGAACGTCTCCTCCAGCCGCTCGGGGTCGGCCAGGACCAGCGCGCCCAGCGCTCCCCGGGACAGCCCCTCCCACATCTGCTTGAACCGCTCCTGGCCGGGGGTTCCGAAGATGTAGAGGACCAGGTCCTCGCCGAGGGTGAGCCGCCCGAAGTCCATCGCCACGGTCGTGGTCGTCTTGTCCGGGGTCTCGGAGAGGTCGTCGAGCCCCTCGCTGGCTTCGGTGATCTCCTCCTCGGTCTGGAGCGGTTCTATCTCGGAGACACTTCCGATGTACGTGGTCTTCCCGACCGCGAAGTGGCCCACGACCAGGATCTTCACGGAGCGGGAGACGTCGGGATCCAGATACACGGGACTACGCTCCGGTTCGAATTCGCATCAGGCCGTCGAGCACGGCGGTCAGCAGGACGGGATCATGGCGTTCGGCATGGGGCACCGGATTGCGCACATGGATCAGGCCGTCCTCGGCCATCTGCGCCAGCAGGATGCGGACGATGCCCAGGGGCAGCCTGGTGTGGGCCGCGACCTCGGCGACCGAGAGGAAGCCGTCCGCGATCAGATCCATGACCGTGCGGGCTTCCGGGGCGAGCGTCCGGGCCGCCGCCACGGCACCGTCCTGGGCCGTGATGATCGTGGTGTGCTCGTACTCGCTCTCCCGCGGCAGCGCGCGACCCTGCGCGATGACGAAGAGTGGGACTAATGGGGCCGTCAGCTCCAGCTCGCCGTCCAGTTCGTCACTCATCGCCGGTCCTTCCTCCCCGGGCCGCCGACCCGGCGGTCAGCGCCGGCATCGTGTCGCCCAGACGTACGGTGAACTCCTCGATGTCACAGCCGTGTTCGGCGGCTGCCGCGAGGAAGGCTCCTTCGCCGGCCGCGATCAGGAACACCCAGCCGTGCTCGAACTCGATGACCGTCTGCATCCACTCGTCGTCCTGCTGCCCGCCCGCGAACGGCGCGGTCGCCCGGCTGTAGGCGTGGATGCCGGTCATGGCCGCAGAGATCGTGTCCGCGAGATTCCTGCCGATCCCCGAACTCGCCCCGCGCGGCAGACCGTCCGCGCCCAGCAGCAGCGCGTGCAGCGCGCCCGGCACCGACGCCACCGCCTTGTCCAGCTCCGCGAGCAGGAAGACCCCGCCGCCCCCGCCGTCCAGCTGTGCCCCGGCGCCGTCCCCGGGGTGGGCAACCTCACTTCCGGCCACCCGCGCCGGAACCGTGAGGTTGTTGCCCAGCCGGGAGACCAGCCGGTTCATCCGGAACGAGAGCTGCTCCATGTCGACGTCTGGCTCCGCGGCGGCGGCCAGGTAGGCACCCTGACCGGCCCCGATCAGGAACACCCAGCCGTGCTGGAACTCGATGACCGTCTGGATCCAGTTCCGGCTCGGGGCCAGTCCGGCGAAGTGGGCGGTGGCCCGGCTGAGCGACTGCATCCCCGCCATGGCCGCGGAGATGGTCCGCACGTCCTGGCCGGACAGGTCGTCCGTGGACCCGCGCGGGACACCGTCCGCGGACAGCACCACGGCGTGCCGTGCTCTGGGCACGTTGTCCACGATGTCCTGGACCATCCAGGACAGGTCAGCTGTACTCATGCGTTTTCGGACCCTCCGGGCGTCGGAATGTCGAAGGAGGCCGTGTCGCGCGCGGACTGCGTACCGCGCTGCAGGGCCGCCAGGCTGCCGGTGCCGCGCCGGGCACTGCGCCGGGGCGCCTGCTCCCCGCCGGTGGGGACACCGGCGGGCGAGATACGGGAACCACGCTTCGGCAGACCGCCCGCCGTACGCGCCGACCGTCCCGTCTCCATCGGCCGGATGGTGCTCACGGGCGCCTCGGTGGCCGGCGGCAGGGTCTCCTCCATGGTCCACAGCTCCTCGGGCAGTAGGACGACGGCCCGGACGCCGCCGTACCGGGAGACACCGGTGACATCCACCGTGAAGCCGTGCTGGCGGGCGATCAGACCGATGACGGGGAAACCGAACTTCGGCTGGGTGCCCAGCTGGGACAGCCGGGGAAGGCCCTCGCCGGACAGCAGCGCGCTGGCCCGCTGTCGGTCCTCGTCGCCCATGCCGACGCCGGCGTCGTCGATGACGATGCACAGGTTCTTCTGCGCCTGGCGGAAGGTGACCTCGATGGGGGCGTCCGCCTGGGAGAAACTGGCGGCGTTGTCGAGGAGTTCGGCGACGGCCAGGGCGACCGGCGCGACGGCCGAGGCCTTCAGCGCGATGCCGCTGGGCTGCATGATCTCGACCCGCTGGAAGTTGCGGATCTGGCTCTGGGCGCTGCGGACGACGTCGTAGACGCTGGCGGGCTGGTTGCGGCGGCCCAGCGGCGCGCCGCACATCACGGCGATGCCCTGTGCCTTGCGGGCCATCTGGGCGTTGGCGTGGGTGATGTCCATCAGGTCGGAGAGGACCGCGTGGCCGCCGTACTCGCGCTGGACCCCGTCCAGCAGCGTGGTCTGCTCGGCCGCGAGGCTCTGCAGGAAACGGGCTGCGCCCTTGAGGACCGACTTGGTGTTCTCCTCGGCGGCCTGCTCCGCCTCGCGGATGACTTCGTCCTGCTCGTCCCGCAGCGTGGTCAAGGCGGCCTGGGCGCGGTCGAGTTCACCCTGCGTGTACCGCAGCCGCGCCTCCAGCGCGGCCTCGGACTCCTTCTTCCTCCTCCCCAGGGCTCTGCTGCGGAGTACGAGCGCCACGACTGCGGCTACGGCTGTCACCGCTATCGCAACCAGGCACCAAAGAAGCACGTCTTGAGTCATGGAAACCTTTCCCGGCGCGTGGCACGCAGGCGTCATCGGGGGTACGCCTTGCAAGGATCCGCAACCCGTCCAGGGGACTGCATGACTGATCTACGCGGAGAGATGACCGCGCTCGGACTCGAGGCCTGAACAAAAGTGGATCAAGGTCGCAGACGGCGGAATGCTATCACCGTCAACCGGGCCCGCCGGAGGTCGCTCCATCGGGTTTCACGGAGTTAACACGCCTGCTGTGTAAGGGGTGTTGGCCGTACGGAGACACCGGGCTCCCCGGCGCCGCAGGCTGGGCCTCCGGGAGCGCCCGGCGCTGTCGGATTCCACCGAGTCGTTGTTCTCCCGAGGCGTCGGCGGGCGGCGACCGGATCGTTATCGGGTCGCGCTCCGAGAGGGCCTCCGCCGCGTCGGCGACGAGTGCCCATTCGTGTTGGTGGAAGAAGCCGGTCAGTGGCAGAAGCCGGCAGGGACGCCGGGACATATTCGCTCACCGGCGGACGACCGTGGCCGGATGCGGACGTCGTCGGGCCGGAGCGGCAGCCGTCGCGGCAACGGCCGGGGCCGCCACCCCCCACAGGAGAGGCCCCGGCCGTCGCGCGGCACGGGCCGCGCGGCGGCCCGTACTCTCTACAGCGTCAGGAGTGCGTTTTCTGTCACACCGCACGCCCGAAGCCGGTAGTTGCGGGTTGTACGGACATGGACGAGGAGCAGTTTCAGGTCGTAGCGTGCCTTTCGCGCCGGAGTGCGGCCGCGACCAACAAAATTCGAGGGACCACGTGCTGGGGGACGACGCGGAGCTGACCGCCGCGGTGCTTGCGGCACAGGACGGGGACGAGACCGCGTTCCGGACTGTGTACCGCACGGTGCACCCACGGCTGCTCGGATACGTACGGACGCTGGTCGGCGAACCCGACGCCGAGGACGTCGCGTCCGAGGCCTGGCTGCAGATCGCCCGTGACCTGGATCGTTTCAGCGGGGACGCGGACCGGTTCCGGGGGTGGGCGGCCCGGATCGCGCGAAACCGGGCCCTGGACCACATACGGATGCGTGGCCGCCGCCCCGCGATAGGCGGCGACGAGACCGAGCTGACCGGCCGCGCCGCCGAGTCCGACACGGCCGGCGAGGCCATCGAGGCGCTGGCCACCGACCGCACCCTCTCCCTCATCGCCCAACTGCCGCAGGACCAGGCCGAGGCCGTCGTCCTGCGCGTGGTGATGGGCCTCGACGCCAAGACCGCCGCGGAGACCCTCGGCAAGCGGCCCGGCGCCGTCCGCACGGCCGCGCACCGCGGTCTGAAACGGCTCGCGGAACTGCTCGGCGGCGACCCGGAATCGGCCGCGGCCCTGGACGCCCTGCCACCCCAGCGAGACCCGCGCGACCGCGCGGTGACGTCCGCCACTGTGACGCATACGCGCACGCGGACGCAGAAGGACATGTGATGGCCGACGAGCGCTCTGCTGTGCCGGGGGACGCCCCCCGGACCCCCGGCCGATGGCTGGACCGCGAAACCGCTGAACTCCTGCTGCGCGGCGAGTCCCTCGAAGCCGTCGACCCGGCCGCCCGCGACCAGGCCGAACGGCTCGCGAGGACCCTTGGCGCGCTGGCCGTGGAGCCCACCTCGGGCAAGACCGAACTCCCGGGCGAGGAAGCCGCGTTGGCAGCCTTCCGGGCGGCGCGCACCGGAAACGATGTCGAGCGGGCCGCCCCCGGCCGGCCCGCCCGCGCGCACTCCTCCGACGCCGGGCTCGTCCGGCTCGGGCGGCCCGTGGAGACCGTACGGGGACCGCGCCTGGGAAGGCCCGCTCGGTTCGGGCTGACCGCGGCGCTCGCGGTCGGTCTGGCCGGCGGGGTCGCGGCGGCGGTCGGCACGGGAGTCCTGCCGTCGCCGTTCGGCGACCCGGCGCCCGCCGCCTCCATCTCCGCCGCAGCGACCCCGGACCGCCCGCTGATCTCACCCCCGCCCAGCGGCACCTTCGGCCCTGGTACGCCCTCGGCGGGCGGCACCACGGCCGGCTCCGACGACTCCTTCGGCGAGGCGGTCGGCGGCGGCACGGACCGCACCCCCGCCGCCGGTTCCGGAAAGGACGGGGCCGCCCACTCGGGCAGTTGGTGGAGCGCCGTCACCTCGTCCTGCCGTGCCGTGCGCGACGGCAAGTCCCTGGACACCGGCCGCAAACGCACCCTGGAGGGCGCGGCGGGCGGTACCTCCCATGTGTGGACGTACTGCAAGGACCTGCTCATGAAGACCGGCGGCTCGGACGACCAGGGCAGCGGCGACGGCAGGACCGGTGGCTCGCAGGGCGGCGACCAGAGCGGTCCCGGCGGCAGCCAGGGCGACCAGAGCGGCAGCCAGGGCGGTGACGACGAGGGTAACGGGAACATCGCCCCGATCGCCCCGGGCAGCGGCGACGCGGGCAGTGGCAGTGGCAGTGGCGGGAGCGTCGGCGGGCACAAGGGCAACGGCGTGGTCGCCACTCCGCTCCCCTCCGCCTTCACCCCGCTCGCCCGGCGGACGCCGTCCGCCCCGGCTCCCTCGCACACCACGGGCAGCTCGCGGACGCCGGTGCCGGGCCCGACGTACAGCACCCTCTGACCTGCGACTTTGTGACGCGCGGAACTTTTTTCGCGCGGGGTGTGACGTTTTCGGACCCTGCGGCGCAGTACTGAGTGAGCCGACTGGTCATCGGCCGTCGCACAGAGCCGGAGGTTCCCCCCGTACCTACGGCTCGTGCACTCGGCGCGGGCGGGACACGTTCCCCCGGTCCCGCCCGCGCCCCTCACATCTCACCGATGAACAGCCACTCACCAGTAGACGACGACCTTGTCGCCGGTCCGCACCTGCGCGAACAGACTCGCGATCGCCGCCTCGTCCCGTACGTTGACGCAGCCGTGCGAGCCGCCCGCGTAACCCCGGGCCGAGAAGTCGTAGGAGTAGTGCACCGCCTGGCCGCCGCTGAAGAACATCGCGTACGGCATGGGGGAGTGGTAGAGCGTGGACACCCAGTTCCGGGCCTTCCAGTAGACGTGGAACACACCGTCCCGGGTCGGGGTGTACTGGGCGCCGAAGCGCACCGACATCGTCGACACGGTCCGCCCGTCGATCATCCAGCGCAGGGTGCGGGTCGTCTTGTCGATGCACAGCACCCGGCCGGTCAGACAGCGCGGGTCGGGTGCGCCGGCCGGCTGGCCGCCCATCAGGTACAGGTCCCACTTGCCCGGCTCGTGCGTCATCTTCACCAGCCGCTGCCAGGTGGCCTTGTCGGTCTCGCCGGTCTTCGGCAGCCCGCGCTTGCCCTGGAAGCCGGCGACGGCCTGCTCGGTGAGGTCGTCGTAGGTCCCGGTCGGCCCGTCGAAGAGCCAGTCGACCTGCCTTAGCCGGGCCTGCAACTCGCGCACCCCGGAGCCGCTGTCGCCGCGCGACCACAGCACGTTCGCGGCGGGCGTGGCGCCGGGCGTGCCCGGGGTGCTCGCCGTGGCCGAGGGACTGGCCCTGGCTCCCGGCAGTTCGATGCGCACCGGCAAGTGGTGCTTGCCGTCCGCGTCCGTGCCCTGCACCGTGCAGCCGCACACCGCCAGCAGCGCCGACAGGGCCGCCGTGGCGACGATCGCTCTCCCCATACCCGTAGTACGCATCGCGGACCCCCGCCGTCTCACCGGTGTCACCCGGACACGTACCCCCGGATGACGGGCCGCGAACGGCACGGCATCGTGGTGTCCGGAGGTGCACACCATGGTGCGCGAGTCGGAGTCAGGCCTGCCCGTCGAACCCGTCTACGGCCCCGGAGCGCTCGCCGGCTGGGACCCGGCCGAGCGGCTGGGCGAGCCGGGGGAGTACCCCTTCACGCGGGGCGTGTATCCGTCGATGTACACGGGCCGGCCGTGGACGATGCGGCAGTACGCCGGTTTCGGCACGGCCGCGGAGTCCAACGCCCGCTACCGGCAGCTGATCGCCCACGGCACCACGGGCCTGTCCGTCGCCTTCGACCTGCCCACCCAGATGGGCCACGACTCCGACGCGCCCCTCGCACACGGCGAGGTCGGCAAGGTGGGAGTGGCCGTCGACTCGATCGACGACATGCGGGTGCTGTTCCACGGCATCCCGCTGGACAAGGTGTCGACGTCGATGACGATCAACGCCCCCGCAGCTCTCCTCCTGCTGATGTACCAGCTGGTCGGCGAGGAACAGGGCGTGGCGGCAGGGCAGTTGACGGGCACGATCCAGAACGACGTACTGAAGGAGTACATCGCGCGCGGGACGTACATCTTCCCGCCCAAGCCGTCCCTGCGTCTGACGGCCGACATCTTCAAGTACTGCGGGGCCGAGATCCCGAAGTGGAACACGATCTCGATCTCCGGCTACCACATGGCGGAGGCCGGCGCCTCGCCCGCGCAGGAGATCGCCTTCACCCTCGCCGACGGCATCGAGTACGTCCGTACCGCGCTCGCGGCAGGTATGGACGTCGACGACTTCGCGCCCCGGCTGTCGTTCTTCTTCGTGGCCCGTACGACGCTGCTCGAAGAGGTCGCCAAGTTCCGTGCGGCGCGCCGGATCTGGGCCCGGGTGATGCGGGAGGAGTTCGGCGCGCGGAACCCGAAATCCCTGATGCTGCGCTTCCACACGCAGACCGCGGGTGTCCAACTCACCGCCCAGCAGCCGGAGGTGAACCTCGTCCGCGTCGCCGTCCAGGGCCTGGCCGCGGTGCTGGGCGGCACCCAGTCCCTGCACACGAACTCCTTCGACGAGGCGATCGCGCTGCCGACGGACAAGAGCGCCCGCCTCGCCCTGCGCACCCAGCAGGTCCTGGCGTACGAGACGGACGTGACCGCGACCGTGGACCCCTTCGCGGGTTCGTACGCCGTGGAGAGCATGACGGACGACGTGGAAGGGGCCGCCGTCGAACTGATGCGGCGGGTCGAGGAGTTGGGCGGCGCGGTCGGTGCCATCGAGCACGCCTTCCAGAAGGGCGAGATCGAGCGCAGCGCCTACCGCGTCGCCCAGGAGACCGACTCCGGCGAACGGGTCGTGGTCGGCGTCAACCGCTTCCGCCTCGACACGGAGGAACCGTACGAGCCCCTCCGTGTCGACCCGGCCATCGAGGCCCAGCAGGCGGAGCGGCTCGCGAGGATCCGCGCCGAACGCGACCGGAAGGCGGTGGACTCGGCGCTGGCCGCACTGCGGGAGGCGGCGGAGGGTACGGACAACGTGCTGTATCCGATGAAGGAGGCGCTGCGGGCGCGGGCGACGGTGGGGGAGGTGTGCGGGGCGCTGCGTGAGGTGTGGGGGGTGTATGTGCCGGTGGATGTGTTCTGAGCTGGGTGATTACTCCGTTGGGTGATCGGGGGAGGAAGCCGCACGTCACCGGTTACGCTCGTGGAGGGTGTTCCCCGAAGGAGGGTGCCGTGGCCGTGGTGCTGCACGAGTCGTCGCTTGCTGAAGCCGCCGACCGGCTGTGGGAGGAGCTGCCCGGACACCGGGTGGAGATCCTCAACGGGAGCATTGTTGTGACACCGCCGCCGGATGGCTCGCATCAGGAGACACTGACCTGGCTCGTCGAGGACTTTGCCGAGGCTGGGGCCGGACAGGCAGGGCTGAAGTACGTCCAAGGGATCGGGCTGTGGCTGCCCACGGGGCCCGACGACTATGCGGTGCCCGACTTTTCCGTCGTCGACGCCGATTTCAAGGACGCGCTCGTCGAGAAGAACTGCTGTGCGCCGCACGTCTTCCGCCTGGTGCTGGAAGTAACGTCCTCCAACTGGACCAACGACACGGCCACCAAGGTCGACATCTACGCGCGGGCCGGCATTCCCGTCTACGTCATCGCCGACCGCAGACACGACGAAGTCCTCCTCTACGCCAACCCGGCCGATGGCAAGTACCCCGACCCCGAGCGTCACAAGCGAGGCCAGAGCATCCCCGTCCCGGAGTCCGTAGGCGTCGCCCTGGACCTCTCCGTGGACGTCCTCCTCGACGGCGACGGCTGACTGTCGTAACCCCATGACACACTCGTTCCCATGTTCGGTGTCATAGACCTCCCCACCTACCTCGCCGGCCTGGTCCTGATCGTTCTGCTGCCCGGCCCCAACTCGCTGTACGTCCTCTCGGTCGCCGCCCGGCGCGGCACCCGGGCCGGGTACACGGCCGCCGCCGGTGTCTGGTGCGGGGACACCGTGCTGATGACGCTGTCCGCGGCCGGGGTCGCTTCGCTGTTGCAGGCCAATGCCGTGCTGTTCGGGATCGTGAAGTACGCGGGGGCCGGGTATCTGACCTGGCTCGCGTTCGGGATGCTGCGGGCCGCGTGGGCGATGTGGCGGACCCGGAAGGAGCGGGCGGCCACGGAGGCGGCTCCCGCCGCGGAGGCCGCCGACGAGCGGCCGTACCGGCGTGCCTTCGTCGTCAGTCTCTTCAACCCGAAGGCGATTCTGTTCTTCGTCGCCTTCTTCGTGCAGTTCGTCGACCCGGGGTACGCCTACCCCGCGCTGTCGTTCGTCGTGCTCGGCTTCTTCGCGCAGGTGGCGAGCTTCCTCTACCTCAGTGCGCTGATCTTCGGCGGGACCCGGCTGGCGACGGCCTTCCGCCGGCGCAGGCGGCTCGCGGCCGGGGCGACCTCGGCGGCGGGCGCGCTGTTCCTGGGCTTCGCGGTCAAGCTGTCACTGGCGAGTTCGGTCTAGTCGGTCCAGCGGAGGCCGAGACTGTCCCCGTACTCCGCGAGGCCGTCGTCCGTGGCGCCCGCCCAGCCGACGTAGCCGTCGGGGCGGACCAGGAAGAGGCCCGTGCCGTACGTCTCGACCGCGGGGCCCTCCACGACGGGGACCGAGGCGGGGACGGCAGCCGGGGGCTTTGTGTCCAGGGCCAGCAGGGTCCAGTGCGGGCCGCGGAAGGTGTCGAAGAGGCGGACGCCCTCGACCGTGCGGTCCGGGGCGCGGGTCAAGGCGCCCGCCCTCTACTGGCACTTCAAGGACAAGCAGGCGCTGCTCGACGAGATGGCGACCGAGATGTACCGGCGGATGGTCGCCGACGCCCCGCTCGCTCGCGAGGACACCTGGCAGGAGCGGCTGCTGAAGTCCAACCAGGGTCTGCGCGCCGCGCTGCTCGGCTACCGCGACGGCGCCAAGGTCTTCAGCGGCTCACGCTTCACCGGCACCCTGCACGCGGTGCAGATGGAGGACACCCTGCGGCTGTTCACGGAGGCCGGCTTCACCCTCGCCCAGGCGGTCCGCGCGACCTCGACGTCGTACCTCTACACGATCGGTTTCGTCAGCGAGGAACAGGGCGTGCAGCCACTGCCGGACGAGCGCCGCGAGGGCTACGACATGGACGAACGCGCCCGCCTGATGGCCGACTTCCCCCTGTCGGCCGCGGCGGGCGCGGAGATCTTCCAGGACTACGGCCGGCACTTCGAGGAAGGGCTCGACCTGGTGATCGCGGGCATCGAGGCCCGGTTCAGGACCGGCTGAGGCCGTTGCGGATCGCGCGGGTGAGGATCGGCGGGAGGACGTCGGCCGCGAGCCGGCGGGCGCGGACCGTGCCACGGCGGCGGAGCGGGGCCGCGGCCGTCGACTGTCCCGGCGCGGCCTTCTCCGCGCGGTGCGCGAACCGGGACGGCGGGAAGGGCGGGGCCTGCATGCCCTTCTTGGACTTCAGGCGGACGATGCGGTGCCCCGCGGCCTGCTGGATGCTGAGGTGGCAGTCCTCGCGCCCGCGCACCATCGCCAGCAGCTCGTCCTGGACGGGTCCCGGGTCCTCCCAGGTGCCGTAGAGCTTCTGCGTGCTCAGGCAGATCGGGCGCAGGCCCCTGGTGAGCACCGCCTCCCAGACCGCCACGGAGACGCCGGGCGTGTGCTCCGAGCGGAAGTCGTCCAGGACCACGATCCCGCCGGGCCGCAGCGCCTCGCGGGCCGCGCCGATGTCGTCGCGGACGTGCTCGTACAGGTGCGAGGCGTCGATGTGGACGAAGCGGCAGCTGGCCGGGGCGACCTCGCCCGGCACGATGCTGCTGGGGCCCTTCAGGACCCGGGGCAGGGTGTCGTGGAAGGCGAGGTAGTTCTCCTCGAAGACCTGCTGGGTGAGCGCGCTGTACGACTTCGTCGACTCGGCCTGGTTGGCGTCGTCCAGGGCGTCGCCCTCGAAGAGGTCGCAGACCGTGAAGTTCTCACCGTCCCGGCCGTGCCGGCCGAGACGGATCGCGCTCTTCCCCATGTACACCCCGACTTCCAGCAGATCGCCGCGCGTTCCCGTGGCCTTCTGCCGGTCCAGGAACCATTCGAAGAGCAGCTGGTCGAGAACGGGAAACCAGCCGGGAACGTCGTCGAGCCGGCGGGGCGGTCGTATCGTGCCTGGTACGAGGGCCATCGTGGAGAACACTCCCTGGTACGGACAGGCTCGCCTGTTTGAGCCCGTGCGGGACTCCTCAGCATCTGCCCATCGCCGGCCGGCCAAACGGGCGCGGAGATGAATGACAGGCCAATTCCTGTGCGGCACCTGTGCGCGGGAGTCCGTCAGTTGCGCGGCGTCGACAGCAGGGCCCGCAGCCGGGGGGTCAGCCGGTTCTCGACCACGCGGTTCAGTGCGTATGCCAGTAGCAGCATGGTCAGGACGGTGAGCACGATCGTCGCGTACGACGGGATGCCCAGGGTCCGGTGGTAGGCCTTGATGACGACCCAGCCCAGGTGTTCGTGGACGAGGTAGAAGGGGTACGTCAGCGCGCCCGCGACCGTCAGCCAGCGCCAGTTCGCCCAGCGCAGCCAGCCCAGCGCGATCGCGGCGACGGCGACGTAGCCGAAGGTGACGACCAGGATGATGCCCCAAGCGGAACGGTTGGAGAAGGCCGTGTCGCTGGGCGCGTGCCACAGCTTGGCCACCGCGTAGTGCTGGCCGATCAGCCAGCTGACGGCGACGATGCCCCACGCGTAGGCGTCCTTGCGGTCGCGGTGCACGAGGTAGAGGCCGACGCCGCCGATGAAGTACGGCGCGTACTCGGGCATCAGGACGATGTCGAGCAGCGGCGACTTGGCGCCCTGCGTGATCGCCGCGGCCAGCGTCCAGCCGGCGCAGAACATGATCACGCGCCGCCGGTTGGCGCCGGGCAGTACCACGCACAGGGCGAACAGCGCGTAGAAGCGGATCTCCGCCCACAGCGTCCAGCACACGCCGAGCACCCGGTCGACGCCCAACGGCATCTGCAGCATGGTCAGGTTGACCAGGACGTCGCTCGGCGTGCCGGCCTTGTACGCCACCATCGGCAGCGCGAAGACGCCGGTGACGATGAGGATCGCCGCCCAGTACGCGGGCAGCAGCCGGGAGGCGCGGGAGGCGAAGAAGGAGCGCAGCGGGCGGCCCCAGCCGCTCATGCAGATGACGAAACCGCTGATCACGAAGAACACCTGCACGCCGAGGCAGCCGTACGAGAACAGCGTGTGCAGCGTGGGGAACTGGTGCCTGGGCGAGGTGCCCCACGCCTGGACGACGTCGCCGTCCCGGCCGCCGTAGTGATAGGCCGCCACCATCAGCGCGGCGACCAGGCGCAGCCCGTCCAGGGCGCGCAGTCGGGTCTCCCGGCGCTTGGGCGGCTGCGGCGGCTCGGGCGGGGGAGCCGCGTCGGCGGTCGGCGGCAGGACGGCGCGGACCACGGTGCCCGTCGGGTTCTCCCGGGTGTCCGCGGGCGTGTCGATCACAGGTTTCCCCTCGATGGGACTTGGCTCGGTCTCAGCACACTAGAACGACATCCGGCCGGGTCTACGCTCTCGCCGCGACCCTTCGCCACCCTGTCCACGCCCGTTCATCCAGGTTTTGCTTCCGTGTCCCCAACCTTGTGGGGCCACCGCAACAACCCGCGTGTAAGGCGGCGGGCCGGCCCCTGGGGGGCCGACCCGCCGGTCTGTCGTACGCCCCGCGTCAGCGGCTCACGGTCCGCTTGAGCAGGCGGGCCCGCCGGGCGACCCGGCGTACGGTCGCGTTGCGCGGGATGAACGCGAGCTGGGCCGGTACCGCGCCGGGCAGTGCCAGCGAGGTGAGGCGCTTGCGCTTGAAGTAGCGCCAGCTGTGCCCGTCGAGCCGCCGCGTCAGATACGCCTCGGCGGCCGGGCGCAGGTTCGGGTAGATCTTCGGCTGCATCGCGTAACCGACCGCCCGGACAAGCTCGTTGAGCACCGCCAGGGCCATGCCCTCGCGCTGCTCGGTGACCGCCGCACGGTCCGTCAGCTCGGGCACCAGCGCGTCGACGACCGTCACCGGCACCCGGTTGCTGTTCTCGTACGGCGTCAGCCGGTCCAGCAGCGTCGACGTGCCGGTGCGGGCGACCGGCAGGCCGTAGAGCGCGCTCGCGGTGAGCAGGGCGGTGGAGAAGCAGCCGACGACCAGGACGGGCCGCAGCCGCTGGTAGAGGACCTCGGCGAGGACCGGGGTGTCGAGGACCGTGAGCTCGGCGCCGAGCTTCTCCGCCTCCTGCTCCAGCGCGCGCGACCAGCGGGCCGGCGCCGAGGGGTGCGGCTTGAACACCACCCGCGTGTGGCCGAGTTGGACCACGCCCTTGAGCATCCGGACGTGCAGGTCCTCCTCCTCCTCGGCGGTGAGGATGTCGAGCGCGGAGAGGTACTGGCCGAGCAGCAGGGCGGGTTCGTCCGGCAGCGGGGGCAACTCGTCGGCGGTGTCGCCGAGTTCGGCCAGCACCTTGACGAAGGCGTCGGTCGGGACGATCTCCGGCCCGACGCCGAACTCGGTGAGCAGCAGCGGGGTGAGGCCCGGGACCAGGTCCAGGTGGAGCAGCCGGTCCACCCGGGTGCCGACCAGCGGGTCGATCTTGTTGCGGGTCGGGCCGTAGCTCATCAGGCCGTCGGCGTAGACGGTGACGGGGGCGCCGGTGAAGATCTGGCAGAAGCCGAGCGCGGGGTTGACCTGGATCGACTCGACGACCAGCTCCACCTCGTCGTCGCCGAGGTTCCACAGGAGGCGCAGATGCCGCTCCCACAGCGGTACGTCGTCGAGGCGGGGGGACCAGCCGCCGGGGTGGAAGGGGGAGATGGTCTCGTTCCACGACAGCACGTCGTCGAAGCGTTCCCGCAGCCGCCCGAAGCCGGGGGCCTCGTCGAGGCCGGGTGTGGTCTCGGGGGTCGCCGAGTTGTTGCAGACCAGGAGGATGCGCCGGTCGGCGGGGCGGAAACAGTCGGAGTCGAGGGCGGCGGCCAGCGTGGCGGTGCCGTACAGCGTCGACGCCAGGAAGATCTGAGTGGTCACGCGGCGGCCCCCGCGGCGGCGGGACGGCGGCGCAGTCGGCGCAGCCTCGTCGCGCGCTGGATGTCCATGGAGTCGAGCGCCTCGTCCACCACGTCCTGTGGCATGCGTCGCAGGGCGACGGCGCTCATCGACTTCAGTTTTCTCGCCACCGCCGGCTCGAACCTTTCGATGGATCCCAGATGATGGGAAATGATTGCGCAATATGTACGGACGGCCTTGGGGAGCAGTTTGTCCGCGTCCCGGTCCTGTGCGGTTTCCTCGATGACCTGGTCGAAAGCGCGAATGAAATCGAGTTGGCGGACATCCCCGATCTGAGTGAGGGAGGAGGCGACCCCGCGCCGGTAGAACACGCCGAGCAGGCTCACCGCGGCGAAGGATTCCGCCTCCCGGTGCAGCTTCCAGATCCACGGCCGGTCCTCGGCCGTGCGCAGCCCGTCGGTGAAGTGGAGCAGGCCGCGGTCGACCAGCCGGCGGTGGTAGACGCCCGCCCAGGCGTAGGCGTAGTCGACGGAGGTGGACCGGTCGGCGGGCAGGATCGCCTCGCGCGGATTCATCACGACCCCGCGCCTGCCGTGCGGCATCCGCTGGACGGTGCGGGCCCGCGCGGTGCACTGGACATGGTCCGTGCGCACGAAGTCGCAGTCCAACTCCTCGATGGCGTCCACCAGTTGGAGGAAGTAGCCGGGGGCGAGCCAGTCGTCCCCGTCGAGGAACGTCAGATACTCCCCCCGGGCCTTGTCGATCCCGGTGTTGCGCGCGGTCGCCAGTCCTCCGTTCTTCTCGTGTCGGACATGCACCGCGCCTGGCAACTCGCGCTCCGCGCGCGCGAGAATGTCGGGTGTCCCGTCGCGCGAACAGTCGTCGACGAGAATGAATTCGAAGTCCGAGCGCGCGTTCGCCCGCAGGCTCCTGAGCGTGTCGGGCGCGTATTGCTGCACGTTGTAGAACGGCACGATGACGGAGAGCTTGACCACGCAGACGACGTTAGGCGGCGGCCCGCCATCCGTCTTTACCTTCACCTTGATATTGGATGAACGGCGCGTGGCGAACCTATGAAGCGGTCAGGATTTCGCGCCCGGGGCGCCCTGATTCGCCATTCGGCGGTGTGCTGTTAACCGTCTGTTGCCTTCGGGTTGGGCCGATCAACGGAATGCCTTCCTAGCGTCTTCGGTGTGCCAGCAAGTGCAACGCAGACCCTGCGAGTCGCCGTTCTCGCGGATTCCGACACCCGGTGGAAATGGGGTTCGCTCACCGCGAACCGCATCGCTCCGCCGAATTCGGACATCTCTTTGGACGGATACCTCCTGCGGGGTCGTGCCACCCCAACAGCCCGCCAGCTGAAGGAAGTCGGCGTCACCGCGGACTCCCTCCGCGAGGTGACCGCCGTCGAGTTCCTGCGCGCCATGCAGCGAGGCCCCGAGGACCAGTACGACATCCTCGTCCTCTCCCTCGTGGGCGGCGGGGTCCAGGCGATGCTGCACGGACTGGCACGGGCCTGGCACGGACGCACCGAGCGGCCCGTCGTCGTCACCGGCTATGTCGGAGTCGTCTACGAGAAGCTCGCCGACGGCCTGCTGCTGCGGCACGGCGCGGACCTCGTCCTCGCCAACTCCCGCCAGGACGCGGACCGTTTCCGTGAGGTCTACGACGGGGTCGGCGCCGACTCCTCGGCGGTGACCGAGGTCGCCCTGCCGTTCCTCGGCGGGGACGCGTACACCGGCGAACACGACCCGTACACGGTGGTCTTCGCGGTGCAGCCCTCCGTGCCCGACAACCGCAGGGACCGCAACTACCTGCTCGACAGGGCGATCCGGCACGCACGGTTCCACCCGAACCGCGAGATCCTCCTCAAGCTGCGCTCCAAGCCCGGCGAACACACCACGCACATCGAGGAGTTGCCCTACCAGAAGCTGGTCCAGGGCAAGGACCTCCCCGCCAACTTCCGCCTGGTGTACGGGCACATGGGCGAGGTGCTCGACCGCACCGACCTCCTGGTGACCATCAGCTCGACGGCCGCCCTGGAGTCCCTGCACCGCCGCATCCCCACCGTCGTGCTGACCGACCTCGGCATCCGCGAAGGGCTCGGCAACCACCACTTCGTGGGCTCCGGGTGCCTCGCCTCCTGGGAGCAGCTCGACGCCGGGTACAAGCCGGTGCCCAACGCGGAGTGGGTGGCCCGGCAGGGGGTCATGGCTGGGGGTCCCCCCTCTGGGGGAGGGTCGTACGAGACGGCCTTCGATGCGGCCCGGGAGCGCATCGCCAAGCTGCTGGCCGGCGACGGGATGCCCGCCCTCGCCCCGTACTACACACCCGAGACAGCCCCCGGTTATCTGCCCGGCATCCTCGCCCGCCACCACCTCGGCCCGGACGGCACCCCGCTGCCAGGCGCCCCCGCCGCCGACAAGGAGCCGGGCCCCGTCCGGCAGATCGTGCGCCGGGCCGCACGCGGCGCCTACCGCCACGGCGTGCAGCGCGTGGCACCCGTCATCCGCCGGATGGGGGAGCTGTGAACGCCGACAGTCCCGCTCAAGGAGTAGAGCCCATGTCCAACCCGCAAGCGGGCCAAGGCGCTTCGGTGCGCCGGGTGCTCGCGGTGATCCCCGCGCGCGGCGGCTCGAAGGGCGTCCCCGCCAAGAACCTCGCCCCCGTCGGCGGAGTGCCGCTGGTGGCCCGCGCCGTCCGCGAGTGCCGCGCCTCGCGGCTGGTGACGGACGTGGTCGTCTCCACCGACGACCAGGCCATCGCCGCCGCCGCCCGCCAGGCCGGCGCCGAGGTCGTGCTGCGCCCCGCCGCCATCGCCGGTGACACGGCGACCTCCGAGGCCGCCGTCCTGCACGCGATGGACGCCCACGAGGCGCTGCACGGCGCGGCCGTCGACGTGGTCCTGCTCGTGCAGTGCACCAGCCCCTTCATCGTCCGCGAGGACGTCGACGGCATCGTGAACGCGATCGTCGCGAACGGCGCCGACACCGCCCACACCGTGGCCCCCTTCCACGGCTTCGTGTGGCGCGACGCCGACGACGAGGCGACCCCGGTCGTCGAGCCGGCGCGGACAGACGAGGTCGGTGGGACCACGAAGGTCGCCAACCCGCCCGTCACCAGCGGCGGTTACGGCGTCAACCACGACAAGTCCTTCCGCCCGCGCCGCCAGGACCGCCCCCAGGACTTCCTGGAGACCGGCGCCGTCTACGGCATGGACGCGGCCGGGTTCCGCAAGGTCGGCCACCGCTTCTTCGGCCGCACGGAACTCGTACGGACCGACCCCGCCCGGGTGTTGGAGATCGACGATCCCCACGAGCTGGCCAGGGCAAGGGCGTTGGCCCCGCTGTTCGACGCGGACCGCCCCGGTTCGCTCCCGACCGCCGACGACATCGACGCGGTCGTACTCGACTTCGACGGCACCCAGACCGACGACAGGGTGCTGATCGATTCCGAAGGACGGGAGTTCGTCTCCGTGCACCGCGGAGACGGCCTCGGCATCGCGGCCCTGCGCAGGACCGGCCTGAAGATGCTGATCCTGTCCTCGGAGCAGAACCCGGTCGTCGCCGCCCGGGCCCGGAAGCTCCAGCTCCCGGTCCTGCACGGCATCGACCGGAAGGACCTCGCACTGAAGCAGTGGTGCGAGGAGCAGGGCATCGCGCCGGAGCGCGTGCTCTACGTCGGCAACGACGTCAACGACCTCCCGTGCTTCGCCCTCGTGGGCTGGCCCGTGGCGGTCGCGAGCGCCCACGACGTCGTACGCGGCGCCGCACGCGCGGTCACCACCGTGCCCGGTGGCGACGGCGCTGTCCGAGAGATCGCCAGCTGGATCCTCGGCCCCTCTCTCGATTCCCTCACCAAGTAAGGAAACCCGCTGTCATGAGCAACAACTCCCGTCTGCGCCAGTTCGGTTCGAAGACCGCCGGCCCCGGCCACCCCGTCTACGTCGTCGGCGAGATCGGCATCAACCACAACGGTGAGCTGGAGAACGCCTTCAAGCTGATCGACGCCGCCGCCGAAGCCGGCTGCGATGCCGTCAAGTTCCAGAAGCGCACCCCGGAGATCTGCACCCCGCGCGACCAGTGGGACATCGAGCGCGACACCCCCTGGGGCCGCATGACCTACATCGACTACCGCCACCGCGTTGAGTTCGGCGAGGACGAGTACCGCCAGATCGACGACTACGCCAAGAGCAAGAACATCGACTGGTTCGCCTCCCCGTGGGACACCGAGGCCGTCGCCTTCCTGGAGAAGTTCGACGTCCCGGCCCACAAGGTCGCCTCCGCCTCCCTCACGGACGACGAGCTCCTGCGCTCCCTCCGCGCGACCGGCCGTACGGTCATCCTCTCCACCGGCATGTCGACGCCGAAGCAGATCCGCCACGCGGTCGAGGTCCTCGGCTCGGACAACATCCTGATGTGCCACGCCACTTCGACGTACCCGGCGCAGGCCGAGGAGCTCAACCTCCGCGTCATCAACACCCTCCAGGCCGAGTACCCCAACGTCCCGATCGGCTACTCCGGCCACGAGACGGGCCTGCAGACCACCCTCGCCGCGGTCGCCCTCGGCGCCACCTTCGTCGAGCGCCACATCACCCTCGACCGCGCCATGTGGGGCTCGGACCAGGCCGCCTCCGTCGAGCCGCAGGGCCTGACCCGCCTCGTCCGCGACATCCGCACCATCGAGGCCTCCCTCGGCGACGGCGTCAAGAAGGTCTACGACTCGGAGCTCGGCCCGATGAAGAAGCTGCGCCGCGTCAACGGCGTGGTCGCCGAGGCGGAGATCGCCGCGGCGGCGGGCGAGCCGGTCTCGGTCTGAGTCTGAACCATCAAGCGCCAGCGTCACTTACGGTCACGGGACGGTCGTACGACAATGAGCCCCCACGCCGGCACCGCCGGCCTCACCCCCCACACTCTCGCGTTCGTGGAGAGTCCGGTACAGCTTCTGAACGTGCTGGAGTGGGCGCACCTCGGTGCGCCCCGGGCCGAGGAGGCACCCGGCGGGGGGCTCACCCTCGTGGTCCTGTCGCCGACCGACCCGATGACCCGCGGCCAGCTGCGCCGCATGGCCGACCTCGCCCGCGACGAGGGCCACACCGTGCGCTGGGAGGAGGCGCGGGGCGGACCCGCGGCCCCCTTCCAGACCATCGGCGGCCTCACCCGGCTGCTGCGCAAGGCGGACCGGATCGTCATGGGCGACCCGTTCTCGCGATACGTCCAGCTGCTGCTGACGATCACCAGGGCACGCGACCTGGTGGTGGTGGACGACGGCACCGCGACGATGGAGTTCGTCGCCCAACTCGCCAGCGGGGAACGCCTGGTGCGCTGGCACCGCAAGGGCGGCCGACCCGGCCCCCGCGACCTGATCTTCGCCCCGGTGTCGTCCTCGGCCCGCCGCCGTCTGACCCCCAGCACCCGCCGCAGGGTGGAGATCTTCTCCTCCATGCCGATCGAGGAGACCCCGGAGGGCGTCACGATCACGGCGAACGAGTTCGCCTGGACCCGCGCCACCTTCGGCCCGCCCCGGATCACGAAGGGCGCGGACATGGTCGGCACGTCCCTGGTGGAAACGGGCGTGGTGGACGCCGACCGCTACGTGGAGGCGGTCGCCTCTCTCGCCAAGGCCCACGGCGCGACGCGGTACTTCGCCCACCGCCGCGAAAGCACGGAGAAACTCCACCGGTTGGCCGTCGAGACGGGCCTGGAGATCGTCCGCCCGGACCTCCCGCTTGAGCTCATCGCCCGCCGGGGACCCATCGGCCGCACGATCCTCAGCTTCCCGTCGACGGTCGTCCACACCTTGCCGCTGGCCCTGGTCGGCACGGAGGTCCGAGTCGCGGTCTGCGACATCGATCCCGCCTGGATGACGGAGAACGCCTCGCCTCGGGCGCAGGGGTTCCTGTCGGGGGTCACGGGTACGGCGAAGGATGTGCATCGGTTGTCGGCGGTTACGGCGGCGTAGGCGGAAGGGGGCGGGGATCAGGCCGCCTCGGGCCCGGTCCCCTGAGTCTCCGGGTCCGCTGCGAACAGGTCCTCCGCCCGCTCGACCGTGCGGGAACGCTCCAACCAGGCGTCCATGCGGTCGAGATCGGTGCAGGCGGTGATGCGCTCGCGCACGCTGTCCGGTACGGGGATGCCGCGCACCTCCAGCACGAACAGAATCCCCTTGGCCTCGCCTGCGGCCTCACCCTGGGCCCTGCCCTCTGCTTCACCCTCGGCCCTGCCCTCAAGGTAGGCCGTCTCACGGACCGTCCCCCGGCCGGGGAAGTAGCTGACGAACGACATGATTTCCTTCCACTGCATTCCCGCGGGAGTGTTACCCAGGTTGATTTCCAGGAACTCGGCGAAGTACCCGACCGTCTCGGGGTCCGTTTCCTGGAGTTCTTGGAGGACGTTGCCGATCGACTCCAGTATGGCGCCGCACTCGGGGGTGCGGGCGTGGGCCACGGCGGAGAGGACGGCCAGCGCGAGCTTCTTCGCCACGGTCCTGGTGTCGGTGATCACCGGCAGGTTGTCCGGCCCGGCGACGAGCGGATACGTCCGCAGGGCCGTCCATTCGCTCGTGCCGCATTCGAAGGGACCGACCGCCCACTTGGCAGTGGCCCGGTCCTGGCAGACCACGAGAAGCAGCACGGGCAGCCGGTACTTGGCCTGGAGGTAGGCGATGTAGTACGCCCAACTCGCCGCTTTCGCCTCCTTCTTGTCCGACTGGGCCTCGATGGCGAGCAGGAAGTCCTCACCGTCGGACTGGCCGATGCGCAGGACCGTGTCCACCCGGCGTTCCAGCGGCCGCGTCTCCGTCACGTCCGTGGTGACGGCGTCCACGGTCGCCTTGGCGGACAACGGAACCTCCAGAACCTTGAACACGGGCGCCAGGATCTCGGGCCGCTCCTGGAAGATCCGGTGCATGCCCTCGTGGGTTGATGTGACCATGTGCGCAACCTAGGTTGATCAAGGGGCGGGGCGTCCGGACGATCGGGATGCGTTCACCCTTTCGAGTGCCGCCGAAACGTTCACGCCGCTGTAGCGGGAGCCCCTTGAACGCCGACCGTCACCCCGCCGCCTCCACCGGCTTGTGAGCCAGTGCGAAAGCCCGGCCCCACTTCTGCTGACCCTGGGGCTCGACGCGGGCCTGGGCGTACAGGTTCAGGCCCGCTCCGGTGAGGTACGCGGCGACCTGGGCCGGGGTGCGGAAGTAGTAGTCGAGGGAGATGTCCTGGCCGTAGCGCTCCGTCATGTGGATGTGCTCGCCCTCCGAGGCCTGGAAGGCGAGCAGGACGTAGCCCCCGGGCCGCAGGACCCGGTGGAACTCCGAGAGGACGGCGGGCAGTTCGGGGTCCGGGACGTGGATCGTGGAGTAGAGGGCGATGATGCCGCCCAGCGTCGCGTCCGGTACGTCCAGCGATGTCATCGAGCCGACGTCGAACCGGAGTTCGGGATGCGCCTCGCGGGCCAGCGCCACCATGTGCGGGGAGATGTCGATGCCGAAGGCCGGGAGGCCCAGGGCGTTCAGCCGGGCTGTCACATAGCCGGGGCCGCTGCCCACGTCGGCAACCGGCGCCTCGGGCGCCGCCGCGCGGACGAGGCCGGCGAAGGCGGTCAGCAGGCCGTGTTCGAGGGGGCCGTCGCCCAGGCCGTCGGGGTGTTCCGCGCTGTACGCGGGGGCGATCGCGTCGTAGGAGGAACGGGTGGCCTCTATGAAGTCCGCGGGTGCGTCCGTGTACGAGTCGTCGGTCACGTCGGCGGACCCTAGCAAGGGCCGGCGGCCCGGAGATCCACTTCCCGCCAGATCCAAGGGCGGACACGCTGTGTAGCCGTAACGTCGCGTGGTCGTGAGGATTCCGGGATGCGGACGGGGCAGGCCGACGCTCGACGGGACGTGGTATCCCAGAAGAAGCGGGAAGCATACCCATCCCCGCGCGCAGCTATGCGGCCGGCGGTCAGATTTTCTTCGTCTAACGGGTTGAAGTTTTGTTGATCGAGGGTCAGTCGACCACCCGGGCGCCCTACCCTTCAGAGGGTGAAGCAATTGATGTCACCAGAGTCCGAGGCATCCGAGGCAGAGCCCGAGGCCGAATCCGTCGGGAACGTGCTTCCGGGCGCCCTGCCGGAGGCCCTGCGCGCCGAACTCGTCGCGTTCCGCCGGGACTTGCACATGCATCCCGAGCTGGGCAATCAGGAGTTCCGGACCACCGCCGCGATCAAGGCCCGGCTGGAGCAGGCCGGTCTGGAACCGCGTGTCCTCGCCATCGGGACCGGGCTCGTCGGTGACATCGGCCCCCGCGACACGGCCGTACCCATGCTCGCGCTGCGCGCCGACATCGACGCCCTGCCCATCCCGGACACGAAGAGTGACTGCGCGTACCGCTCCACCGTGCCCGACCGTGCCCACGCCTGCGGCCACGACGTGCACACCACCGTGGTGCTGGGCGCCGGTCTCGTGCTGGCCCGGCTGCACGAACAGGGGCTGCTGCCCCGGCCGGTGCGGCTGCTCTTCCAGCCCGCCGAGGAGATCCTGCCCGGCGGCGCCGCCGACGCCATCGAGTCCGGGGTGCTGGAGGGGGTCGGGCGGATCATCGCCGTGCACTGCGATCCCAAGGTGGACAGCGGGAAGATCGGGTTGCGGGTCGGCCCCATCACCTCCGCCTGCGACCGGCTGGAGGTCTCCCTCGACGGGCCGGGCGGCCACACGGCCCGGCCGCACCTCACCACCGACCTGGTGACCGCCGCCGCCCGGGTCGCCACCGACGTGCCCGCCCTCGTCGCGCGCCGCATGGACGCGCGCAGCGGGGTCTCCGTGACCTGGGGGCGGATCGAGTCCGGCCACGCCCCCAACGTCATTCCGCAGCACGCCGAGCTGTCGGGCACCGTACGGTGTCTCGATCTCGACGCCTGGCGGCGGGCGCCCGACATCGTGCACGCGGCCATCGACGAGGTCGCAGGGCTGCACCGGGCCAAGACCGTGATCGACTACGTACGCGGGGTGCCGCCCGTGGTCAACGACGTGCTCGTCACCGAGCTGCTGCGGGACGCCATGGTCGCGCGCCGGGGCCCGCTCTCCGTCGAGGACACCGAGCAGAGCCTGGGCGGCGAGGACTTCTCCTGGTACCTGGAGCACGTGCCGGGCGCCATGGCCCGGCTGGGCGTGCGCACGCCGGGGGAGCGGACCGTACGCGATCTCCACCAGGGCGACTTCGACGCCGACGAGTCCGCGATCACCGTCGGCGTGGAGCTGTTCACCGCCGCCGCGCTGATCGACGCGGCTCTCTGACCGGAAGGGGGCGGCAGGGGTGCCCGTTCGGTACCCCTACGTCCGCTTGTGTCACCCGGGTGTAACCACCGGCGCGTGAACGTAACGCGGCGGCGGCACGATCCGGTAACGGCACGGAGAAACCCCGTTCCCCTCCTCGTCTACGCGCGTTACTGTGCGCGGAAATCGCCACCAGAGGCGGCGCGTTGGGGAAGCGGTCCGGTGACGGTGCCGTGAGGACGAAGGAGTGCTTGCTGTGCGTCATACATCTCGGAGGACGAAGTTCTCCCAAGCCGCGGTGGCCGTCACGGTCATCGCCCTCGCGGCTACCGCGTGCGGTAGCTCCAGCAAGGATGCCAACAAGGCCAGCGACAGTTCGTCGTCCTCGTCCGGCAAGTACACCGGCAAGGGCATCGGCCTCGCCTACGACGTCGGCGGCAAGGGCGACCAGTCCTTCAACGACGCGGCCTACGCCGGTTTCCAGAAGGCCGAGAAGGAGTTCAACCTCACCGGCCGCGACATCGAGCCGCAGGACAACGAGTCCGACGCGGACAAGGTGCAGCGCCTGGAGAGCCTCGCCCAGGCCGGCTACAACCCGGTGATCGGTGTCGGCTTCGCCTACGCCCCCGCCGTCAAGGAAGCCGCCGCGAAGTTCCCGAACATCACGTTCGGCATCATCGACGACGAGCAGGACAAGGCCGCCAACGTGGCCGACCTCGTCTTCCACGAGGAGCAGTCCTCGTACCTCGCGGGCGTCGCCGCGGCCAAGGCGACCAAGAAGAACCACATCGGCTTCATCGGCGGCGTGGACGTCCCGCTGATCCACAAGTTCGAGGCCGGCTTCGACCAGGGCGCCAAGTCCGTCAACCCGAGCATCAAGATCGAGTCGCAGTACCTGACGCAGACCGCGGCGCAGGGCGGCTTCTCCAGCCCCGACAAGGGCAAGGACGCCGCGAGCGGCCAGATCGACGCGGGCGCGGACGTCCTGTATGCCGCCGCCGGTCTCTCCGGCCAGGGCGTCATCTCCGAGGCCTCCGCCAAGGGCGTGTGGGCCATCGGTGTGGACTCCGACCAGTACAACCAGAAGGCGCTCGCCAAGTACAAGGACTCCATCCTCGGCTCGGCGCTCAAGAACGTCGGCGGCGCCGTGTACGACCTGGTGAAGTCCGTGTACGAGGGCAAGCCCAAGACCGGCGTGATCCGCTACGGCCTCGACAACGACGGCGTCGGCTTCGCCGACTCCAACCCGAAGTACAAGGCCATGACCGCCGCCGTGGCGGCCGTCGACAAGGCCAAGCAGGACATCATCGACGGCAAGGTCACCGTCAACACGAAGTAGTTCGACGCGCGAGAACCACGCACGAAAACTACGCCCTCCGGGCATCGTTGCAGCCTGGCGCCCCTTGCCTCCCGCAAGGGGCGCCAGGCTGTCCGTACGCTGGCCACCATCTGTGGCCACAGCTCTATAACGGACCGGACAGATGGGGTTTTCCGTCTGGTCTACGCGCGTTACGCTGCGGCGGAACCAGCGCCTGGTTTGGGCGCTTGCACTAAGGAGTCTCGTTCCATGCGCCGGGTGTCCCGAATCGCGGTTGCAGGCGTTGCAACCGCAGCTCTTGCAGTAACCGTCTCCGCCTGCGGCAGCTCGTCCAGCGAGTCCAGCTCCAGCAGCAGCTCCTCCGGCACGTCCAAGGGCATCGGTCTTGCCTACGACGTCGGCGGCAAGGGTGACCAGTCCTTCAACGACGCCGCCTACGCGGGTCTGCAGAAGGCCGAGAAGGACTTCGGCGTCAGCGGCCGTGACGTCGAGCCGCAGGACAACGAGTCCGACGCGGACAAGGTGCAGCGCCTGGAGACCCTCGCCAGGTCCGGCTACAACCCGGTGATCGGTGTCGGCTTCGCCTACGCCCCCGCCGTCAAGGAAGCCGCCGCGAAGTTCCCGAAGATCACCTTCGGCATCATCGACGACAACACCATCAAGGCCGACAACGTCGCCGACATGGTCTTCCACGAGGAGCAGTCCTCCTACCTGGCCGGCGTCACCGCCGCGCTGACCACGAAGTCGAACACCGTCGGCTTCATCGGCGGCGTGGACGTGCCCCTGATCCACAAGTTCGAGGCGGGCTTCGAGCAGGGCGTCAAGGACACCAAGAAGGGCGTCACGGTCAAGGCGCAGTACCTGACCCAGACCGCCGCCCAGGGTGGCTTCTCCAGCCCCGACAAGGGCGAGGCCGCCGCCGACGGCCAGATCGAGGCCGGCGCGGACGTGGTCTACGCGGCCGCCGGTCTCTCCGGCCAGGGCGTCATCAAGTCCGCCGCCGCGCACAAGGTGTGGGCGATCGGCGTCGACTCGGACCAGTACAACCAGGCGGCGCTGGCGAAGTACAAGAACTACATCCTGACCTCGGCGCTGAAGAACGTCGCAGGCGCGGTGTACGACCTCTCCAAGTCCGTCATCAAGGACAAGAAGCCGCTGAGCGGCGAGATCCGCGGCTCGCTGAGCAACGGCGGCGTCGGCCTGGCCGACTCCAACCCGACCTTCAAGAACAACGCCACCCTGCAGGCCGCCCTCGCGAAGGCCGAGGCGGGCATCAAGGACGGCTCGATCACGGTCAAGACCTCCTGAACCATCGGTTCCAGGCCAGTCAGGACCATGGCCAAAAGAGCGCTGTAATGACAGCGTTACGGCCACGGAACGGGGCGCGGGGAGGATGGCCGACTCGCGCCCCTGCCGACGGGAGACCGGCGGCAGGGACGCACCCCGTTCGCGCGGCAGAATGCTCGGAACGGATCGGAGACCGGACAAAAACCGATCGGGTCCGGGCACTATTTAAAGCAGGGGCGCTACGCGCGTAGAGAGGCCCCTTTCCATGAGGAGAGTTCGCCATCGACGCGTCCAGCAACCCTCCACTCGGCGATCAGTCGACGATCGCGGTCGAGCTGGTGGGGATCACCAAGCGATTCCCGGGTGTCGTCGCCAACAGCGACATCCGCTTCAGTGTCCGCAAAGGCACCGTGCACGCTCTCGTGGGCGAGAACGGCGCCGGCAAGTCGACCCTGATGAAGATCCTGTACGGCATGCAGAAGCCGGACGAGGGCACCATCGCCGTCGACGGCGAGCACGTCACCTTCTCGTCGCCCGCCGACGCCATCGCCCGCGGCATCGGCATGGTCCACCAGCACTTCATGCTCGCCGACAACCTCACCGTCCTGGAGAACGTGGTCCTGGGCAGCGAGAAGCTGCACGGCATCGGCGGCGGCGCCCGCAAGAAGATCAAGGAGATCTCCGACCGCTACGGCCTGAACGTCCGCGCGGACGTCCTCGTCGAGAGCCTCGGTGTCGCCGAGCGCCAGCGCGTCGAGATCCTCAAGGTCCTCTACCGCGGCGCCCGCACCCTGATCCTGGACGAGCCCACCGCCGTCCTGGTGCCGCAGGAGGTCGACGCCCTCTTCAGGAACCTGCGCGAGCTGAAGTCCGAGGGCCTCGCGGTCATCTTCATCTCGCACAAGCTGGGTGAGGTCCTGTCGGTCGCCGACGAGATCACCGTCATCCGGCGCGGCACCACGGTCGGTACGGCCGTCCCCTCCGCGACCACCCCCCGCCAGCTCGCCGAGATGATGGTCGGCAGCGAACTGCCCACCCCGGAGACCGCCGAGTCGACGGTCACCGACAAGCCCGTCATCGAGGTCAAGGGCCTCACCGTCTACGCCGCCGGCGCCTCCCTCGGCCCCGAGTCGGAGCCCGTGGGCGGCGGACTGGTCGGCGACGCGGCCGTCGGCGGCGACGCCAAGCGCGTTCTCGACGACGTCACCTTCACCATCCACGCCGGCGAGGTCATGGGCATCGCGGGCGTCGAGGGCAACGGCCAGACCGAGCTGATCGACGCGCTGATCGGCCTGAAGAACGCCGACTCCGGCACCATCAGCTTCCTCGGCGAGGACATCACTCCCTGGGCCACCCGCAGGCGCCGCGAGCACGGCATCGGTTACATCCCCGAGGACCGCCACCGCCACGGCCTCCTCCTGGAAGCCCCGCTGTGGGAGAACCGCATCCTCGGCCACGTCACCGAGGACCCCAACTCCAAGGGCGTCTGGCTGGACATCAAGGGCGCCCAGGCCGACACCCGCAGGATCGTCGAGGAGTACGACGTCCGCACCCCCGGCATCGACGTCACCGCCGCCTCCCTCTCCGGCGGCAACCAGCAGAAGCTGATCGTCGGCCGCGAGATGAGCCACACGCCGAAGTTCCTGATCGCCGCCCACCCCACCCGCGGTGTGGACGTCGGCGCGCAGGCCGCGATCTGGGACCACGTCCGCGCGGCCCGCCGCGAGGGCCTGGCCGTGCTGCTGATCTCCGCGGACCTGGACGAGCTGATCGGCCTGTCGGACACCCTGCGCGTGATCTACGACGGCAGGCTGGTCGCGGACGCCGACCCGGCCACCGTCACCCCGGAGGAGCTCGGCTCGGCCATGACCGGCGCCGCGTCCGGTCACCTCGAACACGTCGAAGAGTCCGCAGAAGACGGCGCCGACGACACCGCCCCGGAGGACGAGGCCCGATGAAGAAGTTCGACAAGGAGCGCGTGCTCCTCGCCGTGGCCGGCCCGGTCATGGCGCTTGTCGCCGCGATCCTGCTGACCTCGGTCGTGCTGCTCGCCTCGGGCAAGAACCCGATCGAGCCGTACACGCTGATGCTCCAGCAGATCGGGTACTCGGACGTCCAGGTGCTGATCATCAACCAGGCGTCGATGTACTACATCGCCGCCCTGGCGGTCGCCCTGGGCTTCCGGATGAACCTGTTCAACATCGGCGTCGACGGCCAGTACCGCCTCGGTGCCGTGATGACCGCGGTCGTCGGCGCGCACATCGGCCTGCCGGCCGTCCTCCAGGTGCCGCTGCTGCTCCTCGTCGCGATCCTCACCGGCGCCTTCTGGGCCGGCATCGCGGGTGTCCTCAAGGTCACCCGCGGGGTCAGCGAGGTCGTCGCGACGATCATGCTCAACGCGATCGCCACCAGCCTGATCCTCTACCTCACGCAGACCAACACCTGGGGCGTGCAGGTCGGCAACAACATGACGACCGGCATCATGAAGAAGTCCGGCTGGATCCCCGGCATCGACCTGGGCTCGGACGTCGGCGAGATCTACGGCCTGGTCTTCCTCGCCGTGATCATGGGTGTTCTGTACTGGCTCGTCCTCAACCGCACCCGCTTCGGCTTCGACCTGCGCGCCACCGGCGCCTCCGAGACCGCCGCCGCGGCCTCCGGCGTAGACGCCAAGCGCATGACCCTCACCGCGATGCTGATCTCCGGCGGTGTCGCGGGCCTCGCCGGTCTGCCGCTGCTGCTCGGCGACAGCCACACCTACAGCCTCACATTCCCCGAGGGCCTGGGCTTCACCGCGATCGGCATCGCCCTCCTCGGCCGCAACAACCCGGGCGGCATCGCCCTCGCAGCCCTCCTCTGGGCCTTCCTCGACAAGGCGTCGCCCGCGCTGGACTACGCGACCCCGGTCGCGTACCAGAAGGAGATCGCGACGATCATGCAGGGCCTGATCGTCTTCGCGGTCGTCATCTCGTACGAGGTCGTCCGCACCTGGGGCCTGCGCCGCCAGCAGAAGCGCGTCGGTGAGGAACTCGCCGCCGCCGCGATCGACAACTCCGAGAACAAGGAGGTGGCGGCCTGATGTCCACCGCGACCATCGCCAAGCCCAAGGCGCAGCAGCCCGGCAAGGGCGGCCGCCGTTTCTCGCTCCCCGTGCTCCTGCTGATCATCGCGGGCGCGCTGATCCTCACCTCGGTCGTCCGACTGATCACCGGCGCGGACGGCATCACCTCCACCGGCCAGATGTCCACCGCTCTGCGGGCCGCCGTGCCGATCGGGCTCGCCGGTCTCGGCGGTCTGTGGGCGGAGCGCGCGGGCGTCGTCAACATCGGCCTCGAAGGCATGATGATCCTCGGCACCTGGTTCGGTGCCTGGGCCGGCTACCAGTGGGGCCCGTGGACCGGTGTCGTCTTCGGCATCGTCGGCGGCTGCCTGGGCGCGCTGCTGCACGCCATCGCCACGGTGACGTTCAACGTCAACCACATCGTCTCCGGTGTCGCCATCAACATCCTGGCGCTGGGTACCACCCGCTATCTGTCGAAGTTCACCTTCGCCAACACCGAGCAGGGCTCCGCCAAGCAGTCCCCGCCGATCGACTCCCTGGGCACCTTCGACATCCCCGGTCTGTCGAGCTGGCTGGACACGCTCAACGAGAAGCACTGGTTCCTGATCTCGGACATCGCGGGCCTGATCGGCGGTCTGATCACCGACCTCTCCCCGCTCACCGTCATCGCGGTGGCCCTCGTACCGGCCACCTGGTGGATCCTGTGGCGCACCGCCTTCGGTCTGCGCCTGCGCTCCTGCGGCGAGAACCCGGTGGCCGCCGAGTCCCTGGGCGTCAACGTCTACAAGTACAAGTACATCGCCGTGATCATCTCCGGCGGCTTCGCCGGCCTCGGCGGCGCGTTCCTGTCGATCGTCGCGTCCAACGTCTATCTCGACGGCCAGACCGGCGGCCGCGGTTACATCGGCCTCGCCTCGATGATCTTCGGCAACTGGATGCCGGGCGGACTCGCCCTCGGCGCGGGCCTGTTCGGCTACACCGACAGCCTCAACCTGCGCGGCGGCGCCACCAACGTCCACGCGCTGATCCTGTTGCTCGGCTTCCTGCTGGTGGCCGGCTGCGCCTACCTGGTGTGGAAGAAGCGGTACGTTCCCGCCGGCATCACCGCCGCCGTCGCGGCCGTGATGTTCGTCTGGTACGCCACCACCGACCAGGTCCCGACCCAACTGGTCGGCGCCAGCCCGTACATCGTCACCCTGCTGGTCCTCTCGCTGTCCGCGCAGCATCTGCGGATGCCGAAGGCGGACGGCCTGCCGTACCGGAAGGGACAGGGCAAGTGACCTCGCCGGCCGCCGAGTTGGCCGTGGACTGGGACGAACTGCGCGCCGAGGCGCGGGAGGCGATGTCCCACGCCTATGCCCCGTACTCGGGCTACCCCGTGGGGGTCGCCGCCCGGGTCGACGACGGGCGTACGGTCTCCGGCTGCAACGTGGAGAACGCGTCGTACGGTCTCGGCCTGTGCGCGGAGTGCGGGCTCGTGTCCGACCTCCAGCGCACCGGCGGTGGCCGGCTGACGCACTTCACCTGCGTCGACGGCAAGGGCGACATCCTCGTCCCGTGCGGTCGCTGCCGTCAGCTGCTGTACGAGTTCGGCGGTCCCGGTCTGCTGGTGGAGACACCGGCGGGCATCCTGCCGCTCTCGGAGATGCTCCCGCAGGCCTTCGGGCCGGACCATCTCACCAGGTAACTCCCGTGCGGCCCCGCTGAGTTGGTTCAACTCCCTCAGCGGGGCCGCGCATTTTCTGAACGTTCGGAAGGAAAGCCAAGCCATGGCGCAAGTCTCGATGGATGCCATCTCCGTCATCCGCACCAAGCGGGACCGCGGTGAACTGAGCGACGAGCAGATCGACTGGGTCATCGACGCGTACACCCGCGGGGAGGTGGCCGACTACCAGATGGCCGCCCTCAACATGGCGATCCTCCTCAACGGCATGAACCGTTCAGAGATCGCCCGCTGGACCGCCGCGATGATCGCCTCCGGCGAGCGCATGGACTTCTCCTCGCTCTCCCGCCCGACCGCCGACAAGCACTCCACGGGCGGCGTCGGCGACAAGATCACCCTCCCGCTGGCCCCCCTCGTCGCCGCCTGCGGCGCGGCCGTCCCGCAGCTCTCCGGCCGCGGCCTCGGCCACACGGGCGGCACCCTCGACAAGCTGGAGTCGATCCCCGGCTGGCGCGCGCTGCTCTCCAACGAGGAGATGCTCTCCGTGCTGGAGGGGACGGGAGCCGTGATCTGCGCGGCGGGCGACGGCCTGGCCCCCGCCGACAAGAAGCTGTACGCCCTGCGTGACGTCACCGGCACGGTCGAGGCGATCCCGCTGATCGCCTCGTCCATCATGTCGAAGAAGATCGCCGAGGGCACGGGCTCCCTGGTCCTGGACGTGAAGGTCGGCACCGGCGCGTTCATGAAGACGATCGAGGACGCGCGTGAACTGGCTTCCACGATGGTGGGGTTGGGTACCGACCACGGTGTGAGGACGGTCGCGCTGCTGACGGACATGTCGACCCCCCTGGGCCTGACGGCCGGCAACGCCCTCGAAGTCCGGGAATCCGTCGAGGTGTTGGCGGGCGGCGGCCCCTCGGACGTCGTCGAACTGACCATCGCGCTGGCCCGCGAGATGCTCGACGCGGCCGGCATCAAGGACGCCGACCCCGCGAAGGCCCTGGCCGACGGTTCCGCGATGGACGTCTGGCGCCGGATGATCGCGGCCCAGGGCGGCGACCCGGATGCAGAGTTGCCGGTGGCCCGCGAGCAGCAGGTGGTGACGGCCCCGGCCTCCGGCGTCCTGACCCGCCTCGACGCCTACGACATCGGCATCGCCGCCTGGCGCCTCGGCGCGGGGCGGGCGCGCAAGGAGGATCCGGTCCAGGCGGGTGCGGGAGTGGAGATGCACGCCAAGCCGGGCGACGTGGTGACGGCGGGCCAGCCCCTGCTGACCCTGCACACCGACACTCCGGAGCGTTTCGCGTACGCGCTGGAGGCGGTCGAGGGGTCGTACGACATCGGCGCCGAGGGCACCGCTTTCACGGCTTCGCCGGTGGTGCTGGAGCGCATCGCCTGACCGATCGTCGGGGGGGCGGGGGAGGGGCCGGGCTTGCAAGTCCCGGCCCCTCTTGCCTACTTGGCGGCCGGTCCCTGCATCAGGTGCCTGCCGTAGAACCGGAACGCGTCCTCCGCCTCGAACCACGGAGTGCCCGTGTGCCCGCCCATGTTGGCGTGCAGGGTCTTCTCCTCGGTGCCGAAGGTGTCGAACAGGTCCAGGGCCCGCTGCCGGGGGTTGCCCTCGTCGTCCCACTGGAGCAGGAGCAGCAGCGGGATGCCGACCTGCTTGGCCTCCTCGCGCTGGGCGCGGGGCACAAAGCCCCCGGCGAAGAAGCCGGCGGCCCCGATGCGCGGCTCGGTCACCGCGAGGCGGATACCGAGGGCGGTCCATCCCGAGTAGCCGACCGGGCCGCCGACCTCGGGCAGTGCGAGGACGGCGTCCAGGGTGGTCAGCCATTCCGGGGCCGCGTTCTCGACCAGCGGGCCGACCAGGGACTCGAAGATCTCGTCGGTCGGCTCACCGGCCCGCATCGCCCGGCCGAGGCCGGCGCGGAGCTGTACGTCGGCGGCGGAACGGGGCCGGTCACCGCAGCCGACGGCATCGATCGTGACCGCCGCGTAGCCGGCCGCGGCGGTGGCCCGGGCCCGGGCCACCAGCCGGGGCTGTGCCTTGGGCAGGCCGTTGTTGTGGGCGATGAGGATCAGCGGGGCCGGTGCGGTGGAGTCGGGCGTCCACAGGGTGCCGGGGATCTCGCCGAGGGTGAATTCGCGTTCGAGGACGCGGTCGTCGAGGCGCTGCTCGGAAGTGAACCGCAGGGTCGTGTCCATGGTCGTGCCTTTCGGGAGAGCTCAGAACGGCGCTCCCGGACGACCTATCGCCCGACCGTGACCCCGGAGGAGAGCACCCATGTCGTTGATGTGTTCACGGGTACCACCTCCTCGTTCTCTCGCACGGCCTCCGGAAAGGTAGCAGTGGCGGTAGTCCTCCGCCAGCGGGTTTTGTTCGCGGCGGTTTGCCGGTCGGCTCACCCGAGCAGCGCCGCGATCACCACCAGCACCGGCACCGACAGAATCGTCGACAGCAGGATCGAGTCCCGGGCCAGTCCCTCCCCCACGCGATAGCGGCTCGCGTACGTGTACAGGTTCTGCGCACCGGGCAGCGCCGAGGTCACGACGACGTCGAGCAGCGCCGCGCCGTGCAGGCCGAACACCCCCACCGCCAGCGCCCAGGCGATCGCCGGCTGCCCCACCGACTTCAGGACGACCGACAGCAGCACCGGCCACCGCTCGACACCGCGCGCCGGCATCGCGCTCCCGCGCAGCGAGATGCCGAAGCCGAGGAGTACGGCCGGTACCGCCATGTTGCCGATCAGGGTGAGGGGATCCATCACCGGGCCGGGGACATGCACTCCGGCCGCCGCGACCGCGACCCCGGTGAGGGAGCCGACCGCGACCGGGTTGCGCACGGGCGTGAGCAGCCGTAGCCACCAGGGATCCTTCTCGCTCCGGTCCGACAGGTCGAGGACGGTGAGGGCGAGGGGGCTGACCACCACGAGCTGGAACAGCATCACCGGTGCCACGAGCGAGGCGTTGCCCAGGACGTACACCGAGATCGGGATGCCGAGGTTGCCGGAGTTGACATAGCCGGAGCAGAGCGCGCCGATCGTCGTACGGCCCACACCCCAGCCGCGGGCCACCCCCACCGTCACGAACACGCCCGCCACCGCCGTCGTGCTCAGCACCGTCACCAGCAGCCAGCTGGAGAAGACCACCGAGAGGTCGGCCCGCGCGAGGGTGGTGAACAGCAGGGCCGGGGACGCCACGTTGAAGGCCAGCCTGGTCAGTACGTCGCGGCCGTTCTCCCCGAGGGAGCCGCGCAGGCCGAGCAGATAGCCGACGGCGATGACGACGCCGATGACCGCGAACCCGGTCAACACCCCCTGCACGGCGCCCCCTCGGCGGCCGCGGCGCGCGGGAGGGCGTCGGGTATCCAGGGCGGGGCTGATCCGTGGGGCATACAGCAAACCTAGGCGGTCGCTCCCGATGAGTTACGACCGCCCACCCGGTCTACCGATCGTGGACGCCATGACACCCGCTGTACTCGTGCCGAACCGCCCCGTCACCCGCGACGAGGTGGTGCGGCTCTGCGAGGAGGTGCGGCGGCGGCTGGAGGCGACCGGTGCCGGGGCCGTCCTCGTCGCGGTCGAGACCGTGGGTCCCGGGCCGCCGGGGCTCGGTACCGTCGATCTCCTGGCTCGTCTCGAACTGACCGCGCGGCGGGCCGGTGGCCGGATCAGGCTTCGCGGGCCCAGCCCCGGACTACGCGCCCTCCTCGATCTGGTCGGGCTCCGCTTCGAGATGGAGGGGCAGGTCGAAGAGCGGGAACCAGCGCTCGGTGTCCAGGAAGAAGTGGAACCCGGTGAGCCTGCCGTCTGAGATCTCCAGGACCTGCACCGACCAGGGGCTGAAGCCGCCCGCCTCCGGGTCCGGCTTGTACTGGGCGAAGCCCGGCAGGCCGTTCACCTCCACGGGGATCAGGCGGGAGCCCTCGCAGGCGGCGCCGATCGTCGTCATGAAGCCCGTGATGTCGTCGTGGCCGGTCAGCCACAGGTCGAACGGCGGCATCGTCATGATGGCGTCCTCGTGCAGCAGCGCCGTCAGGGCCGCCATGTCGTAACCCTCGAAGGCCGCGACATACCGCTCCAGCAGTTTCTTCTGCTCGTCGTCGAGCGGGTCGGAGACAGCCGCGTCGGCCGCCTTCTCGTCCCGCTCGGCGAGGGTGGCGCGGGCCCGTTGCAGCGCGCTGTTGACCGAGGCGACCGAGGTGCCGAGCAGCTCGGCCACCTCATTGGCCCGCCAGGCCAGCACCTCGCGCAGGATCAGCACCGCCCTTTGTTTGGGCGGCAGTTGCTGCAGGGCGGCCATGAACGCGAGCCGCACCGACTCCTTGGCGACCGCGGCCTCCGCCGGGTCGGCGACCGTTGGCAGCACGCGCGCGTCCGGCATCGGCTCCAGCCAGGTGTTGTCGGGGCGGGGCGACAGCGCGGCCTGCGCGAGCGGGGTGGAGTCGCTGAGGTCGACGGGCCGCGCCCGCTTGTTGCCCGCGGACAGCATGTCCAGGCAGACATTGGTCGCGATCCGGTACAGCCAGGACCGCAGACTGGAGCGCCCCTCGAACTTGTCGTAACTGCGCCAGGCGCGGACCATCGTGTCCTGCACCGCGTCCTCGGCCTCGAAGGAGGAGCCGAGCATGCGATAGCAGTATCCGGTCAGCTCGACACGGTGTTTCTCCAGCCTGATGTCGAGGTCCGTCGTAGTCACAGCGCTGTCACTCATGGTCTCGCCCACCCACCCCTGTGGCCGTTCTTCCCTTACCCCGAAACGTAGCGCAGCCCACTGACAATGGCCCCCGGAGTGGCTGAACGCGCAGGTCAGGCACGTTTCACTATGAGGTTGGGCGGATGTGACCGCTCAGGCGGCGGCGAGTTTCCGCTCGACCCGCGCCGCCCGCGACCCGAGCACCGTGATCGTCACGACGCCCAGCACCGCCAGGACGCCCACGCAGACCGTGCCCGCCCAGCCGCCCGCGTGGAACGCGAGCGCGCCGACCGTACTGCCGGTGCTGGAGCCGATGTAGTACGCGGACTGGTAGAGGGCGGAGGCCTGGGCGCGCCCGGCGGTGGCCGCCTTGCTGACCGCCGACGACGCGACCGCGTGCCCCGCGAAGAAACCCGCCGTGATCAGCACCAGGCCGAGCAGGACCAGGGGGAGCGAGTCGGCGAGGGAAACCAGGAGACCCGTGGCCGTCGTACCGCCCGCCAGGTACAAGGCCCCCCGACGCCCCAGCCGGCCCACCAACCGGCCCGCCGTGGACGCCGACACCGTACCGACCAGGTACACCAGGAAGATCGAGCCGACGATGCCCTGGGGGAGGGAGAAGGGGGCCTCGGTGAGGCGGTAGCCGATCACCGTGTAGACGCCGCCGAAGACCGTCATGAACAGGGCGCCGATCGCGTACAGCCGGCACAGCAGCGGGTTCGCGAGGTGTGCGCGGACCGTGCGGGCCAGGACGCGCGGGCGCAGCGAGCCCGGCGTGAAGTGCTTCGGGGCGGGGAGGAGGAGACGGAAGGCGACCGCGCAGCCGACCGCGATCAGACCGATCACCCCTACGGCGACCCGCCAGCCCCACTCCTGCGCGACCCAGCCGGTGATGACCCGGCCGCTCATCCCGCCGACGCTGTTGCCCGCCACGAACAGGCCGATCGCCGTGACCAGTGCCTTCGGCCGGACCTCCTCCGCCAGATACGCCGTCGCCGACGCGGGCAGCCCGGCCAGCGCGGCACCCTGGAGGAACCGCAGCACCACCAGCGCGCCCAGCGACGGCGCGAACGGCACCAGGACCCCGATGCCCACCGCGACCACCAGCGACGCGGTCATGACCGTACGGCGTCCGAAACGCTCCGACAGCGCGCTCATCGGCAGCACGAACAGCGCCAGACCGCCGGTCGCCGCCGCCACCGTCCAACTCGCCGCGCTCGCCGTCACCCCGAACTCGCCGGAGATCAACGGCAGCAGGGCCTGCGTGGAGTACAGCAGCGCGAAGGTCGCCACACCCGCGAGGAAGAGCGCGAAGCTCATCCGGCGATAGCCGGGACCACCCGGCGTCAGCCGTGAGTCGGAGGAGGAGAAAGCGGTGGAGGCGGTGGGAGCGGGGGTCGTGGCGGCCACGATGGTGGACGCCCCGGTATCGGCGGGAGACATGCTTCGAAGCTACGTACGCTCCCGCTCATCCGTCCAATGCACGGAAACGCCATAATCGTTCCCATGGTGCATCAGAACAGCTCACAGGCTCACCTGTCACCGTCCGGTGACACAGAAGACATCGTCGCGCTGCTCGCGCCGCGCCTCGCCCACTTCGCCGGGGTCGCCCGCACCGAGCACGTCACCCGGGCCGCGCAGGAGATGCAGGTCCCGCAGTCCACCCTGTCGCGGGCCATGGTCCGCCTCGAACAGGACCTGGGCGTCGACCTGTTCGCCCGCAGGGGCCGCACGGTGTCGTTGACCCCCGCCGGCCGCACCTTCCTCACCTCGGTCGAGCGTGCCCTGGCCGAGATCGGGAAGGCCGCCGACGAGGTCCGCGCCGACGCCGACCCCACCACCGGCAAGGTCGCCTTCGGCTTCCTCCACACCCTCGGCTCGGAGACCGTCCCCGAACTCATCCGCGCCTTCCGTGCCGATCACCCACGCGTCCGCTTCAGCCTCGTCCAGAACTACGGCGAGGCCATGCTGGAGCGGCTGCGCGCGGGCGAGCTGGACCTGTGCCTCCTGACCGCCCCGACCCTCGACGCCCCCGACGTCGTGGCCCACCGTCTCGACGTCCAGAAGCTCCGCCTCGTCGTCCCGGCAGACCACCGCCTGGCGTCCCGCAAGCGGATCCGGCTCGCGGAGGCGGCCGAGGAGACCTTCGTGACCCTGGAACCGGGCTACGGCCTCCGGAGCATCACCGACGCCGTCTGCGCGGAGGCCGGCTTCCGCCCGAAGATCGCCTTCGAGGGGGAGGAGGCGGAGACGCTACGGGGCCTGGTGGCGGCGGGGCTTGGAGTGGCCCTCCTGCCGCCACCGGCCGTACCCCGCCCGGGAGTTGCCGAGCTGACGGTCACCGCCCCGAGGGCGGTACGGGAGATCGGCGTGGCCTGGCTGGACGGCCGCCCGGACACACCCCCGGTGGCCGCCTTCAAGAAGTTCCTGCTGTCGAGGAGGGGCAACTTGCTGCCCGGGTAGCTCAGTTCCGGTGCCGGACCCGGACGACGAGTTTTCCCGTGGCACGGTTGTGCTCCATGTCGTCGTGGGCCTGCGGTACCTGCTCCAGGCCGTCGTACACGCGGTCCACGGGGAAGACCAGTTGGCCGTCGGCGATCGCGTCCAGGATTTCCTGGAAGGTCTCTTGGGGGAGGTCGGAGGCGTCGCCGAAGTAGCCCGCGAGGCGGACGCCCCTGGGCAGGTACTCGTTGGGGGAGAAGTCGCGGACGGTCCACTGGTTGGAGAGGCTGCCGCCGAAGCAGGCCGTGCCGTGGACGCGTACCGCGCGCAGCGTGTCGGGGAGGGTCGGGGTGCCGACCAGGTCGAGGGCGGCGTCGACACCGTCCGGATACAACTCGCGTACGGCAGGGGCGACTTCGCCGGTGTCGAGGAGCGGGTGGTCGACGCCGTGCTCCTTCAGCAGCGGGAGGCGGTCGGGGCGCCGGGTGGTGGACAGCACCGTGGCGCCGAGCCGGCGGGCGAGCGCGGCGGCGGCAAGGCCCACGGAGGAGGTGCCGCCGCGGATCAGCACGCTCTGGCCGGGCCGCAGGTCCAGGCCGACGGTGAGCGAGCCGTGGGCGGTCTGCACCATCTCCGGCAGGGCGCCCAGTACTTCCCAGGGCAACTCGGTGTCGACGGGGACCACTTGAGCCAGCGGCACCGACGTGTACTCGGCATAGCCGCCGTCGTAGGTACGCCCCATGTCCCCCATCATCGCGACGACCTTCTGCCCGGGCGCCAGCCCGCTGCCGGCCGGGGCCGCGTCGACGGTGCCGGCGACCTCGATCCCCGGTACCCGGGGAAAGGTGACCCCCTCGCTCACTCCCAGCCGCAGTTTCAGCTCCGACCGGTTGAGCCCGAACGCCTCGACACGGATGCGCACCCAGCCGTCCCGCTCGGGCGGGAGGGGGAGCGTGATCGGCCGCAGGTTGCCCACGGGGCCGGGGGCGGAGAGCCGTACGGCACGCATGGTGGCCGGCGAGGACGTCGTCATGGGCCTGCCTTCTTCCCGGGCGAGGAGGAGAGTCGGTCGGCGGTCGTCAACGCCGGGCCCCCGCCACCGCATTCCCGACTCGCCCCGGATTCAAGCCGGTTGGCCGACGCGTCACGCGCCCGCGCCCGGCTCACTTCCGCAGGGAACGCCCGAACCCCGCCGCCAACGGCATCCGCAGCCCCAGCGGCGGCGGAGCCTGCAGCGCGTCCTCGACCGGCCTCGCGAACGCCCGTCCGAACAGCGCGCCCATCACGAAGTCCTCCGTCAGCGCGTGCACTTCCTGCCGGTGCTGGTGCAACGAGTGTCCGTCGGAGTGCACTTCGAACCGGCACACGTCACGGTTCGCCTTCTTGGCCCGCGCCGCCAGCCGGAACGACAGTTCGGGATCGGTCCGTTCGTCGTTCGTGCCGTGCACGATCAGCACCCGTCGGCCCACCAACTGCTTCACCGGTTCGGGTGGCGCGGCCACATCCTGTTCGGGCAGCCAAGGAGCCAGCGCCACCACGGAGTTGACCGCCTCGTGCCCGGCGGAGCGCAGCGCGGCCCGCCCGCCCATGCCGACCCCGGCGAGACACACGGGCACGTCTCCGTAGCGCCGTACGACCTCGTCCACCGCCCAGGTCGCGTCGTGCGCGAGATACGCCTCGCTGCCGTTCCAGCCGCGGCAGCGGTAGTGGACGACATGCGCGGCCAGCCCCTCCGCGGCGCCCGCCCGGGACAGCCTGCGCCCCAACGTCCGTACGGAGGCCGTCGCCAGGAGAGGGGAGGGTCTGCGGGCGGAGACCTCGTCGCCGCCGGGGAGCAGCAGCACCACGCCGCTCACCGAGGTCGGTTCGGGACCGAGCGCTCTCCCCAGCCGGGCCGTCCGAACCGGCGTCGCTTGCTGTGCCATGACAGAACAGTGTCAGAAGTGAGCGTGTACGCCATCCTTCCGCGCGGTCACCGTTACGTATCGACGGATTCGTACAACGGGTGATCTACGCGCGTAGGAGTTAGAGTGCGGAAATGACGAGCCAGACCACGAACATCCCGAGCTCGGACCAGATCCGCCGGGCGCCGAAGGTCCTGCTGCACGACCACCTCGACGGCGGTCTCCGCCCGGGGACGATCGTCGAACTCGCGAGGGACGCCGGGTACACCGGGCTCCCCGAGACCGACCCGGACAAACTCGGCGTGTGGTTCGCCGAGGCCGCCGACTCCGGTTCCCTGGAACGGTACTTGGAGACCTTCTCGCACACCGTCGCC
Organism: Streptomyces sp. NPDC050549; assembly: GCF_040655035.1. Classification (NCBI taxonomy): domain Bacteria; kingdom Bacillati; phylum Actinomycetota; class Actinomycetes; order Kitasatosporales; family Streptomycetaceae; genus Streptomyces; species Streptomyces sp. NPDC050549. Next base: position 270,206 of record NZ_JBFAJD010000008.1, read on the forward strand.
GTGATGCAGACCCGGGACGCGCTGATCCGGGTCGCCCGCGAGTGCGCCGAGGACCTCGCCGAGGACGGTGTCGTGTACGCCGAGGTGCGGTACGCGCCCGAGCAGCACCTCGACGGCGGGCTCAGCCTCGAAGAGGTCGTCGAGGCCGTCAACGAGGGCTTCCGGCAAGGGGAGTCGCTGGCCCGGGAGAACGGCCGCCGGATCCGCGTCGGAGCGCTCCTCACCGCGATGCGGCACGCCGCCCGCGCCCTGGAGATCGCCGAACTCGCCAACCGCTACCGCGACCTGGGCGTCGTCGGCTTCGACATCGCCGGCGCGGAGGCCGGGTTCCCGCCCACCCGGCACCTGGACGCCTTCGAGTACCTCAAGCGCGAGAACAACCACTTCACCATCCACGCCGGCGAGGCCTTCGGGCTGCCGTCCATCTGGCAGGCCCTGCAGTGGTGCGGCGCCGACCGGCTCGGACACGGGGTGCGCATCATCGACGACATCCAGGTCCAGGACGACGGCACGGTCAAGCTCGGCCGGCTCGCCTCCTACGTCCGGGACAAGCGCATCCCGCTGGAACTGTGCCCCAGCTCCAACCTCCAGACCGGCGCCGCCGACTCCTACGCCGAGCACCCCATCGGGCTGCTGCGGCGGCTCCACTTCCGGGCCACGGTCAACACCGACAACCGGCTGATGTCCCACACCAGCATGAGCAGTGAATTCGAGCACCTTGTCGAGGCGTTCGGTTATTCGCTCGACGACATGCAGTGGTTCTCCGTCAATGCTATGAAGTCAGCATTCATTCCTTTCGATGAACGACTGGCCATGATCAATGACGTGATCAAGCCCGGATATGCGGAACTCAAATCCGAATGGCTGTTCCGGCAGGCGGCTTCCACCAGCGGTTCTGTGCCTGAAGAGGGCTGAACGGGACCGAGCGGAGGGCACGGAATGCGGGCGGGTGTTCACAATCCGTCCGCATTTCGATGTTTGCGGCGGACGGCTTCGCGTGTTTACGGTCTTGGACCGCTCACATCCCCGTCATCCCATTCAAGGACGCATTCACCATGAAGCAGTCTGCTGCCAAGACCCTCGGTGTCGCCGCCCTCGGTGCTGCCTTCGCCGCCGTAGGCGCGGGTGCCGCGAGCGCGGCTCCGGCGGTCCCGGACGCCACCCAGGCACTGGGCGCCGTGACCCACACGCTGCCTGCGGAGAACGTCACCAAGGCGCTGCCGGGTGCCGGCGAGGCGCTGAGCCAGGCGCAGCCCGCGCTCGCGGGCGGTCTGTCCGCCGTGCAGCCGGCCGCCGAGAAGGTCCTCTCCGACGGCCCGACCGCGCCCGTCGCCGGGCTGCTGGGCGGCCTCCCGCTGTCGCAGACGGGCCTGCCCACGCACGGCCTGCCGCTGAACGGCGTTCCGCTGGGCTGAGGCCCGCCGGGCTGAGGTCCACCGGACGAGGCCCGTCGGGCTGAGGTCCGTCGGGCCGAGCCCGTCCCCGAACGCGCCGATGGGGCGCCCCCTGGACGAGGGGTGCGCCCCATCGGCGTACGTGCGCCGGGCCGTCGTGGGTTGTTCACCAGGCCTCGGTGCGCACCTTGTCCTCGGACGGGAACAGGATCCACAGCGCGATGTAGAGCAGGAACTGCGGCCCGGGCAGCAGACACGAGAGCAGGAAGATCACCCGCATCGTGGTCGCGGAGGTACCGAAGCGCCGCGCCAGCGCTGCGCACACTCCGCCGATCATGCGGCCTTGGGTGGGGCGGGCAATGGCGGTCATCATGGGCTCCTTCGCGAGCGTCTCTCCGAGGCCTCCCCTGCGGCTGCCTCATCTGACATCAACGCTACGAACCAGAAGCCCGCCAGGCGTCGCTCTACGGTGCGATGCCGACCCTGGGAATCGTCGGGGTCCGTCCCTGAGTCGCTTCCTCCTGGAGGAGGGGCGCGGGGAGGGGGCTCTCGCCCCTGCGGCGGAGCCAGGCGCGGGCGGCGGGGACGATCGCGACGTGCGCGAGGGCCACGCCCACCGTGTTCATGAGCAGCGAGTCGATGTCCACGACCTGGCCCGGCACGCCGGTCTGCAGCAGTTCGATGCCGAGCGAGATCAGGGCACCGGCGGCGACCGTACGGATCAGGGACGCGAGCGGCGAGACATGCAGCCGGCCGCTCACCATCGGGAGCAGGACGCCCAGCGGGGCCAGCAGTGCGAGGCCCTCACCGATCCGCTTCGTCGCCTCCGGCCAGCCCAGCGCCAGATCGGCCCGGATGCTGGCCAGGGGGTGCAGGTTGGGCGGCATCACCCAGGGGACGTCCCGCGGGCGCAGCGTGACCCAGGCGACGAGCACGAGATGTGCGACGAGGAGGACACCCCCTGTCACACGGACGCGAATCGCGGCACTGCCGCCGATGGAGCCTTGACGCTGCACGCCCCCCAAGACGCGGCCTGCGGCACGATCGGTTCCGGGTGGGGCCCAAGCACCAGGCTGAGGCTTCCGCCACACCTCATCTTTTCCGGCCCGTTCACCTCCGGGGTGTCTTGCGGGCGGCATGATTGATCCATGCCAAAGGGGCGGATACTCGCGGTCGTCGGCTGTGCCGCGCTCACACTGCTGTGCGTGACAGCGACAGCATGGGCCGTGTTCAGCGGCATCGCGAAGCTGAACCTGCTGGGGGAACGCTGTGGAGGTCCGGCTCGCGGAGTGCCACCAGGAGGAAGGGGGAAGGGCGGCCCCTGCACCGTGTGCAGCGGCCCGGTGCAGAACGCCGCGAACGCGCGCACCGCAAAGATCACGTACAAGGGCCACGAGGGCGAGACCGTCAGGGCCGCGCGGACTCCCTGGGGAAGCTACGACGTGGTGGGCACGGACTTCGTCACACGGAGCATCTCGATCCTGCTCCCCGTGTTGCCGCTCTTCGGGACGGCCGGCGCGGGAGCTCTTACTGTCAGGGAGATTCGCCGGGCAAGGCGGCCGGCCGCTTCCGAGGTGACCACCGCCGGCGCAGAGTGAGATCTCGATCAGTCGCTCCCACGCGCCTTCGGCGCCGGCGTCCCGCTGCCGACTCACCCGCCCCGTCAGCCGCTCGTCACCTCGGTGGAGGGCGGTGCCTTGGTGCCGGGGGCGGAGCGGACGTCGTCCGTGCATTCGTAGCGGCGCAGCGGGGAGTTGTCCGGGCCGCCGAGGATGACGGAGCCGTCGCCCTCGGCCGCGGCCGAGTCGGAGAACGTGCAGACGATCTGGGCGAGCGCGTACGACGTCAGGTCGGCCGGTGAATTGCTCAGCCGCAGCGCGTCCTTGGGGTCCTTGGCGCGCGGCCCGCTGACCGTCATGCCGCCCCGCACTTCGGTCGTGTACCTGGCGTCCTTCTCGCCCGGCGAAGGCGACTGAGCGAGCTGGTCCAGCAGCCCCTGCGCCACGATCACGCGCCGCTGCACGTCCGCAGTGCCGTCCGGCACCTGTACGGTCCGGTCGACGGTCACCAGCGACGACCCGCACAGCAGGAACACCTGCACGGGCACCCCTCGCGCGGCCTGCGTCGACACGTCCGGCTCGGTGAGCGTGCAGGGCACCATCGAGGGCGCGGGCCCGAAGTCGGTCGGCACCTGCGTGGCCCGGATCCCGCACCCGGCGAGCAGCAGCGCGAGGAGCGGGAGGGCCATCAACCGGCGTACCGTCATGAGGCGTTCCCCCTCGAACTGTCCCCTTCGCCCTCGCCCTTGTCGGTCTCCTCCATCAGTGCTGAGGCGTCCCGCGGCAGCCGCAGGGTGAACACCGCGCCGCCGTCGGGGGAGTTGGCGGCGGTGATGTCGCCGCCGTGGATGTGGGCGTTCTCCAGGGCGATGGAGAGGCCGAGGCCGCTGCCCTCGGAGCGGGGGCGGGAGGCGCTCGCCTTGTAGAAGCGGTCGAAGACGTGCGGAAGGACGTCCTCGGGGATGCCGGGGCCGTGGTCGCGGACCGCGATGACGAGGTCGTCGTCCTCCAGGCGGACCGACACCCGGACCGGCGAGCCGCCGTGCTTGAGGGCGTTGCCGATGAGGTTGGCGAGGATGACGTCGAGGCGGCGCGGGTCGAGCCGGGAGTGGATGCCGCGCTCGGCGTCCAGGTCTACGGCGTCCAGCCAGGCGCGGGCGTCGATGCAGGCGGTGATCTGGTCGGCGAGGTCGACGTCGTCGAGGACGAGCCGGGCGGTGCCCGCGTCGAAGCGGGTGACCTCCATCAGGTTCTCGACGAGGTCGCCGAGCCGCTTGGTCTCGCTGACGACAAGCCGTACGGCGGGCTCGATCATCGGGTCCACGCTGCCGGTCTCGGCGTCGAGTTCCTCCTCCAGGACCTCCACCACGGCGGTGATGGCGGTGAGCGGAGTCCGCAGCTCGTGGGACATGTCGGCGACGAAACGGCGCGAGGCGTCGTCGCGGGCGGCCATGTCGGCGACGCGTTTCTCCAGCGCCTCGGCGGTCTGGTTGAACGTCCGTGACAGTTCGGCGAGTTCGTCCGTCCCGGAGACCCGCAGCCGGGTGTCGAGCTTGCCCTCGCCGAGCCGGCGCGCGGCGATGCCGAGCCGGTGCACGGGCTTGAGGACGGTGGTCGCGGCGGCCTGCGCGAGCAGCGCGGAGCCGATCAGCGCGAGCCCGGTGGCGATCCCCAGCGACCAGGCGAGGGAGTTGAGGTCCTTGGCCTCCGGCTCGAGCGACTTGAGCATGTAGCCGGTCGGCCCGCCGCCGATCATGCGGGTGCCGGCCACCAGGAACGGTGTGCCGTGCTCGGTGACCCGCTGCCAGTACAGGTGGTACGGCTCCTTGTTGCCGTCGGTCACCGACTGCTGCTTGTTCACCGCCGTGCGCAGCGACTTGGGCACGTCCTCCAGCGAAAACCCGTTCAGGCCGCCGGAGTTGCCGTAGACCGTCTTGTCGTTGGAGTCCTGGGCGACGAGCAGGACGCTGAAGCGCTGGCTGCTGTTGGCCATCTGGCCGGCCGTGCGCATGAGTTCGTCCTGCGTGGGGTGCGTGGGCAGGGCGCCGGCGTGGTTCTGCATCTCCTGCCGGAAGTCGCGCAGCACCGCGTCCTGGGCGCGGGTGAGGACGGCCTCGCGGTTGAGCCAGTAGGCGATGCCGGACGCGGACACGGCGGCGGTCAGCGCGACCAGACCGAAGACGACCACCAGCCGCAGGCGCAGGCTGGTGAACCGCAGCCGCCACAGAACTCCCTTACGACCCGGGCGCCAGCCGCGGATCCCCCCTGGTGCGTCGGTCACTGAGGCGAGTCCAGGCGGTAACCGACGCCGCGCACGGTACGGATGAGAGTCGGGGACGAGGGCACGTCCTCGACCTTGGCGCGCAGCCGCTGCACGCAGGCGTCCACCAGGCGCGAGTCACCGAGGTAGTCGTGCTCCCACACCAGACGCAGCAACTGCTGCCGGGACAGGGCCTGTCCGGGCCGCCGGCTCAGTTCGAGGAGCAACCGCAGCTCGGTGGGCGTCAGTTGGAGGTCCTCGCCGTTCTTCGTGACGGTCATCGCGGCCCGGTCGATGACCAGCGAACCGAACGAGGCCGCGTCGTTGGCCTCCCGCTCCCCGCGCCGCAGCACGGCCCGGATGCGGGCGTCCAGCACCCGCCCCTGCACGGGTTTGACCACGTAGTCGTCGGCACCGGACTCCAGTCCGACGACGATGTCGATGTCGTCGCTGCGCGCGGTGAGCAGAATGATCGGCAGCTGGTCCGTGCGCCGGATGCGCCGGCACACCTCGAAACCGTCGATGCCGGGCAGCATCACATCCAGCACGATCAGGTCCGGCCGCTGCTCACGCAGCAGCTTCAGACCGTCCTCGCCGCTGGCAGCGGTGGCTACCCGGTGTCCCTGGCGCGTCAGCGAGAGCTCCAGGGCCGTCCGGATGGCGTCGTCGTCCTCGATCAGCAACAGGGAAGGCACGGGGCTCATTCTGGCCCATGTGGGGGCGGTGTTTCGACACCTGCACGAGTACGCGCCCGTAGCGCTCCTTTCTGTGACCGGACTGTCCGTTTTCTGAGGGCAGCCGCAGAGACCCACCCCTGTGACAGGTCTGTGACAGTCGGGGGACACGTCCATGAAGTGCCCCGGGCAGGATTTTCGGCACAGGCAAGGAACCACGAAGGAACCGAGCCGGAACATCCGAACACCGGGCAAGTCCACTACGGGGGGCGCGAGATGAGCACGCTGCACAGCACCAGCAACAACGCAGTCATCACGCGTCTGCACGACGTCACCCGGGGTTCCGAGAAGTCCGGTGCCGTGAGCGGGCGGGGGTGCGTTCGCGGTGCCGGGCGTCAGCACACCGGTTACATGACGGTGGTTGACGCGCACACGGGGGAAGCGCACGGGGGAAGCGGGTACAGGGAGGACACGGGGGAGCGTCGTTCGCTGTCGGAGGCGGAGTTCACCGCCTACGTCCAGGAGCGCCGCGCCTCCCTGTACGCGACCGCCTACCACCTGACCGGCGACCGCTTCGAGGCCGAGGACCTGCTGCAGAGCGCGCTGTTCTCGACGTACAAGGCGTGGGACCGGATCAGTGACAAGGCCGCGGTCGGGGGCTACCTCCGCCGCACCATGACGAACCTGCACATCAGCGCGTGGCGCCGCCGCAAGCTGAACGAGTACCCGACCGAGGAACTGCCGGAGACGCCCGGCGACACGGACGCGATGCGCGGCACCGAACTGCGCGCGGTCCTGTGGCAGGCGCTGGCCCGGCTGCCCGAACTCCAGCGCACCATGCTGGTCCTCCGTTACTACGAGGGCCGCACGGACCCGGAGATCGCGGAGATCCTCGACATCAGTGTCGGCACGGTGAAGTCCAGCATCTGGCGGTCGCTCCGCCGCATGCGCGAGGACGAGGTCCTCAGCTTCGGCCGTGACGAGGAGGACGCCTTCGGGGAGCTCGTCGCCTGAGGGTTGGGGGGAAGCAAGTAACGGGGGAAGCACGAAGGGGACCGCGGGGGATCGGCGCTGGGGGGGGCGCCGACGGGGTCCTGGGGGGATCACGGGGGAAGCACCACGGGGGAATGAGGGAGCGGGACTGGAGGGCCGGGGGGTCCGTCCAGTCCCGCTTTTTCTTGTCTACGAGGGGGAGGGCGCCGGAGTCGACTGTGCCGGGCGCCGTCCGACCGCCGCCGCGGCCAGCCGGCCCAGTGCCTCGTCCTTGTCGCACGCGTACGCGCCGAGCGTCGTCTGCCGGGCCACGATCGACCGCTCCAGCCGCATCAGCCGCCAGCCGCGCCGCAACAGGAACGGCACGGACTTACGGCCCTCCCTGAGATCCCGCAGGAAGCGACGGCGGAAGGTGCGCACCGGCCCCCGGCTCAGGCACAGCGCGTCCGCGAGGACGCCCAGCTCCCGGCACCGGGTGATGACCTCGGCGGCGAAGATGCCCTCCGCTATGAAGAGCGGGGTCCGGCCCACATCGACCGCCTCGGTGCCCGTGCGGGCGCTCAGCGAGATGTCGTAGACCGGTACATCCGTACGACCCGTGCGGCACAGTTCGACGATCGCGGCGACCGCGACCTCCGCGTCCCAGGAGTCGGGGTGGTCCCAGTCGATGTCCGAACTCCCCGCCACCAGTGGCAGCGTCGGGTCGTCGCCCTCCTTGTAGAAGTCGTCGAGCCGCAGCACGGGAAGACCGGAGCGGGCCGAGACGAGGGACTTGCCGGAACCCGAGGGGCCGCACAGCAGCACGACACGGGCCGGTGACGGGGAAAGGATGCTCACGGGACACCAGTTTGACGTATTCCGTACGTCCTGCCGACCCCGCGGGTCGCCATTGGAACGCGCATCACACGTCAACTACCCTTCGTGCTGACCCGATTACCCTGCGCACCAGAAGGTGGCACCAGCAATGGCACGACACACGTCCTCCCAGCACCCGAACGCCCAGCGCGCCCTGGTCGCCCTCGCGATCGCCTCAGGCGCCCTGGGCGCGGGCGCGGCGACGGCCTCCGCTGACACCGCGCCGGTCGTCGACGTGATGCGGACGCGGCCCACCTCGCTGGGCAAGATCGACCCTGCGTCAGGCCTCCAGGCGATGACCGGAACCGTCGGTTACGTCACCGGGCCGATCGCCGGGCTCAAGCCCAACCCGCTTGCGGGGACGGGGGTTGACCCGCTCGACAACGGGGTTGCGACCCAGCTCGCCGACTTTCAGCCGCTGGCCTCGCAGGCGCTGACGGGGCCGGTGGCGGAGGCTCAGTCGATCGGGAGTATGCCGGTGGTCGGGCAGGTGACGGGGCTGTTGGGGGGTTGAGCGATTGCGGGGGAGGGGCGGGGAGCTGCGTCTCGTTGCCGGGTGCGAGTCCGGTGGTGGCTGGTCGCGCCCACGCGGCGGAGCCGCAGATCCAATACCGCCCCGCGCCCCTGACGAGCGTGCCTGCGGCCGCTCAGTACGAGGAGCCGCTTGCTCCCAGTGAACCCGTCGGGTGCCAGACCGTCTTCGTCTCCAGGAAGGCTGTCAGGCGGTCGATGCCCGGAGTCTCGTTGTAATCCACAGGCTGTGGACGGAGAACTCGCTTCAGGTTGTCGGCCGCCGCGATCTCCAGCTCCTTCGCCAGTACGTCGTCCGCGCCCGCGAGGTCGATCGCGTTGACGTCCTGGTGGGCGGCGAGGGGGGCCGCGATCTCCGCCGTCTTTCCGGAGAGGATGTTGACGACTCCGCCGGGCAGGTCGGAGGTGGCCAGGACCTCGCCCAACGACAGTGCGGGGAGCGGGGACTTCTCGCTCGCGATGACGACGGCCGTGTTGCCGGTCGCGATCACCGGGGCGACTACCGAGATCAGGCCCAGGAACGAGGACTCCTGGGGTGCCAGGACGGTGACCACTCCCGTCGGCTCGGGCGAGGAGAGATTGAAGTACGGGCCCGCCACCGGGTTCGCGCCGCCGACCACCTGCGCGATCTTGTCGGTCCAGCCCGCGTACCAGACCCAGCGGTCGATCGCCGCGTCCACGACCACGGAGGCCTTCGACTTCGACAGGCCCTCCGCATCCGCGACTTCGCGCACGAACTGGTCCCTGCGGCCCTCCAGCATCTCGGCGATGCGGTAGAGGATCTGGCCCCGGTTGTACGCCGTCGCGCCGGACCAGCCGCCGAACGCCTTGCGGGCCGCCACGACCGCGTCCCGGGCGTCCTTACGGCTCCCCTGGGGGGCGTTGGCCAGCCACTTGCCCTTGGAGTCGGTCACTTCGTACACCCGGCCGCTCTCGCTACGGGGGAACTTGCCCCCGACGTACAGCTTGTAGGTCTTGAAGACTGAGAGTCGATCAACTGTGCTCATTTATCGCTCGCCCTCCGGGCTCGACGGGGCGAGGTACGCCTCCAGGCCGTGGCGACCGCCCTCGCGGCCGAAGCCCGACTCCTTGTAGCCGCCGAACGGCGAGGTCGGGTCGAACTTGTTGAACGTGTTGGACCAGATGACACCCGCGCGCAGCTTGCTCGCGACCGCGAGGATGCGGGAACCCTTCTCGGTCCAGATGCCGGCGGAGAGGCCGTACTGCGTGTTGTTGGCCTTCGCCACCGCCTCCTCGGGCGTGCGGAAGGTCAGTACGGACAGCACCGGGCCGAAGATCTCGTCGCGGGCGACGGTGTGCGCCTGGGTGACGTTCGTGAAGAGCGTCGGCGCGAACCAGTAGCCGGAGGACGGGAGTTCACAGGCCGGGGACCAGCGCTCGGCGCCCTCGGCCTCGCCCTGCTCGACGAGCGCGGTGATCCGGGAGAGCTGCTCGGCGGAGTTGATCGCGCCGATGTCGGTGTTCTTGTCGAGCGGGTCGCCGAGGCGGAGGGTGGACAGCCGCCGCTTCAGCGAGTCCATCAACTCGTCCTGGATCGACTCCTGGACGAGCAGTCGGCTGCCCGCGCAGCAGACCTGGCCCTGGTTGAAGAAGATGCCGGTGACGATGCCCTCGACGGCCTGGTCGATGGGAGCGTCGTCGAAGACGATGTTCGCGCCCTTGCCGCCGAGTTCGAGGGTGACCTTCTTCGTCGTGCCGGCCACCTGGCGCGCGATCGCCTTGCCGACGGCCGTGGAACCGGTGAACGCGACCTTGTCGACGTCCGGGTGCGCGACGAGTGCGGCGCCCGTGTCGCCGTATCCCGGAAGGATGTTGACGACACCCTTGGGGAGGCCGGCCTGGCGGCAGATGTCCGCGAAGAAGAGCGCGGAGAGGGGGGTGGTCTCCGCCGGCTTCAGAACGACTGTGTTGCCGGTGGCCAGCGCCGGGGCGATCTTCCAGGCCAGCATCAGGAGGGGGAAGTTCCAGGGGATGACCTGGCCCGCGACACCGAGGGGCTGCGGGTTCGCGCCGAAGCCGGCGTGGTCGAGCTTGTCGGCCCAGCCCGCGTAGTAGAAGAAGTGCGCGGCGACCAGGGGGAGGTCGGCGTCCCTCGTCTCCTTGATGGGCTTGCCGTTGTCCAGGGTCTCCAGGACGGCCAGTTCGCGGCTGCGCTCCTGGATGATCCGGGCGATGCGGAACAGGTACTTGGCGCGCTCGGAGCCGGGCAGCGCCGACCACTTCTCGAAGGCCTTGCGGGCGGCCTTCACCGCGCGGTCGACGTCCGCCTCGCCCGCCCGGGCGATCTCGGAGAGGACCTCTTCGGTGGACGGGGACACGGTCTTGAAGACCTTGCCGTCGGCGGCCTCGGTGAACTCGCCGTCGATGAACAGGCCGTAGGAGGGCGCGATGTCGACGACCGAGCGGGACTCGGGGGCCGGAGCGTACTCAAAAGCAGATGCGGATGCAGATGTGGATGCCATGTTGGATCAGTCCACCGTCACGTAGTCGGGGCCGGAGTAGCGGCCGGTGGCCAGCTTCTGACGCTGCATCAGCAGGTCGTTCAGGAGCGAGGACGCGCCGAAGCGGAACCAGTGGTTGTCGAGCCAGTCCTCGCCCGCCGTCTCGTTGACGATGACCAGGAACTTGACGGCGTCCTTGGAGGTACGGATACCGCCCGCGGGCTTCACCCCGACCTGGATGCCGGTCTGGGCGCGGAAGTCGCGGACCGCCTCCAGCATCAACAGGGTGTTCGCGGGCGTCGCGTTGACGGCGACCTTGCCCGTCGACGTCTTGATGAAGTCCGCGCCGGCCAGCATGCCGAGCCAGCTCGCGCGCCGGATGTTGTCGTACGTCGACAGCTCGCCCGTCTCGAAGATGACCTTCAGACGGGCGGCGCCCGAGGCCTCCTTCACGGCGACGATCTCGTCGTACACCTTCATGTAGTTGCCGGCGAGGAACGCCCCGCGGTCGATGACCATGTCGATCTCGTCGGCGCCCGCGGCGACCGCGTCGTGCACGTCGGCCAGCTTCACGGAGAGCGCGGCACGGCCGGCCGGGAAGGCGGTGGCGACGGAGGCGACCTTCACCGAGGAACCGGCGACGGCCTCCTTGGCGACGGCGACCATGTCGGGATAGACACAGACGGCCGCGGTCGAGGGGCTCGTCCGGTCGGTCGGGTCGGGGCGGACCGCCTTGGCGCCGAGCGCCCGGACCTTGCCGGGGGTGTCCGCGCCTTCCAGCGTCGTCAGGTCGACCATCGAGATGGCGAGGTCGATGGCGTACGCCTTCGCGGTGGTCTTGATGGAACGGGTCCCGAGCGAGGCGGCACGCGCCTCCAGGCCGACCGCGTCGACGCCGGGCAGCCCGTGGAGGAAGCGGCGCAGCGTGCTGTCGGACGCGGTGACGTCACCGAGAGCATGTGCTGTGGGTGCAGTGGTGGGCATGGTCACCAGACGAGCATATCTACGCGCGTAGCGGCTGTACACCCCGGGGGAGATCCGCGCCCCAATGGCGCGGAGCCGTATCGATGTGCGGCTCCGCCGCGTGGGCGCGACCAGCCACAGCACGGCCGCACTCGCAAACGAGCAGGTCCCCAACGGCGACCGGGCGCAGCTCTGAGGCACAATCGGCACCATGACGACCCCGCACCACGAGCCTCCCGCACCGCAGCCCCCGGACCGCGTCTACCGGTCCTCCATGGGCATCGCAGGCGGCGTACTGCTGCTCGCCATCGGGCTCTGGCTCGGCATCGACGCGCTCGTACGGGGAAACGGCCGCACGCCGTGGCTCGCGCTCGCGGGGCTGATCCTCGTCGTGCCGCTGGTGGTCGCCTTCACGTTCCGCCCGGCCGTGTACGCCAACGACGACCGGCTGCGCGTGCGCAACCCGTTCCGGGTCGTCGTCGTGCCGTGGGGCGAGGTGGCCGCGCTGCGGTCCGGGCTCTCGAACGAGGTCATCGCCAAGTCCGGCACCAAGTTCCAGTTGTGGGCGATCCCGGTCTCGCTGCGCAGCCGCAAGCGGGCGGCGCGCCGCGAGGCACGGTCCAAGGCGGAGGCGGGCGGCCAGGCCGGACGGGGCGGCAGGGCCGGGGGCTTCGGCGGCGGGTTCGGCGGGTTCGGGGGCTTCGGCGGGGGCCTGGGCGGCGGCTCCGCGGCCGGTGAGTCCACGCGCGCGGAGTCCGACCAGATCATGAGCGACCTGAACGAGCTGCTGGAGAACCGGGAACAGGCGGAGTCGGCGCAGGGCGAGGTCACGGTGCGCTGGGCGTACGAGGTGATCGCCCCGGCACTCGCAGGCGCCGTGGTGCTGGCGATCCTCGTGGCCACGGGCTGACCGGACCTCCGTCCGCTCTCACAGCTTTCCGCATCATCATTCGACCCGAACTCGGCCGCGGCGGCGGTCCCCCACCCGGAGGCGAAGCCGAGCCACGCCGACCACACCCGTGGTCCGAGTCTCTGGGAAGTCATGGACACGATCCTTCAGGAGCCGCTGCGGCTGCCCCCGGTCGCGATACCCGACGGCTGCGCCGCCTGGGACGAGGAGCGGACGCGCGCGTGGATCCGGGCGGGAGCCCCGTGGTGGGTGCCGGTCCGGCCGCGGCTGTGGCTGGTCGAACAGTCGGCGGTGCTTTCTCTGATCGTCGCCTTGTGCCTGCTGACCCTGACGGACCTGCCCCCGTATCTGATCGCGCTGCTGCCGCTGCAGGCCGTCTGGGGTGTGTGGCGGCCCGAGGTCGTACGGTTCTCCGTCCCGGTCGTGGCCGTAGTGCTGGCGCTGGTACTGGGGGTGAGCGGGGTGCCGTGGCCGGCACCGGTGTGCGCCGCGCTGCTGCTCGTCGCCTCGGTGACGGCCGCCGAACTGCGGGCACGCGCGCGGGCCCGGCAGCGGAGCAGCGCCCTGGCGGCGGCCGACGGAGTCACCGCCGTGCTGCCCGCGGCGGACGCACCGGTGCGGCGAGGCCGGTTCCTCGTCGGATTCGGCACCGTCGTGGCCGTACCCGCACTCGCGCTGCTCGCTGCCTCCCCGCTGTGGCGCTACGCCGAGGACCGCAGAGGAGGGGCCGCGGCGGGCCTGTTCCTGCTCGGGCTGGCGCTCACCGTGCTGCTCTCCGGAGTCCTCGGCCGGCGGCGGGCCCTCGCGCTGCGCCGGGCACCCGCGCCGGTGCTGCGCGTCCTCGTCCGCAAGGACGGTCACGGGGACGCCGTGGTCTTCGCGGCGGACGACACCACGGCGCTCCGGCCCCTGTTCACGGTCCCGGTCATGACACAGGCCACCGACGAGGACGAGGAGGAAGAGGGCGACGAAGAAGAGGAGCTGGACGAACTCCTCGACGGGCTCAAGGACGAGGAACGCGGTCCCCTGCACGAGGCCGTCCTCTACGGCGCGCCCTGCGACGGCGCCGAGGTCCTGCTCGTCAGTGCTGCCCCGAAGCCGGGCGAGCCGCCGCTGACCGAGTGGTCGACGGGTCCGGTACGGCCGCTGTCGGAGCGCGGCCTGGGGTCGCGGCTCGCCCGGGAGGAGCGGGCGGCGGCGCGGGCGGCGCATGCCGAGGCGGAGCACGCGGAACTGGTCGAGGTCGCGCGGACCATGACCGTCGTGCCGGTACGGCGCTGGCGGGCGGGGCCGGTGGACAGGCTGTCGGCCTTCCTGGTGGTGCAGTGGGGCGTCTGGCTCTGTCTGATCGGGATCGACGACGGTTTTTGGCACCGGGCCCTGCTGCTCGCCATCGGTCTGATGGGCGCCCTCGTCGTCCCGGTGAAACTGGGCTGGCGCCTCACGGCCGACCGCACCGGCATCTGGCTGAACCGGCTGCGCGCCCCGCGTCACATCTCCTGGGACGACCTCCGCTCGGCGCGCCGGGAGTCGTTCGAGTTGCAGCTGCGGGTCCGTGGCGGCGACAACTGGTCGGTGTCCGCGCCCCGTTGGCCCTGGCTTCAGCGCAAGCGCGGCCTCACCCACCCCTACGACGCCCTCGCCGCCGAACTCTCCGCGATGATCGCCGACCCCGCCCTGCGGCCCACCGGCGAGAGCGGGGAGGAGGAGCGCGGGCGCCCGCTGTGGCCGTATACCGCGGTGCTTGCGGTCGTATGGGTAGTGCTGATGGCGGTCCGTCAGGGCTGGCTGTAGGTCCTGTGGCGCGGCAGACCCGAAGACGGGGTGCCCCGGGCAGGGACACCCCGTCTTCGGGTGAACGGCTGGACTGCTGGTGACGGCTCAGATACCGGCCGCCGCCGACAGGTCCCGCTTGATCGTCTCCAGCGTCCCGGCCGCCTGCACGCGGGCCGCCGGGAGGTCGGCGTGCGTGGCCACGGGGACCACGACCTCCAGGTAGCACTTCAGTTTGGGCTCGGTGCCGCTGGGCCGGACGATGACGCGGGCACCGTCTAGCGTGTAACGCAGGCCGTCCGTGGGCGGAAGCGCGTCGGTGCCCTCCGCGAGGTCCTCGGCTTTCGTGACACGCAGGCCCGCAAGCCGGGTCGGCGGCTGCTCGCGCAACCGTCGCATGGCGTCCGCGATGACGGTCAAGTCCTCGACGCGCACGGAGAGTTGGTCGGTGGCGTGCAGACCGTGCGTCACGGCGAGATCGTCGAGGAGGTCCAGCAGATCGCGGCCCTCCTCCTTCAGCTCGGACGCCAGCTCGGTGATGAGCAGGGCGGCGGTGATGCCGTCCTTGTCGCGCACACCGTCGGGGTCCACGCAGTAGCCGAGGGCCTCCTCGTAGCCGTAGCGAAGACCGTCGACCCGGGCGATCCACTTGAAGCCGGTGAGGGTCTCCTCGTAGGGCAGGCCCGCCTTCTCGGCGATACGGCCGAGGAGGGACGAGGAGACGATCGACTCGGCGAAGGTGCCCTGGGCGCCGCGCCGCACGAGGTGCGCGGCGAGCAGGGAGCCGACCTCGTCGCCGCGGAGCATGCGCCAGTCACCGTCGTGCGTACGGTCCTTGACGGCCGCGGCGCAGCGGTCGGCGTCGGGGTCGTTGGCGATGATCAGGTCGGGGTCCGTGGCGCGGGCCCGGGCGAAGGCGAGGTCCATCGCGCCCGGCTCCTCCGGGTTGGGGAACGCGACGGTCGGGAAGTCAGGGTCGGGCTCGGCCTGTTCGGTGACGAGCACCGGCTCGGGGAAGCCGGCGCGGGCGAACGCGGCCAGCAGGACGTCCTTGCCGACGCCGTGCATCGCCGTGTAGACGGTACGGGCGGTGCGGGGGGAGCCGGGGGCCAGGACGGCGTCGGTGCGGGCGAGGTAGGCGTCGAGGACGCTGTCGTCGAGGGTTTCCCAGCCGTCCGTGGGGCGGGGTACGTCGTGCAGCGAATGGATCGCGTCGATCTCGGCGGCGATGTCCGCGTCGGCCGGGGGCACGATCTGGGAGCCGTCGCCGAGGTACACCTTGTAGCCGTTGTCGCGGGGCGGGTTGTGGCTGGCGGTGACCTCCACGCCCGCGATCGCGCCCAAGTGCCGTATGGCGAAGGCGAGTACGGGGGTGGGGAGCGGGCGCGGCAGTACGGCCGCCCGGAGTCCGGCGCCGGTCATCACGGCGGCGGTGTCGCGGGCGAAGTCCGCGGACTTGTGCCGGGCGTCGTAGCCGATGACGACGACTCCGTCGGTGTGGCCGTTGTGCTTGAGGTACGCGGCGAGGCCGGCGGCGGCGCGGATGACGACGGCGCGGTTCATCCGCATGGGGCCGGCGCCGAGTTCGCCGCGGAGGCCGGCGGTGCCGAACTGGAGGGTGCCGCTGAAGCGCTCCGCGAGTTCCGTGACGTCCCCGGCGTCGATGAGCTTCCCCAGCTCCTCGCGGGTGTCCGCGTCGGGGTCCTCGGCGAGCCAGGTCTTGGCCCGCGCGATGAGATCGTCGTCGTGCACGTCAGGTCAACCTCTCGTGGTGTGGTGTTCGTCAGCTTCGCGGCCGACCGAGACGGGTGGGTGGGAAAAATCCTGAACGGCGCCTACAGCCGACCCAGCACCTGAGCCAACAGTGACCCCATCTGCGTGGCGGAATCGCGCCCGGCCTGCAGAACCTCCTCGTGGTTCAGCGGTTCCCCCGTCATCCCCGCGGCGAGGTTCGTCACCAGGGAGATACCCAGCACCTCCGCACCCGCCTCACGCGCCGCGATCGCTTCCAGCACCGTCGACATGCCCACCAGGTCCGCCCCGATCACCCGGGCCATGCGGATCTCGGCGGGAGTCTCGTAGTGCGGGCCGGGGAACTGGGCGTAGACACCCTCCTCCAGAGCGGGGTCGATCTCCTTGCAGAGCGCCCGCAGCCGGGGCGAGTACAGATCCGTCAGGTCGACGAAGTTCGCGCCGATGATCGGGGAGGCGGCCGTGAGGTTGATGTGGTCGCTGATCAGCACAGGCTGCCCGGGCCGCATACCCTCGCGGAGCCCCCCGCAGCCGTTGGTCAGGACGATGGTCTTGCAGCCGGCGGCGACGGCGGTACGGACCCCGTGCGCGACGGCGGCGACACCGCGGCCCTCGTAGTAGTGGGTGCGGCCGAGGAAGACCAGCGCGCGCTTGTCGCCGATCGCGTACGAGCGGACCCGGCCACCGTGGCCCTCGACGGCCGGCGGCGGGAATCCGGGCAGCTCGGTGACGGGGAAGTCGGCCTCGGGTACGCCGAGGGCGTCGACGGCCGGCCCCCAGCCGGAGCCCATCACAAGAGCGACGTCGTGGGTCTCGGCGCCCGTCAGTTCGCGCAGGCGCGCGGCGGCGGCGTCAGCGGCGGCGTGGGGGTCGCCCTGGATGTCGTCCGGAAGAAGAGATGCGTTCACGCGGTTGAGGGTAGCTGGTCTGGGCCTACGCGCGTAGATGACGGAGCTCACGGGATTGCGATCGTTGTCTTGTCGTTTCCAACGAGGCATGTGACGGGCGTGGTGTGTGGGAAGCCCTCAGCGGAGCCGCGGAAATCCTCAGCAGGGCCGCTTCCGCAGCTCCATCACATAGTCGTGCGGCGCCCCGGCGGATTCGGCCGCGTCGGCGAGCTCGCCGAGGTAGCGGGCGGACGGGAGTCCCCCCTCGTATCCGTTGAGGACGTACACCCAGGCGGGTTCCTCGCCGTCCAGGGTGTGCACGCGGACCCGCATGCGCCGGTAGACGTCGAGGCCGACGCCCTCCCAACGGTCCATGGACTCCTCGTCGGGCGGCGCGATCTCGTACAGCGCGACGAAGACCTGGGAGCGCGGTGCCTCCACGATCGTCGCGAGCGCGCCCTCCCAGCCCATGTGCTCACCGCCGAAGGTCAGCCGCCATCCGTTCAGCCAGCCCGTGGCGCGCAGGGGCGAGTGCGGGGCGCGGCGGGTCATCAGCCGCGCGTCGAGATTGCCGGCGTACGCGGCGTAGAGCGACATGCTCCGAGAGTACGGCAGCGAACCCACCCGCCACTCCCGTAACCGGGGGTACCCCGGGTCACCGAGGTGCCCGGTTCACCCCCGCCGCGGACACGGGATTCGGAACGGCGGCGCACCACATGGCCCGCCACCCGCGTACGGCGCGAAGGTGCCGTGCCGGGGGGTGTCCGCCCGCAGCGGCCGGCGCGTCAACACCTCCGCACTGTTGAGTGACCGATTCCGCGCCGTTCCGAGGACGGACACCCCCCCCGGCGCGGCACCGACCCACAACGAACCACACACCCCCGTCGCCCCCGGGCGGAAGC
The DNA here is from genome assembly GCF_040655035.1 of Streptomyces sp. NPDC050549. NCBI lineage: Bacteria > Bacillati > Actinomycetota > Actinomycetes > Kitasatosporales > Streptomycetaceae > Streptomyces > Streptomyces sp. NPDC050549. The sequence goes on from NZ_JBFAJD010000008.1 coordinate 288,121, forward strand.
ATCTTGAAGCGTGCGGGACAATGGGGTACGTGACTCGGATCGTGATCATCGGTGGCGGACCCGGCGGCTATGAAGCGGCGCTGGTGGCAGCGCAGCTCGGCGCGGAGGTGACCGTCGTCGACTGCGACGGTCTGGGCGGGGCGTCGGTGCTGACCGACTGCGTGCCGTCGAAGACCCTTATCGCGACGGCCGAGGTGATGACCACCTTCGACTCGTCGCACCAGGAACTCGGCATCATCGTCGCCGACGACACCCCACCCCTGGAGCAGGCGGCCAGGGTCGTCGGGGTCGACCTCGGCAAGGTGAACCGGCGTGTGAAGCGCCTCGCGCTCGCCCAGTCGCACGACATCACCGCGTCCGTGACCCGGGCCGGCGCCCGTGTCATGCGCGGCCGGGGCCGGCTCGACGGCATGCAGGCGATCGACGGCTCCCGCAAGGTCGTCGTGAAGGCGGCCGACGGCACCGAGGAGACCCTCGTCGCGGACGCCGTCCTCATCGCGACCGGCGGCCACCCCCGTGAGCTGGACGACGCCCGCCCCGACGGCGAGCGCATCCTGAACTGGACCCAGGTCTACGACCTCACCGAACTCCCCGAAGAGCTGATCGTGGTCGGCTCCGGTGTCACCGGTGCCGAGTTCGCCGGCGCCTACCAGGCTCTCGGCTCCAAGGTCACCCTCGTCTCCTCGCGCGACCGCGTCCTGCCCGGCGAGGACCCGGACGCAGCCGCCGTACTCGAAGACGTCTTCCGGCGCCGCGGCATGAACGTCATGGCCCGCTCCCGCGCCCAGTCCGCCAAGCGCGTGGGAGACAAGGTCGAGGTCACCCTCGCCGACGGCCGTGTCATCACGGGCTCCCACTGCCTCATGGCCGTCGGCGCCATCCCGAACTCCGCCGGCATGGGCCTGGAGGAGGCGGGCGTCAGGCTGCGCGACTCGGGCCACATCTGGACCGACAAGGTGTCCAGGACGACCGCCCCCGGTGTCTACGCGGCCGGTGACGTCACCGGCATCTTCGCGCTCGCCTCGGTGGCCGCGATGCAGGGCCGTATCGCCATGTACCACTTCCTCGGCGACGCGGTGGCCCCGCTCAACCTGAAGACGGTCTCCTCGAACGTCTTCACCGACCCCGAGATCGCCACCGTCGGCTACAGCCAGGCCGACGTCGACGCGGGCAAGATCGACGCCCGCGTCGTGAAGCTCCCCCTCCTCCGCAACCCGCGCGCGAAGATGCAGGGCATCCGGGACGGCTTCGTCAAGATCTTCTGCCGCCCGGGCACCGGGATCATCGTCGGCGGTGTCGTCGTGGCGCCCCGCGCCTCGGAGCTGATCCACCCGATCTCGATCGCCGTGGACAACAATCTGACGGTCGAACAGATCGCGAACGCCTTCACCGTCTACCCGTCCCTTTCGGGCTCGATCGCCGAGGTGGCCCGACAGCTGCACACCCGCAAGGCGACGGGCGAAGTCTGAGGCCGCACCGACTCCCCGCTGGTCACGGGGAGTTGCCGCCCATTCGTACGGCATAGGCGCCGGGACTGCCCCCTATACCACTTCTCGCCCTCCTGTGCGAACAACTTCTGCTATTCACCGCAAACAGCTGAAAGCAGACGGTCGTTGGGGTTACTGTCAGTTTCGTGTTCGCTGCAGAACGTCGCCAATTGATCCTCGAAATGGTGCGAGCGAATGGGGCTGTATCGCTCCGTGAGCTCGCCCGCGTCGTCCAGACCTCCGAAGTGACCGTACGGCGGGACGTGCGCGCACTGGAGGCAGAAGGACTCCTCGACCGCCGGCACGGCGGTGCGGTATTGCCGGGCGGGTTTACGCGGGAGTCCGGCTTTCCGCAGAAATCGCATCTCGCGACCGCCGAGAAGACGGCCATTGCCGATCTCGCCGCGAGCTTCGTCGAAGAGGGCGAGGCCATCGTGGTGGGGGCGGGTACCACCACCCAGGAGCTGGCCCGCCGGCTCGCCCGGGTGCCCGGACTGACCGTCGTCACCAACTCCCTGCTGGTGGCCCAGGCGTTGGCCCATGCCAACCGCGTGGAGGTCGTGATGACCGGGGGCACCCTGCGCGGTTCCAACTACGCGCTGGTGGGCAGCGGGGCCGAGCAGTCCCTCCAGGGGCTGCGCGTCTCCCGGGCCTTCCTCTCCGGTAGCGGGCTGACCGCCGAGCGCGGTCTGTCCACGTCCAACATGCTCTCGGCGTCCGTCGACCGGGCCCTCGTCCAGGCGGCGGCCGAGGTCGTAGTCCTCGCCGACCACACCAAGCTCGGTACGGACACCATGTTCCAGACCGTGCCCACGGACGTGATCACCCGTCTCGTCACCGACGAGCCCCCGGGCCACGACGACCGCGCCGCCACCGAGTTGCAGGCCCTCGCCGACCAGGGGGTGCAGATCGCGGTGGCCGGCGCGGCGGGCAGCCAGGGGGGTGATCAGGTCCCGGCGCGGGAACAACGACGCCGGGACGTACCCCTTCCGGCTCCGCGACGGGGTCAAGTGCCGGGTGGGGGGCCGGGGTTGCGTTCGGCGGGCGTACTGACCGGGGAGTCGCCGGAGCGGGAGCGCGCGGCGAGGGTGGCGGACTTGCGCAGGCGTTGATCGCGTCGCTGACGGGTGCGGATTTCGGCTGCGGGCCGGTGGGGGCTGGTCGCGCAGTTCCCCGCGCCCCTGAAAGACGCAGGGCGACCGGTTTCTTCAGGGGCGCGGGGAACTGCGCGACCAGCCACGACGAAGTACTACGGCTTCAACCCCCGCAGCGTCAACGTCAGTAATCTGTCGGCCAGTTCAGGATCCCCAGGGTTCCCCTCGGCCGCCAGCGCAATCGCATGCGTCAGCTGAAGCAGGTCGCCGATCCCGACGTCACCGCGCACGTCACCGGCGGCCTGCGCTCGCGAGAGCAACGCACCCCCCGCCTCCCGGATGGGCGCGCTGCACCGGCCCAGGTCCGAAGTCTCGTCCTGGGCCACAGCCATCAGCGCCCGTGAAAGCCCCCGGTACTCGCTGGCGTGGGTCACCATCTCCCGCAGCCAGGTCACCAGGGCCGCGCACGGCTGCGGCGCGGACAGCAACTCCCTTGAGCGCGTGAGGAGTTCACCCACCGCGTCCTCGAAGACGGCGCTCATCAGGGACTGCCGGTTGGGAAAGTGCCGGTACAACGTACCGATGCCGACGCCCGCGCGCCGGGCCACGTCCTCCAGGGACGCGTCCGTGCCGTGCGCGGCGAAGGACACCCGGGCCTCGGCGAGCAGCCGCTCGTAGTTGCGGCGGGCGTCGGCACGCAGGCCCGCCGGCGGCCTGGCTGTGTCGGCCACGGGTCCCACCTGCCCTCCTCGGTGCGGTACGGCGTTGTCCCGTCACATTACAGAGGTGCCCGGCGGACAGGCTGTTCCTGTCGGCCGGGCACCTCTGTACGTGCGGTCGGATCAGTCCTTGATCTCGCAGATGGCGGCGCCGGAGGTGATGGATGCTCCGACTTCCGCGCCGAGGCCCTTGACGGTGCCGGACTTGTGGGC